>JBIQJS010000001.1:0-98015 GCA_044507405.1 Rubrivivax sp. | reverse complement strand
CAAGACCAGTGCCTTAAACCACTCGGCCACACTTCCTTGCGGCCTTGTTCGAAGAGGCCGCGATTGTATGTAGTCAGCCCGGCTTCTGCGCCTGTTCGCATTCAACCTGGATGACCTCGCGGGATGTGCCGTCCAGGCGCACGGCCGTGAGCCGGCCGCCCCACACGCAGCCGGTGTCCAGCGACAGCAGATCGGGCCGGTCGACGAGGCCCAGGGTGGACCAGTGGCCGAAGGCGATGGGGATGCCTGCGGTCTTGCGGCCGGGCACCTCGAACCATGGGTAGTAGCCGGGCGGTGCGGCGCCGGCGCCTTCCTTGGTCTGCAGATCCAGTTCGCCGTCGGCACTCACGAAGCGGATGCGGGTGAGGGCGTTGACGGTGAAGCGCAGGCGGTCCTCACCGGCAAGATCGTTCGACCAGCGCGAGGGGCGGTTGCCGTACATCACGCGCAGGAAGTCCGGCAGGTCGTCCTCGCGCAGGCGGGCTTCGACTTCGCCGGCCAGTTGCAGCGTGAGGGCGAGGTCCCACTGCGGCGCCACGCCGGCATGCACCATGAGCCAGCCGCGCGCGTGGACCGCCATGCGCTGCTGGCGCAGCCAGTCGACCAGCGCGTCGCGGTCGGGGGCGGCCAGCAGCTCGTCGAGCGTGTCGCCGCGGCCCGCCGCGCGCACGCCGTGGGCCACGGCGAGGAGGTGCAGGTCGTGGTTGCCCAGCAGGCAGGTGGCCGCGTCGCCCAGGCCGCGCAGGCGGCGCAGGGTGGCGAGCGAGGCGGGACCGCGGTTGACGAGGTCGCCCAGCACGTAGAGGCGGTCGCGCGAGGGGCTGTAGCCCACGGTGGCGAGCAGCCGGTCCAGGGCGTCGCAGCAGCCCTGGAGGTCGCCGATGAGGTAGTCCATGGCGGCATTTTCACCGCCCGGCAGAACGACTCTGCTACGCTTTGCCGCTTGTTCAACAGTCGCGTTCCGGGTGAGGCCCGGTGCATGGACATAGCGCTACTCGTCTTTCTGATCCTGCTCAATGGCGTCTTCGCCATGTCCGAGATGGCCCTGACGGCGGCCCGCCGGACACGGCTGCAGGTGATGGTGGAAGCGGGCGACAAAGGGGCGCAGGTCGCGATGGACCTGCATGAGACGCCCACCAAGTTCCTCTCGACGGTGCAGATCGGCATCACCTCCATCGGCGTGCTCAACGGCATCGTCGGCGAGGCCGCGTTCTCCGCGCCGCTGGCCGGCTGGCTGATCGAAACCTTCCCGCTGGTGAGCCAGCGCGTGGCCGAGGTGTCGGCGACGGCCCTCGTGGTGGTGATCATCACCTTCCTCACGATCATCTTCGGCGAGCTGGTGCCCAAGCGGCTGGGCCAGATGTATCCCGAGGCGGTGGCGCGCCTGGTGGCCTATCCCATGGAGTGGCTCTCGCTGATCGCGCGGCCCTTCGTCAAACTCCTCACCTGGTGCACCGAGGCGACGCTGCGCCTGCTCGGCATCCGCGGCGGCCCCTCGCGCTCGGTGACCGAGGAGGAGATCGCCGCGAGCCTCGAAGAGGGCCTCGACGCCGGCGTGATCGAGGCGCAGGAGCACCAGATGGTGCGCAACGTCTTCCGCCTCGACGATCGCACGGTGGGCTCGATGATGATCCCGCGCACCGACATCGTGTGGCTGGATGCCGCCGCCACCGCCGACGAGGTGCGTGCGGCGATCTCCGCACGCGAGCATTCGCGCTACCCGGTGTGTCGCAACGGACTGACCGACGTGCTCGGCGTGGTGTCGGCGCAGACCTTGTTGCAGCAGCTTTTACAGGGCGGGACGCTCCAGCTCACCGAGAAACTGCAACCGCCGGTCTTCGTGCCGGAAACGCTCACCGGCATGGAACTGCTGGAGCAGTTCCGCGTGTCGAGCGCGCAGCTGGTCTTCGTGGTCGACGAATACGGCGAGGTGCAGGGCATCATCACCGTGCGCGACGTGCTGGAGGCCATCACCGGCGAGTTCACGACGCCGGCGTCCGACGACGCCTGGGCCGTGCAGCGCACCGATGGCAGCTGGCTCTTCGATGGGCTCATTCCCGTGCCCGAGCTCAAGGATCGGCTGGACCTCAGGGAGCTGCCGGAGGAAGATCGGGGCCGCTACAACACTCTGGCCGGCATGGTGATGCTGCTGCTCGGGCGGCTGCCGCAGACCGCCGATGCCGTCGAGTGGGAAGGCTGGCGGTTCGAGGTGATCGACCTCGATGGCAAGCGGGTGGACAAGGTGCTGGCCACCGCCTTGCAGCCGAGCGACGTCTCGGCCTGAAAGTTGCCTCAGCGCCGCTCGTGTGCCCGTCGCGGCGTTGTCTGCCATGAACCATCCCGTCACGCCATTCGCCCCCGTGCCGCTCGACGAGCTGCTGCGGCAGGCCGAGCAGGCCGCGGGGCGTGACGAGCACGGCCGCGGCATCGAGCTCGCGCTGCGGGCCGAGGCGCTGGCCCGCGAAGCGCACGACAGGACGAGCCTCACGCAAGCGCTGCGGCTCCTGGTCACGCTCAACAGCCGCGAGGGCCTGGCCGAGCAGGCCATCGCTGCCGGCCAGGCCGTGTTGCCGGTGCTGCGCGAGAGCGGTGACGACGCCGCGCGCGCCGACGTGCTGTGCGACATGGCCATGGCCTTCCTCGACCTCGGCCTCAACCAGGAGGCGCTCGACCACATCAGCGAGAGCGTCGAGGCCGCGCGCGCCTGCGGTGATGCCCGGCTGCTGTGCCTGGCCTACAACCGCGTGGGCCTCACCAAGGGGCACCTTGGCCGTTTCGAGGAGGCTGACCGCTTCCTGACCGAATCGCTCGCCATGGCGCGCGAGCTCGCAAGCGAAGAGGAGATCTACCGCGCGCTCACCAACCTCGGTGTCGTCGCCTCCGACGCCTTCGACGCCTTCGAATCGCGCGGCGATCTCGCGAGCGCGCGCGATGCGATCGAGCGCGCGCGCAAGTACGGCGAAGAGGCGTTGATCATCGCCCGCCGCTCGGGCAATGCCTACCGCGAGGCGCTCACGCTGTCCAACCTCGGGCGTTACCTCGGCGTGAGCGGGCAGGCGAGGGCGGCTTTCACGCTGCTCGCCCGTGCCCGTGCGCTCGCCCTGGAGAACGGGCACCGCTCGCTCGCACTCGCCTGCGACGGCAACCGCGCCGAGCTGCTCGTGCGCGAAGGCCGGCACGACGAGGCCATCGCCATCCTCGGCGAGGCGCTCTTGCTCGCGCGCGAGCTGTATGCCAACTCGATGGTGCAGGACATGCACCGCCAGCTCTACCTCGCGCACAAGGCGCGCGGCGATTTCGCCGAGGCGCTCGCCCACCATGAGCGCTACCACGCGCTCACGCGCGAGCAGCTGGAGCAGCGCAACGATGCGCAGTCGCGCCTGATGATGAACCGGCTCGAGCTCGACCAGGCCCGCTTCGGCGCCGAGCGCTCGCGCATGCAGGCCGAGCTGCAGCGCGTGCGCGCCGAGCAGATGGCGGCCGAAGCCGAACGCCTGCAGGCGCAGGCGCGCGAGCTGCGGCGCTACGTGCTCGCCGACCCGCTCACGGGCCTCGGCAACCGGCGGCAGGTGGAGCGCGAGCTGCCGCGCCTCGTGCAGCACAGCGCGCGCACCGGCGAGCCGCTCGCCGTGGCCGTGCTGGACCTCGACCACTTCAAGCAGGTGAACGACCGCCATGGCCATGCGGTCGGCGATGCCGTGCTCACCGCCACGGCCGATCTCTTCCGCGCGCGGGTGCGCGGCGGCGACCTCATCGCCCGCATGGGCGGGGAGGAGTTCCTGATCGTCTTCGCGCACGCGTCGCTCGACTGGGCGCAGGAGGCCTGCGAACGTCTGCGCCTGGCGGTGCAGGAGCACGACTGGGCGCAGCTCGCACCGGGCCTCGCGGTCACGGTGAGCATCGGCCTGTGCGTGAGCGGCTCGCGGCTGGGCGCCGAGCAGCTCATCGAGCAGGCCGACGAGGCGCTCTACCGCGCCAAGCGCGAGGGTCGCAACCGCCTGGCGGTGGCCCAGCCGCCGGAGCCGGCGGCCGCCTGAGCCGCGGCGCTGCGACGCGCGCGCAACATTCCCCCCACGCAGACGCGGCGGGCGTGAACTGAGCCGCACCCTGGCGCGGTGGGTCCGTCAAGCCCGGGCCCGAAGGGACGAAAAATCAGGCTCACCCTGTCGGGAGCCCTGCATGTCCACATCGATGTCCGCCGAGATGACCGCCTCCACCCTGCGCGAGTGCCTGATGGCGCCCGAGCCCATGCCGCGCGCCATGGCGCTGCACATGCTGGAAGAGGAGATCGAGCACCGGCAGTGCAGCGACGCCTCCAGCACCGCCCTCGCCAACGCCGCGGCGCGCTTCGTCGAGCGCGGCATCCCGTACTACAGCCTGCACGACCCGCACTACCAGGCGTGGGTCAGCAAGGTGGTCTCGTACTGGGAGCGGCTGCACGGCAGCCCGGCCCACCAGAGCTGAAGCGCGCTCAGCGCGGCGTGGCGACGGCGCGCGCGATCGGCCACGCGATGCAGGTGCCGAGCACGGCGCCCATCGCATCGGCGAGCAGGTCTTCCCACTCGCAGGAACGGCCGGGCACGAAAGCCTGCACGATCTCGATCGCCCCGCCGAAGAGCAACACCCCCAGCCACACCGCCAGGAGGCTGCGGCGCGACGCCGGGAAGGCGAGGCAGCCCGAGAACGCCAGCGACGCGAAGGCCAGGGCGTGGTTGAGCTTGTCCCAGCCGGTGCTCAGCTCGCGCGGGGGCATGGGCGTCACGGCCAGGAAGGCCACCAGCGACACCAGCAGCACCAGCGCGATCCGCCACCCGCGCTGCGCCCGCGCGATGCGGGCGAGGAACTGCAGGGGCCGCTGGGCAGGCGCGATGGAACTCATTCGGGGGCCAAGACCAAGAAGCCAACGGCCGCTTGCGCGGGGCGTTGGCTCCTGGAGATGTTGGTGCCGGTGAAGAGAGTCGAACTCCCGACCTTCGCATTACGAATGCGCTGCTCTACCAACTGAGCTACACCGGCGTGAAGCGCGCGATTATAGCGGGCGAACCGTGACATCATCTCGCCCGGGGTGCGAGGAAAAGGCAAACGGATGGGACCGCGTGACGAATTGCAGCCGGGCACGCCCCGGCAGGCGCAGAGCGTGCAGCAGCGCCACTGGCGAGCGAACCTGCGCATCACCGGCGTGCTGGTGTTCATGTGGTTCTTCGTGACCTTCGTGATCGGCTGGTTCGCGCGCGACCTCGATTTCGAGTTCTTCGGCTGGCCCTTCAGCTTCTGGGTCGCGGCGCAGGGCGCACTCGTGGTGTACCTGCTCATCATCGGCTTCTACGCCTGGCGCATGAACCGGCTCGACCGCGAGCACGGGGTGAGCGACGAGGACGCCTGAGCGCCGCCCTCAGGCGTAGGTGATCCAGGACTGGTGCTCGGCGCTGTCGAGGTGCGGCAGCGTGTTGTAGGTCACCAGCGAATGCCGCTTGGGCGTGAAGGTCAGTTCGCTCACCGAGCTGTTGCGGATGCGCAGGTTGAGCTCGATCATGGCCGTGGCGGGTGCGCCCAGCGTGTGGGCGACGATGGTCGAGATCGGGCCGCCGCTGGAGACCACCAGCACGTTCTTGCCGTAGTGCGTGGCGCGCACGTGCTCGAGCGCGCTCGTCACGCCGAGCAGGAAGTCGTCGTGGCTGATCATGCCCTCGGGCCGGGTCTCGCCGGCGATCCAGGCCGCCAGGCCCTCGCGCAGCAGGCGGAAGTGCTCGCGCACCAGCTCGGGGGTGGTGGGCTTCTCCAGCGGGCCAGGGTGGATGGCCTGCACCACGGCCTTGCTGTCGTACTCGTTGAGGCCAGGCCAGGAGAGCGGCTCGGGCTCCCACTGCAGGCCTTCGGCGATGCAGGCGAGCGACTGCTTCTGGCGCTCCAGCGTGCCCACGAGCGCGGCGTCGAAGCGGATGCCCTTGTGGCGGAAGTACTCCCCCAGGCGCACGCACTGGCGGCGGCCTAGGGCGCTCAGCATGTCGTAGTTGTCGGCACCGAACGAAGCCTGGCCGTGGCGCACGAGGTAGACGGTTCCCATGGGCTCAGGCGTCCTTGGCTTCGAGGTGGTAGGCGGTGACGCGTTCGACTTCGTTCTTGGAGCCGAGGATCACGCTCACCCGCTCGTGCAGCTTGCCGGGCTCGATGTCGAGGATGCGCTGGCGGCCGTTGGTGGCGGCGCCACCGGCCTGCTCGACGAGGAAGCCCATCGGGTTGGCCTCGTACATCAGGCGCAGCTTGCCGGGCTTCTCGGGCTCGCGCTGGTCCCAGGGGTACATGAAGACGCCGCCGCGCGTGAGGATGCGGTGCACGTCGGCGACCATGCTCGCGATCCAGCGCATGTTGAAGTCCTTGCCGCGCGGGCCGGTCTTGCCGGCCAGGCATTCGTCGATGTAGCGCTTCACGGGCGGCGCCCAGTGGCGCATGTTGCTCATGTTGATCGCGAACTCTTTCGTGTCCTCCGGGATGCGCACGTCCTCGGCGGTCAGCACCCACGAGCCCTGCTCGCGGTCGAGCGTGAACATTGCGACGCCATCGCCCACGGTCAGCACGAGCGTGGTCTGCGGGCCATACACGCAGTAGCCGGCCGCCACCTGCTGGTGGCCGGGCTGCAGGAAGTCCTTCTCGCTCACGCCTTCGTGCTCGTCGGGCTTCCGGAGCACCGAGAAGATGGTGCCGATGCTGACGTTGACGTCGATGTTGGAGGAGCCGTCGAGCGGATCGAAGAGCAGCAGGTATTCGCCCTGCGGGTAGCGGTTGGGCACCACGTAGATGCCTTCCATCTCCTCGCTGGCCATGGCGGCGAGCGCGCCGCCCCATTCGTTCGCCTCGATCAGCACCTCGTTGGCGATGATGTCGAGCTTCTTCTGCACCTCGCCCTGCACGTTCTCGCTCGACGCCGAGCCCAGCACGTCGCCGAGCGCGCCCTTGTTGACGCTGATGCTGATGCGCTTGCAGGCACGGGCCACGACCTCCAGGAGGAGGCGCAGCTCACCGGGGATGTGGCCGTGCTGGCGCTGCTGCTCGACGAGGTATTGCGTGAGGCTGACTCTTTTCTGGCTCATGGTGCTGTCGTTTCCTGTTGCAGGGCGCGATGGACGATCTCCGCCACGTCGCTCGAAAGATCGGGCTTGGCCGCCACGCGGCGCAGCGCTTCGGCCGCAGCCGCGCGATAGGGCTCGGCGAGCTGCGTCCAGCGGTCCATCACCCGGGCCAGGCGCGCGGCGAGCTGCGGGTTCACGCCGTCGAGCTCGAGCACACGGTCGGCCCAGAAGGCGTAGCCCGCCGCGTCGGTGCGATGGAAGGCCGCCGGGTTGCTCATGCACAGCGCCGCGATCAGGCTGCGCGCGCGGTTGGGGTTCTTGATCGAGAAGTCGGGGTGCTTGAGCAGCGCCCTGGCGCGTTCGAACACGCGGCCGTCCTTCTCGGGCGCGGTGGCCTGCAGCGAGAACCACTTGTCGATGACGAGCGCCTCGTCCTTGAACATCGCGTGGAAGCGCTGCAGCGCGTTCTCGGCCAGCGGTGAGTGCGCATGCACCAGCGCGACGAGCGCGCCCAGGCGATCGGTCATGTTGCCGGCGTCCTTGAAGCGTTCGTAGGCGCGGCCCGGCCACACCACATCGCCGCGCGCCATGGCGTCGCGGCAGAGCATGGCGAGCGCCTGGTTGGCGAGCGCGCGCCGGCCGGCCGACACCGGGTCGGGCGAGTAGCCGCCTGGCACCTGGTGCGCCTCGTAGGCCCATTCCCAGTCGCTGCGCAGTGCCTGGGCGAGCTGCAGCAGCATGGCCTCGCGCACCGCGTGGATGCGCTGCGGGTCCACGGTCGTGAGCTGCTCGGCCAGGTAGATCTCGCTCGGCAGCGTGAGCGCGAGGTCCTTGAAGGCGGCATCGAGCCCGGGATGGCGCAGCACCGAGCGCATGGCGTCGATGAAGGCGTCGTCGAGCTGCGCCGGGCCGTCGCCGCTCACGCCGGCGAGCAGGCGGTTGAGCGCGAGGCGCTGGCCGGCTTCCCAGCGGTTGAAGGGGTCGGGATCGTGCTGCAGCAGCACGAGGAGGTCGGCGTCGGCCAGGTGGTCGTTGAGCACCACCGGCGCCGAGAAGCCGCGCAGCAGCGAGGGCACCGGCTCCTGGTCGACGTTGACGAAAGTGTAGAAGCTGCGCGCCTCGTTGAGCACCAGCACGCGTTCGGTGCCGACCGGCGCGGCTTCGCCTTCGAGCTGCAACGGCAGCGCCGTGCCGTCGCGGCCCACCAGGCCCATGGCCAGCGGGATCACGTAGGCCTGCTTCACCGGCTGGCCCGGCGAGGGCAGGGCCGTCTGCTCGAGGCCGAGCGTGTAGGTGCGGCTGGGCGCGTCGTAGCGGCCCCGGGCGGTGACGCGCGGCGTGCCGGCCTGCGCATACCAGCGCTTGAACTGCGGCAGGAGCGCGGCCAGCGCGCTGTCGGGGTTGGCGTCGGCGATGGCCTGGGCGAAGTCGTCGCAGGTCACGGCCTGGCCGTCGTGGCGCTCGAAGTAGGTGGTGATGCCGCGGGCGAAGCCCTCGCGCCCGACGAGCGTCTGCATCATGCGCACCACCTCCGCGCCCTTTTCGTAGACGGTGGCGGTGTAGAAGTTGTTGATCTCGACGTAGCTGTCGGGGCGCACCGGGTGCGCCATGGCGCCCGCGTCTTCGGGGAACTGCACCTGGCGCAGGCCGCGCACGTCCTCGATGCGCTTGACGGCACGCGCGGTGGGCGTGCCGGCCATGTCCATGCTGAATTCCTGGTCGCGGAAGACCGTGAGGCCCTCCTTCAGGCTGAGCTGGAACCAGTCGCGGCAGGTGATGCGGTTGCCCGTCCAGTTGTGGAAGTACTCGTGGCCGACCACGCTCTCGATGCCGGCGTAGTCGGCGTCGGTGGCGGTGGCGGGGTTGGCCAGGACGTACTTCGTGTTGAAGATGTTCAGGCCCTTGTTCTCCATCGCGCCCATGTTGAAGTCGCCGACGGCGACGATCATGAAGCGCTCGAGGTCCAGCGGCAGGCCGAAGCGGGCTTCGTCCCACACGACGCTCGCGATCAGCGAGTTCATCGCGTGCTCGGTCTTCTCGAGGTCGCCGCGGCGCACGTAGACCTGCAGCAGGTGGTCCTGGCCCGAGCGCGTGCGGATGCGCTGCTCGCGCGCGACGAGGTCGGCGGCGACGAGCGCGAACAGGTAGCTCGGTTTCGGGAAGGGGTCGTGCCAGATGGCGTAGTGGCGCGGGCCGTGGACGCCGGCCATCATCTCGCCCTGCTCGACGAGGTTGCCGTTGGAGAGCAGCACCGGGTACTGGGTCTTCGCGGCGCGCAGCGTCACCGTGTAGACCGCCATCACGTCGGGGCGGTCGAGGAAGTAGGTGATGCGGCGGAAGCCCTCGGCCTCGCATTGCGTGAAGAAGCCGCCGCCCGAGGTGTAGAGGCCCGACAGCTGGGTGTTCTTCTCGGGCACGCAGGTGTTGCGGATCTCGAGCGTGAAGGGCTCGCCCGGCAGGTTGTCGATCACGAGCAGGCCGTCTTCGTGGCGGAACGAGACCGACTCATTGTTCACGAGCACGCGGGTGAGCGTGATGTCCTCGCCGTGCAGGCGCAGCGGCTGCGGCGGCAGGGCCGCGTTGCGCTCGACCTGCATGCGGTTGATGACCAGCGTCTTGGCCGGGTCGAGGTCGAAGGTCAGATCGACCTTGCGGATCCAGTAGGGCGGCGGCGCGTAGTCCTCGCGGCGGATCAGGGGAGCGGTGCCTTCACGCATTCATGGGTCTCCTTGGGCCTCGAGCCTGCCGAATGGCGTCGACAGGCTGCGGGGCGAACGGCGGTGGGGCGGACAGGGGGCCGTCAGACACCCTGCTTCAAGCTGGCCTCGATGAACGCGTCGAGATCGCCGTCCAGCACCTTCTGGGTGTTGGAGATCTCGACGTTGGTGCGCAGGTCCTTGATGCGGCTCTGGTCGAGCACGTACGAGCGGATCTGGTGGCCCCAGCCCACGTCGGTCTTGCCGTCCTCGAGCTTCTGCTGCTCTTCCATGCGCTTGCGCATCTCGTGGTCGTACAGGCGAGAGCGCAGCCGGCGCCAGGCGACATCGCGGTTGCTGTGCTGGCTGCGGCTGTCCTGGCACTGCACCACGATGCCGGTCGGGATGTGCGTGAGCCGCACCGCCGAATCGGTCTTGTTGATGTGCTGGCCACCCGCGCCGCTCGCGCGGTAGGTGTCGGTGCGCACGTCGGCCGGGTTGATGTCGATCTCGATCGAGTCGTCGATCTCCGGGTAGACGAAGAGCGACGCGAAGCTCGTGTGGCGGCCGCCGGCGGAGTCGAACGGGCTCTTGCGCACCAGGCGGTGCACGCCGGTCTCGGTGCGCAGCAGGCCGAAGGCGTACTCGCCTTCCACCTTGATGGTCGCGCTCTTGATGCCGGCCACGTCGCCCGGCGTCTCGTCTTCCATCGTGGTCTTGAAGCCCTTGCGCTCGGCGTACTTCAGGTACTGGCGCAGCAGCATGCCGGCCCAGTCGCAGGCTTCCGTGCCGCCCGCGCCGGCCTGGATGTCGATGAAGCAGTTGCTCGGGTCGGCCGGGTTGTTGAACATCCGGCGGAATTCGAGCTGCTTGACGGTCTCTTCGAGCTTCGTGGCCTCGGCCTCGATGGCGAGCAGCGAGCTTTCGTCGCCCTCTTCCTTCGCCATCTCGTAGAGCTCGGTGTTGTCGGCGAGGTTGCTGGTGAGGTGCTGGATCGTCTCGACCACTTGCTCCAGCGTGCGCTTCTCGCGGCCCAGCTCCTGCGCGCGCTTGGGGTCGTCCCAGACCTTGGGGTTCTCCAGCGCGGCGTTGACTTCGTTGAGTCTCAGTGCCTTGTGGTCGTAGTCAAAGATACCCCCGTAGGTCGACCGTGCGCTGCGTCAGGTCGGCCAGGGAGTTGCCAATGGCATTGATGTGTTCGACGTCCATGTTGCAAGCCTTGTTTTCGAAGCCCGCAATTGTGTCACGCCAGAGCGAAATCACGCGCCGAGAAAGGCTTCCAGATGGCCGGCCAAGGCCTCGGGCTGGTCGTGGTGGAGCATGTGGCCGGCCGGCGAAAGCATGGCCTTCTTCACGTTGCCCACGACCTTGAGCCGCTCGTGGAACTCCTCCTTCGAGTAGCGGCCGTTCCACCACTTGCCGGCATCGGTCTGGTCGCCTTCGACCCAAAGCAGCGGCGCGCTGATCTGCGCCCAGCAGGCGAGCGCCTCGTCCTTCTGGTAGAGCAGCGGGTTGCTGCGCTTGTGGGCCGGGTCGCCGAGGATCTGGAAGAGGCCGTTTTCATCCTGCCGTGCCCAGTGGCCGGCGAGCCAGTGCGCACGGTCCGAGGGCAGCAGCGGATTGGTCTTCTGCAGGCGCGCGGCGACCTCGGAGAGGCTCTTGTAGGGGCGCAGCTGCGCGGGCTCCTTCAGCTCGTCGAGCCAGGCCGCGTAACGCTTGGGCGCCATCTTGGGCACGGTGGCCGGGCCGCCGAAGCCTTCGAGGTTGACCAGGCGGCGGATGCGCTGCGGGCGCACGCCGCCATACAGCATCACCACGTTGCCGCCCATGCTGTGGCCCACGAGGTCGATCTGGTCGCACCCGGGAAAGGGCTTGAGCGCGGCGTCGACGATGGCGTCGAGGTCGCCCAGGTAGTCGGCGAACCAGTAGCTGTCTTCGTTGGGCCACTCGGTGAGGCCGAAGCCGCGCCAGTCGGGCGCGACGATGTAGCGGTCTTCCGTCATCGCGTCGACGACGAACTGGAACGAGGCGCCCACGTCCATCCAGCCATGCACCATCACGAGGGGCGGGCGCTCGGGCGTCACGTGCGACGCATCGCCCCAGTGGCGCAGGTGGTACTTCAGGCCCCGGACGGGGAGGAATTCGCTGCGGCTCTCACGCCGCGCGACGTAGGCGGTATCGGTCATCGGGCCATGATAGGTCGGGGTTCCGCGCGGCGCTGTCGAAGCCGTGACAGCGCGCTTTCAGAAGTCTTCAGGCCCGCTTCAGGACGCCGGCCGCGCGCTTCGCCACAGTGCCCGCATGCACATTCCCTGGCGTCACCCGATCTCCGAGGCCCGCTTCCAGCGGCCCGCGCTCGTGCTGCTGTCGGCCCTGTGGGGCCTGGCTGCGGTGCTCGTGGCGGGGGCCTTCGTGGCGTCACAGTTCGCCGCCCGTCCTGCACCGGGGGCTGCGCCGCCGGCGAAGGCCACGAAAAACGTGGAAAGCGTCACGCGCTCCTCTATGCTTCGGGAGCCGCGGCTCGCCATCAGCAAGAACAAGCTCGACTGAGCGCGGCAAGGGAGGCACCTTGTTGTTGCCGCAACGCGCGACCCGGGGTTTGAACATCGGTGTGACGGGGCATCGCTTGAACCGCATCACGCAACGTCAGCTCGACCGCCTCACGCCGCAGGTGCGGCCGCTGCTCGACCAGGCGGCCCGTGCGGCGCGTGCGGCCGGGGCCGCCACGCTCACGCTGGTGTGCGGCCTCGCCGAAGGGGCCGACCGCCATGTCGCCCGGCTCGCGCTCGACGCCGGCTATGCGCTGCATGCGGTGCTGCCCTTCGATCGCGACCTTTATGCGCGCGACTTCCCCGGCGCTGCCTCGCGCCGCGAGTTCCAGGCGCTGCTGCGCCGTGCCGAGCGCGTGACCGAGCTGCCCGGCCGGCCCGGGAGCGGGTCACTCGTGTACCACCGCGCGGCCCAGGCCTTGCTCGACCGCTCCGACCTGCTGCTCGCCGTCTGGGACGGCCGCCCCGCGCACGGGCCCGGCGGCACGGCCGACGTGGTCGACGGCGCATGCCGACGCCGCATGCCGGTGGTGCACGTGGCCACGCGGCCGCATGTGGCCCCGGTGCTGGTGTGGCAGCGCCAGGGCGGCCCGGCGCGGGGCCGCAGCGCGTATGAATCGGCGCCGTCCCGCCGCCTGGCGCCCGCGCAGCTGGCCGCGGCCGTGTCTCGCGTGATGAGGGCGGTATGAAGCTGCGGCTCGTCGCGCCCCCCACCGCCACGCAGGCCGACGAGCCGGCGGGCGGCTTTCGCTACCAGGCCTTCCTGAGCTACAGCCACCACGACAAGGTGGTCGCGAGGCGCCTGCAGCAGCAGCTCGAAACCTACCGCGTGCCGCGTCGGCTGGTCGGCCGCGAGACGGCGCACGGCGTGGTGCCGGCGCGCCTGTCGCCGATCTTTCGCGACCGTGACGAGCTGCATGCCGGCAGCGACCTCAAGGCGAGCGTGCAGGAGGCGCTCGCGCACAGCCGCTGGCTCATCGTCGTGTGCACGCCCGATGCGGCGCGCTCGCCCTGGGTCCACCGCGAGATCGTCGAGTTCAAGAAGCTGCACGGCGAGCGGCGCGTGCTCGCCCTCATCGTGCGCGGCGAGCCGTTCGCGAGCGACACGCCCGGACGCGAGGCGCAGGAATGCTTCCCGCCGGCGCTGCGGCGTGCGCTCGACGAGGACGGCCGAGCCGAGGGCGCGCCCCTGGAGCCCATCGCCGCCGACCTGCGCCGCAGCGGCGACGGCCCGCGCCGCGCCACGCTCAAGCTCGTGGCCGGCATGCTGGGTGTGCCCTTCGACGAGCTGGTGCGGCGAGAGCTGCAGCGCCGCGTGCGCTGGCTCACGGCACTGGCCGCCGCGTCGGTGGCCGGCGTGGTGGTCTTCGCCTTCCTCGCCGTGATGGCCGTGCAGGCGCGCAACGAGGCGCAGTACCAGCGCGAGCAGGCCGAGGGCCTGATCGAATTCATGCTGGGCGACCTGCGCAGGAAGCTCGAGCCGGTGGGGCGGCTGGAGGTGCTGGATGCAGTGGGCGAGAAGGCGCTTGGCTACTACGGCGGCCAGGACGCGAGCCGGCTCGACGCCACCGCGCTCGGTCACCGCGCCCGCGCGATGCACCTGATCGGCGAGATCCGCGACCTGCGCGGCCAGCCCGCCGAGGCGCAGCAGGCGTTCGAGCAGGCGGCCGGGACGACGGCGCGGCTGCTCGCGCAGTCACCGGACGATGCGCAGCGGATCTTCGACCATGCGCAGAGCGTGTTCTGGGTGGCGAACGCCGCGTGGTCCCGAGGCGAGGGCAAGGCCGCTCAGCGCCAGTTCGAGGAGTACCTCGCGCTCAGCCAGCGGCTCCACGCGATGGATGGCGGCAACACGGCGTGGAAGACGGAGCTCGCCTATGCGCACCTGAACATGGGCATGGTGCATCTGGGGCTGGGGCGCCCCGAGGCGGCGCTCGCGGCGCTCAGGACTTCCGCCGGGCTGCTCGATGCGCTGGCCGTGCACCAGCCCGAACTGAAGTTCGAGCTCGCGCACAACCACGGATGGATGAGCAGTGCGTACGACCTGCTCGGCGAGTACGAAAGCGCGCTGGCGGCCGAGCAGAAGAAGCTGCGCTTGTTCGACGAGATGCCCGGGGCCGCCACGAACCGCACCGCACAGCGTGGCGTGCTGAGCGCGCTCAACGCGATCAGCGAATACGAACTGGCCATGGGCCGCTTCGAGGCGGCGGAAGCGACGGTGCGGCGCGGCCTGGTGATCGCCGACAAGCTCGGCCAGCTCGACCCGCAGAACCTCTTCTGGCGGGGCGATGCCTGCTTCGCCCGGCTGCGGCTGGCGCACATCCGGGTGGCGCAGGGCGCAGGCCACGATGGCGCGGTGCGGCGTGCGCTCGATTGCGTCGGCGAGTTCAACGCATCGGGTTCGCTGGGCCTGCGCTACACGGTCATGCTCACCGCACGCGCGCTCTGCCTGGAGCACCGCGTGGCCGGCGCGCAGCGCGGTGCGCTGGACGGCCGGCTGAGGTCGTTCTTCGATGCCTCGATGGCCCAGCTGCACCCGGACCTGCCGGAATGGGCCAAGCTCACGGCGGAGGTGGCCAACGTCGGGCTGGCGCTCGCCTCCAGCGCTGCACGACCGGCAGCCGAGCGTCGCGCCCTCGTCGAGACGGTGCGCGAGCGGCTCGAACCCTTTGCGTCGTTGAACGATGGCGCGGTGCTGACGCCGCTGGCGAAAGCTCGCCTGATGCTGGGAGACGTCGAGGGGGCCGAAAGCCTCGTGCGACGCCTCCGGTCCGTTTCCTATCGGCACCCCGCCTTTGCCGAACTCGCAAAAGACCTGCAGGCCGTTCGGGGCGGCGGCAAGAACCTTTCAACAGCCAGGAGCTGAACAATGACCAAGACCGGGAAGGACAACGTGATCACCGTGCATGTGGTGGCCTATCGCAAGGCGCCCGGGTTGCACATCCAGGCCGCCGTGACCCCTGAGTTGCTCGACCTGACCGGCCTGCCCGAGGGCGAGATGGTCATCCAGTGGAAGCTCGACACCAAGGGCTACCACTTCCCGGAGGATGGCCGCGCGATCGTCTTCACCTCGCCCGGCGCCGAAAAGTCCTTCGGCCCGGTGGAGCTCGATCGCACCCGCAGCGTCGCCACCGTGCGCGGCAAGAACAGCGACGGTCTCGCCTATGCGTACAACGTGACGGTCGTGGAAGAGGCGACCGGGCTCAGCACCGTGCTCGACCCCATCGTCCAGAACAAGGGCCGCTGAGCACCGCGCGTCAGTTCGCCGCCTCGCGCTCGATCGTGCGTGCGCGCTGCTCGTCGCCGCCCGCCCGCACGGCGGTGGCCAGCGTGGCGAGCGCGGCGCGCAGCAGGGCCGGGGCGCGCTGGCGCCGCAGCGACGTCACGACGTCCTCCGCGTGCTGCACGGCCTGGGCGTGGCGGCCCAGGGCGGTCTCGAGATCGGCGAGGTGCAGGCGTGCGCGCAACTCGCCACGCTCGTCGCCCGCCTCGCACCGCAATCGGATCTCGGCCAGGCGCGCCTGCAGACTCTCCTCCAGCCAGCCCTGCGCCCGGGCCACGTCGGCGCGTGCACGCTGGCCCCAGGCACGCTCGCGGGGCGGCCACGAGGGGTCTTCGAGCGACAGCGCTTCCTCGAGCGCCGCCGTGGCGCGAGGGTCCGGCTCGCGCCACAGGCCCGCCAGCCCGGTCAGCTCCGCATAGAGCCCGTGCACATCGCCCAGCGCGCGATAGAGCGCATGCGCCCGCTCCGCCGCGGCGCGGCAGCGCTCCGGTGAGACCTCGGCCCAGGCCCATTGCGCGGCGCGCCACCAGCGGGCGGCGAGCGCGCCGTCGAGGTGTTCGCCGAGCAGGGGCTCGCTCAGCTCGTGCCATTCGCGTGCTTCGGCATGCAGCGAGAGGTGATGCCAGAGCGGCGCTGCGGCGCCCACCAGCGAGACGACGGTCGTGCGGTCGCCCGCGGCGTGCGCCCGGCGCAGGGCGGCGCGCAGGTTGTCGAGCTCCGGTGCGTAGCGCGCGAGCCACTGCGCGTCGGGCATCTTCAGCCAGTCGGCGGGGGCGTCGTCGAAGAACCTGCGCACCGCGGCCGCGTGTCGGTCGTGCAGGGGTGCCGGCAACGGACGCGTCAGCGCATAGGCGCGCGCCGTTTCGCCGAGGGCATAGCGGGGAGCGTCACCCCGGCCCACGCTCAGCAGCGAATGGTCGGCCAGGGCCGCCAGGGTGTCGATGAGCGTCCACTCGTCGAGCTCGTCGCCCGTGAGCACGTCGCAGGCGAGCTGCAGCGGAAAGCCGCCGGCGAACACGCCGAGCAGGTGGAACACCTCGCGTTGCTTCTCGGGCAGCAGCGCGAGGCTCCATTCGAGCGTGGCCTGCAGCGTCTGCTGGCGCGTGGGGGCCGAGCGGATTCCGCCGGCCAGCAGCCTGAAGCGGTCGTCCAGGCGCTCGGCCACGCCGCGAGCGCCCAGCAGCGGCACGCGCGCGGCGGCGAGCTCCAGCGCGAGCGGCAGGCCGTCGAGCCGGCGGCAGATCTCGATGACGTGGGCCACGTTGTCGTCACCGAGCGTGAAGTGGCGGTCGGCCGCACGGGCACGCCCGGTGAAGAGCGCCACGGCGCCGTGGGCGGCCGCCTCCTGCGCCGTGCTGCCGGGCTCGGGCACGGCCAGCGCCTCCAGCCGCAGCACCTGTTCGCCGTGCACGCGCAGGGGGGCCTGGCTGGTCACGAGCAGGTGCACGCCGGTTGCCGCCTGTGCGATGGCATCGACCACCGGCGCGAGCGCCTCCAGCAGGTGCTCGGCGTTGTCGATCACCAGCAGCAGCTGCAGCGGCCCGAGCGCGCCGAGCAAGGCGGCGAGCGCGTCGCTTCCCGGCGTGATCTGCAGGTCGAGCGCCTGGGCCAGGGTGCCGGCGATCAGGCGCCCGTCCGTCAGCGAGGCGAGCTCGACCCAGGCCACGCCGTCCGGCCAGGCCTGCGTGCGGGCCTGGGCGGCGCAGCGCGCGAGCGAGGTCTTGCCGATCCCGCCCGGGCCCACCAGCGTGACGAGTCGATGCGCGTCGAGCAGCGCCAGCAGCGCCTGCAGGTCGCCGTCGCGCCCGACCAGCGCGACCGGTGGTGCCGCCAGCCCGGCACGCGGCGCGGCGGGCGCCACGCGCGGTGTCGCTTCGGGTGCCAGCGTGCAGCGGTAGCCGCGCCCGGGGACGGTGGCGATCGCCTTCGGGCCCAGCAGCTTGCGCAGCGTGGAGACCTGCACCTGCAGGTTGTTCTCCTCCACCACGAGGCCGGGCCAGACGAGGTCGAGCAGCTCGTGCTTGGGCACCACGCGGTCGCGGTGCTCGATGAGCGCGAGCAGCAGGTCGAACGCGCGGGCACCGAGCGGTGCCGGCTGCCCGTCGACGAGCAGCTCGCGCTGCGCCGGGCGCACCTCGATGCGGTCGTCGAAACGGTAGGCGGGCGGTGGGGCGGCCTGGCTCGGCACGGCATGGATCTCCGGGCGGGAATTTAAGCGATCGTCCCTCGTTTCAGGAGGCTTCAGATCCCTCAAGGACAGGAGGCGGCGGACGGCGCAGCATGGTCCCATACGCCCATCGGAAGCACCGTCTCGGGAGCTGCACATGAACACCCTGCACGCATCGTGGATCGACACCCTGGCCTCGGCATGGCGCACGCCACGCTGCGAAGCGCTGGCCGCACCGGCGCTCGTGGGCGCCTCGCGCTGCCGCGAGGTCAACTTTCCCTCGCGCGATGGCCGCGCACGCATCTCGGCCACGCTGCTGCAGGCCCGAGGCGCCGTCTCGGCGGTGGTGCTGGTGGTGGGCCAGGTCGGCTGCTGGGGCAGCGATGCCCGCGTCGAGGGGCGCAGCCTGCACGTGCGCACGCTGGCGCAGGCGCTGCGCTCCCGTGGCCTCACGGTGCTCGTCACCCGCATGCGCGGGCATGGGGAGTCGGAGCGGCACGACGTGCTGGGCGCGGTGGACTACCTCCTGGGCGCGGGCTACGAGCCGGGCTGTGTCGGCGTGATCGGGGCCTCGCTCGGCGCCTGCGCCGCGCTGATGGCGGCGGCCGAGGAGCCGGCGATCGCCGCGGTGGTGGCCGACAGCCCGCGGCGCGACCTGCGTGGCGAGGCGCGCTGCCCGGCCGAGGTGCTGGTGCCGCTCCTGCGCTGGCTCGGCCGGGCCTTCTCGGGCGTGGACGTGGGCCGCCGGCCGTGGCTGGGCGACCTGGCGGCGCTGCGCACGCGGGCGGTGCTGGTCGTGCACGGGCGTGGCGACCGGCAGGTGCCGCCGGCCGTGGCCCAGGCGGTCGCGCAGGCGAGCGACGCGCGGCTCTGGCTCACGGCCAGCGCCTCGCACGCCGGCACGCTGCACGAGGCCCTGCCGCTCTACATCACGCGGGTCGCCGAGTTCTTCTGCCAGGCGCTGCCGGTGGAGCGGCGCGAGCCGCTCCTCGTGCCGCAGCCGGCGCCGGCGGCGCGCACGGCGTGAGGGCAGATTCCCATCCGATGCAAGGGCAGGCGGCGGGCTGACAGAATCCGCCCCCATGCCCAACCCTTCCACCCCTGAGCCGGCCTCCCACGGCGCACTGCTGCGCCCCGCCGAACTGCGCGACGTGCAGGCCATCGTCGGCCTCATCCGCGAGCTGGCCGAGTTCGAGAAGCTCACCCATCTGCTGCAGGCCACGCCCGAGCGCCTGCGGCCCCATCTGTTCGGCGAGAAGCCCATGGCCGAGGCCATCGTGGCCGAGCTCGGCGGCGAGGTGGTCGCCTTCGCCCTCTACTTCACCAACTTCTCCACCTTCCTCGCGCAGCCCGGGCTCTACCTCGAGGACCTGTACGTGCAGCCGGCGCACCGCGGCAAGGGCATCGGCGAGGCCATGCTCACACGCCTGGGCCGCATCGCGGCCGAGCGCGGCTACGGCCGCTTCGAGTGGAGCGTGCTCGACTGGAACGAGAACGCCATCCGCTTCTACAAGCGCATGGGCGCCACCGTGATGGACGAGTGGCGCATCTGCCGGATCACCGGGGACGTGCTGGCGGGGTTTGCCGGGCGGTGAGGGCCGCCCTCCGTTCGGGCTGAGCTGGTCGAAGCCCTGGCGCGGGTCTGGCCCTTCGACACGAGGTCTTCGACGAGCTCAGACCTCGGCTCAGGGTGAGCGGAAAGGGAAGCTTCGGGCTGAGCTTGTCGAAGCCCAGCCCCCGCTGGGAGGCTTCCCTCAGCCCGAGCGCGCCCGGTCCCTTTCCCGATCCCGCAGCACCTTGCGCTGCACCTTCCCCGTGGTCGTCATCGGCAGGGCGTCGATGAACTCGATCTCCTTCGGGTACTCGTAGGGCGCGAGCTTGCCGCGCACGTGCTCCTGCAGCGCCTGCACGAGCGCATCGCTGCCCGCGTGCCCCGGCGCCAGCACCACGTAGGCCTTGACCAGCGCGCCACGCTCGGCATCGGGCTTGGGCACCACCGCCGCGTTGGACACCGCCGGGTGCTTGACCAGGCAGTTCTCGATCTCGCTCGGGCCGATGCGGTAGCCGGCGGCCTTGAAGACGTCGTCGCTGCGGCCCTGGTACCAGAGGTAGCCGTCGTCGTCCATGACGGCGGTGTCGCCGGTGCGGCACCACGAGTCGTCGGGGTCGCCGGTGAACTTGCCGCGCGTCGCGTCGTCGTTGCGCCAGTAGCCGAGGAAGAAGACCGGGTCGGGCTCGCCATGCACGTCGCGCCGGTGCAGGGCCACGTCGCCGGGCATGCCGCGCGGGCACTCGCGGCCCTCGTCGTCGATCACCGCCACGCGGTGGCCGGGGTAGGGGCGGCCCATGCTGCCCGGCCTGGCCGGCCAGGCGCTGTGCAGCGCGCCGGTGGCGTCGACGTACTCGCCGCAGTTGCCGACGATGTAGTTGATCTCGGTCTGGCCGAACATCTCGTTGACCGTGATGCCCAGCTGCCGCTCGCAGTAGGCGAAGACGGCGTCGCCGACCGCCTCGCCCGCGCTCATGATCGCGCGCAGCTTGAGCGTGTACCGCTCGCGCGGCGCGGGCACGGCTTTCATCATCGCCTTGAGGGCCGTCGGGAACAGGAAGGTGTTGGTCACGCCGTGCCGCGCCATCAGGTCAAACGCCTTCTCGGGGGAGTAGCGGCCCTGGCTGGCCACGATGGGGTGGCCGAAGTAGAGCGTGGGCAGCAGCGCATCCATGAGCCCGCCAGTCCAGGCCCAGTCGGCGGGCGACCAGAAGACGTCGCCGCGCTGGGGGAACCAGTTCTGGCTGCACACGAAACCCGGCAGGTTGCCGATGAGCGCCCGGTGCGGGATGAGCGCGCCCTTGGGCGGCCCGGTGGTGCCGCTCGTGTAGATGAGCACGGCCGCGTCGTCCGCGCTCGTGATCTCGGCGGTGTAGTGCGCCGGCTCGCGGGCGAGGAGGGCGGTCCAGTCGGCATCGGCCTGGCCCTGCGCGGCGCCCACCGCGATGACGGTCGACAGCGCCGGGCCCTCGGCGCGCGCGGCCTGCAGGTTGGCGATCGAGCTCTCGTCGGCGATCGCCACCTGCACCTCGCCGTGCTGGAGGCGGTACGAGAGCGCCTCCGGACCGAAGAGCATGGACAGCGGCATGGCCACCGCGCCGAGCTGGTACAGCGCGATGTGGGCCACGGCCGTCTCGATGCGCTGGGGCAGCACCACGGCCACCCGGTCGCCCCGGGCCACGCCCAGGCGCTGCAGCGCGTGGCTGAGCCGGTTGGCCTGGGCCTGCAGGCTCTCGTAGGTGCAGGCGAGCACCTGCCCGTTCTCCTGCTCGTAGACGATGGCGGTGGCGTCGGGGGTCTCGCGTGCCCAGCGGGCGCAGCACACGTCGGCGATGTTGAAGTGCGGCGGCACCTTCCAGCGGAACCGGCCATGGAGCAGGTCGTAGGCCGAGGGCTCGGTCATGCAGTCTCCTTGCAGGGCGTCGAGCCAGCATAGAGCGTGAGGTCTGCCACGCATGGGCGCCTCTCGCTAGGGATTACCCCCAAGCTCCGTGCCGCGGCACAGACCGAAAACGAGGAGGTCGTGGGGCCGCATCGGCGTTGGTGCGGCTGGCACATCAGACCAACAAGACCCATGCCGTACTCGCCCTTGTCTGCCGTCAAGCACCGCATCCGCCTCGGCGGCCCGGTGCCCTTCAACATCCGCGGCCCCGACCAGCGGCTGCTGCTCGCACGCGGCCAGGTCATCCGCGACGAAGAGCAGCTCGAGACGCTCTTCGACCGCGGCGCGGTGGTGGACCAGGACGAGATGAAGAGCCCCCGTGCCGAGGTGGCGGAGGCTCCGGTGGAGACCCTGCCGAGCCTGTGGAGCGGCTGCATCGACCGCGTGGGCCGCACGCTGCGCATGCCGTCGCTGCCCGAATTCGCGCAGGCGCTCGACGAAGCGGCCGAGCCGGTGCTGGCGCTGGTCGAGCGCGACCCCGACCTCGCCATCTTCCAAGTGGTGCGCCAGGAGGCCGCCGGCAAGAACCCCTACGGCGTCTCGCACTCGGTGCACACCGCGATCGCGAGCTACCTCGTCGCGCAGCGCCTGGGCTGGGACAAGGCCGCGGTGGAGCGCGTCTTCAAGGCCGCGCTCACGATGAACCTCTCCATGCTGGAGCTGCAGGGGCGGCTCGCGACGCAGGTCACGCCGCTCACCGCGGCCCAGCGCGAAGCCATCCACCAGCACCCCACGCACAGCGCCGAGATGCTCGAAGCCTCGGGCGTGCAGGACACCGACTGGATCGAGGCGGTGCGCAACCACCACGAGATCCCGGGCGGGCGCGGCTATCCGCGCGCTTGCCACGACGTGTCGGAGATGGCCGCGCTGCTGCGCCGCGTCGACGTCTACACCGCCAAGCTCAGCCCGCGCATCACGCGCAAGGCCATGCCGGCCAACCAGGCCGGCCGCGACCTCTTCCTGCAGGACGCGCAGCACCCCATGTCGGCTGCGGTGATCAAGGAATTCGGTGTCTACCCGCCGGGCTGCCTGGTGCAGCTGGAATGCGGCGAGGTCGGCGTCGTCATCAAGCGCGGCCCGAGCGCCAACACACCGGTGGTGGCGGCGCTCACGGGGCGCAACGGCGACGCCCTGATGGAGCCGGCGCGTCGCCAGACCGACCACCGCGGCTTCGCCGTGGTGGGTGTGGTGCCCGAAAGCGCATTGCGCGTGCGCGTCTCGCCCGAGAAGCTGGTGCTGCTCGCCTCGCGCTGAGGCGCGCCGCGATTGCGGCACACTGCCGGGCTCACCCACGCAGCCACGGCTTCACCGCATGCAACTCGTCCAGCTCGGCCGCAGCGACCTGCGCGTCACCCCCATCTGCCTCGGCACCATGACCTTCGGCCAGCAGGTCGACGAGGCACTTGCCCACTCGCTGCTCGACCAGGCCGTCGGCCGCGGCATCAACTTCATCGACACCGCCGAGATGTACGCCGTGCCCGCGCGGCGCGAGACCTACGGCGCCACCGAACGCATCATCGGCACCTGGTTCGCGTCGCGGCCCGGCCTGCGCGAGAAGGTCGTGCTCGCCACCAAGGTCGCCGGCCCGGCGCGCGGCATGGACTGGATCCGCAACAACCAGCCCGACCTCACGCCCGAGGCCATCGTGCAGGCCTGCGACGACAGCCTCAGGCGGCTGCAGACCGACGTCATCGACCTCTACCAGATCCACTGGCCGAACCGCAACGTGCCCATGTTCGGCGGCGTGTACTTCGACCCTGGGCGCGACAGGGCGCAGACCTCCATCCACGACCAGCTCGAAGCCTTCGCGCGGCTGGTCAAGGCCGGCAAGGTGCGCCACATCGGCCTGTCGAACGAAACCCCCTGGGGCGTGGCCGAGTTCGTGCGGCTGGCCGAGCAGCACGGCCTGCCGCGGGTGGCCACGGTGCAGAACCCGTATGCGCTCACCAGTCGCGCCGCCGACAACGGCCTCGACGAAACGCTCTATCGCTACGGCGTCTCGCTGCTTGCCTATTCGCCGCTTGCCTTCGGTGCGCTCACCGGCAAGTACGACGAGACCGGCTTTACCGGCCCGGCCGAGCACGGGCGGCTGGCCGCCTTCGACTCCATGCGCCAGCAGCGCTGGGGCCGGCCCGAGGCGCTGGAGGCGGCACGCCTCTACAACGCGCTCGCGCGCCGCCACGGCCTCACGCCCACCCAGCTCGCGCTCGCCTTCTGCTACCGCTCGTGGCGTGTGACCAGCACCATCATTGGCGTCACCAACTCGAAGCAGCTGGTCGAAGACCTGGACGCGTGGGAAGTCCAGCTCTCACCCGAGTTGCTGAAGGAAATCGACGCCATCCGCTGGACGCATCGCGACCCCGCGCAATAGTTGCGATGGCCAGGAAGGAACACGTCTCCGAAACCCCCGCCACCCAGCTGCTCAAGCGGCACAAGGTGGCGTACACCGAACACGTGTACGACTATGTGGAGCACGGCGGCACGGCCGAGTCGTCGAAGCAGCTCGGCGTGGACGAGCACCATGTCGTGAAGACGCTGGTGATGGAAGACGAGCACGCCCGGCCACTCATCGTGCTGATGCACGGCGACCGGCAGGTCAGCACCAAGAACCTCGCGCGCCAGATCGGCGCCAAGAAGGTCTCGCCCTGCAAGCCCGAGGTGGCGCAGCGCCACAGCGGCTACATGGTGGGTGGCACCTCGCCCTTCGGCACCAGGAAGGCGATGCCGGTGTATGTGGAGAGCACGGTGCTCGCGCTGCCGCGCCTCTACATCAACGGCGGGCGGCGTGGCTACCTCGTCGGCATCGAGCCCCGGGTGCTCACCGAGGTGCTGCAGGCGCAGCCGGTGCAGTGCGCGGGTGCAGAATAGCCGCGCCCTTCACTTCCGGAATTCCCGATCTCTCGATGGAGACCCTCTACAGCACCGCCGCGGTGGTCGCGGCCTACCTGGTCGGCTCGCTTTCGTTCGCCGTCATCATCAGCCGGCTGATGGGCCTGTCGGACCCGCGCAGCTACGGCTCGGGCAACCCCGGTGCGACCAACGTGCTGCGCTCGGGCCACAAGCCCGCAGCCCTCCTCACGCTCGTCTTCGATGCGCTCAAGGGCTATGTGCCGGTGCTGCTCGCGCTGATCTACGGGCCCCGCTTCGGGCTCGGCGAGGCCACCGTCGCGATGGTGGGGCTCGCGGCCTTCGTCGGGCACCTCTGGCCGGTCTTCTTCCGCTTCAAGGGCGGCAAGGGCGTGGCCACGGCGGCCGGCGTGCTCTTCGCCTTCAACCCCTGGCTGGGCGTGGCGACGCTCCTCACCTTCGTGATCCTGGTGGCCTTCTTCCGCTACGTGTCGCTGGGCTCCATCGTCGCGGCCGCCTTCGCACCCTTCTACCAGCTGCTCATCTGGGAGCCGAGCGTGACCGCCGGCGCCATCGCGGTGATGAGCCTGCTGCTCGTGTGGCGCCACAGCGCCAACATCCAGAAGCTCCTGGCCGGCACCGAGAGCAAGCTCGGCCAGAAGGCCGCGGGCGCCAAGCCTCAAGTCAAAGGAAGCAAGCCATGACCCATGCCGTGCGTCGTTTTCACGTCGGTGATCGCCTCTCCGAGATGGCCATCCACCACGGCACCGTCTACCTCGCCGGCCAGGTGCCCGACGACGCCACGCAGGACATCCGCGGCCAGACGCGCCAGGTGCTCGCGATGGTCGACAAGCTGCTCGCCGAGGCCCACACCGACAACGCGCACATCCTCATGGCGCAGATCTTTCTCGCCGACCTGGCCGATTTCGACGGCATGAACGAGGTCTGGGACGACTGGGTCGCCCCGGGCGACGCGCCGCCGCGCGCCACCGTGCAGGCCCGCCTCGCCAAGCCCGAGTGGAAGATCGAGATCGTGGTGACGGCCGCCCTGAAGGCCTGACTCACACCACCCGGGCGCGCAGCACGCCCGGGCTCACCCCGAAGCGGCGCTTGAACGCCGTCGCGAAATTGGCGGCGCTGGTGTAGCCCGCGAACTCCGCCGCCTGCGCCACGCTCACGCCTTCGGCCTCCAGCTGGTGCCGCGCCTGCGTGAGGCGCAGCGTGCGCAGGTGCTCGAAGACGCTCACGCCGAAGCAGGCGCGGAACTGCCGCTGCAGCGTGTGCGGATTGGTGGCGGCCTGCCGGGCGAGGGCGTCCAGGTCCAGGCCGCGGCTCTCGTCGCTTTCCAGGAATTCCTTGAAGCGCAGCATGCGCGCGTGGTCGCGCGGGCGCAGCGCCACGCGCGGCGTGGGCGCGGCGCCGAGCGAGGCGAAGGCTTCGCCCAGCAGCTCGAGCGCGCGGCTTTCGAGGTAGAGCCGCTGCAGCAGCGGCTCGATGGCCGGCGGTCGCACCAGCTGTTCGGCGATCGTCGTGGCGCGCGCCGAAGGCTGCCAGTGCGCAAGCGACAGGTGCTCGCCGAGGAAGGCCTGCAGCGCCGGCGACGCCACGGGCCCGAGGCCACGCACCCACTCGGGGTCGAAGCTCAGGCTGACCTTACGCGTGCGCGCCCCGCGGCGCGAGCGCCGCACCGAGAGCTCGGCCTCGCGCAGCGAGAGCAGGGCGCCGGCGGCGCGCCCGCGGGTGCCCCGCAGGGAGAGCGTGCGGTGGCCGTAGGTCATGTCGGGGCTGCCGTCGAGCACCACGATCAGGTTGACGCTGGCCGGCGCCGGCATCTGCGAGGTGAGGCTCACCAGGTCGCGCGCATCGCTGCTGTGCAGCGACAGCCACTCGTGCACCTGGCCGAAGTGGAAATGGCCCTCCAGCACCGGCGCGTGCGACGCCACCGAGGGCGTCACCACCCGGTGGCCCTGGCCGAACGAGCGCGTGATCTCGCGGGCGCTGATGCGGGCCGGGGCGTCGCTGGGCTGCGTCATGGTGGGCGGGTGGACGGGCTGGAAAGTGCGCCGCGCAAAGGTTTTGTTGCGGCCGGCAAAGGGGGTCTGCGCCGGGTTGTGGAATGCTAGCGCCCGCAAAAGCTGAATGCAAATAATTCTCAATACCGCTCGCATCCGACCATGAACAAGACTGCTGCCCACCGTCTGAGCCTCGTTTCCACTGCCGTCCTGCTGGCCTGCCAGGGCGCCGCCTGGGCCCAGGACACCACGCTCGCCCCCGTCAAGGTGCGGGCGACCGCCGAGGTCGCGCCCGACAAGGGCGTGGTCGCCGAGGACCTGGAGCGCCGCCAGGCGCGTGACGTGCGCGACGCGCTGCAGGACGTGCCCGGCGTGGAGGTGGGTGGTGGCGGCAGCCCCGTCGCCCAGAAGATCTACGTGCGCGGCGTCGAGGACACCATGCTGCGCATCACGCTCGACGGCGCGCCGCAGGGCGGCAACATCTTCCACCACCAGGGCCGCTTCCAGTTCGACCCGTGGCTGGTGAAGTCCATCGAGGTGGAGAAGGGCACCGCCGGCGCGAGCGCCGGCCCGGGCGCGCTGGGCGGTGCGATGCGCGTCGCGACCAAGGACGCGACCGACTTGCTGCGCGACGGGCAGCGCGTGGGCGCGCGCATCGGCGCCGGCTACTACACCAACGACGGCTGGAAGGCGCAGCTCGCCGGCTTCGGCCGCATCGGCACGCAGGTCGATGCGCTGGTGGCCGCGAGCCGTCTGGACATCGGCGAATACGAAGACGGCCAGGGCCGCCGCCAGGCCACGAGCGGCACCGAGCAGGATTCGCTGCTCGCCAAGTTCAACTGGACGCCCATCGAAGGCCACAAGCTGCGCTTCTCGCACAACACCTTCGAGGAAAGCGGCAACCGCTACCTGCGCGCCAACATGGTCGGCTACCCGCCGGGCAACAACACGCTCTTCCCGAGCACGCTGGAGCGCGACACCACGAGCATTGGCTACGGCATCGCGCCTTCGGGCGGCCTGCCCGGCGTCGACCTCTCGGCCTACCGCGACGACGTGCGCAACCGCCGCACCAACCAGGCCGCCGGCCGCACCTTCGGTGAGCAGGCCGAAAGCAGTGGCGTGGACCTCGCGCTCACCGGCAAGCTCGGCCGCCACAGCTGGAAGGCCGGCTTCAACCACCAGAAGCAGGAGTCGCGCGCGCTCAACCCGGCCAACGTGCGCAACCCCGCGTATTCCAACGGCGCGACCAACACCGCCGAAGAGCGCGCGAGCGTCAACGGCGTCTACGTCGAAGGCGTGCTGCAGTGGACCGACGCGCTGCGCGTGATGCCCGGCCTGCGCTACGACCGCTACAGCTACACCGACAACCACGACCAGACCTTCGAGGCCAACGGCGTGAGCCCGAGCCTGCGCGCAAGCGCCGCGCTCACCGACCGTTTCACCCTGCGCGCCGGCTACACCGAGGCGCTGCGCGGCGCGGGCCTGAAGGAGGCCTACCTGCTCGACAACGGCCCCGGCCCGCGCATCTACCTCAACCGCGCCGACCTCCAGCCCGAAAAGGCGCGCAACCTCGAAGCCGGCTTCGACTTCGACGGCGGCCACTGGACGCTGCAGGCCACCGTCTTCCGCCAGACCATCAGGAACTACATCACCGGCAACGTCTTCGGCGCTGATGCGATCCGCTTCAACGGCGGCACGCTGGTGAGCGAGGGTGTGGAGCTGGGCGGCACCGCGAGCTTCGATGCGCTGCAGATCGCCGCGGCCGTCTCGCACGTGCGCCCGCGCCTGAACGGCCGCATCCTCAACGACGGCGACTTCGGTCTCGGCACCACCACCGGCCGCAGCTGGCGCCTGCGCGCCGACTACGCGCTGCCCGGCGGGCGCCTGATCGACATCGGCTGGGCGATGCGCGCGGTGGAGAGCCTCACCTACGTGGAAACCGGCACCACCGGCCCGCAGTACAAGAAGCCGGGCTACGCCGTGCACGACCTGCACGCGAGCTGGCAGCCGCTCGGCCGCGACCGCCTGCGCCTGAGCCTGTCGGTGCACAACGTCTTCGACAAGGCCTACTACGACCAGTCCACCTATGGCTACGGCTCCGCACAGGGCATGATCCTCGGCTTCGCCGAGCCCGGGCGCGACGTGCGCCTCGAGGCGAGCTGGCAGTTCTGACGAGGCCCATGAAGCAAACGATCCGGTGTTGGATGCGCACGGCGCTGCTGTGCGTGGGAGCGCTCGCCGCCGCGGCGGGGGCGCAGGCGCGCGAGGTAACCGATCTCGCCGGCCGCAAGGTGAACGTGCCCGACCGCGTCGAGCGCATCCTGCTCGGCGAGGGCCGCT
Organism: Rubrivivax sp.; assembly: GCA_044507405.1. Taxonomy (GTDB): domain Bacteria; phylum Pseudomonadota; class Gammaproteobacteria; order Burkholderiales; family Burkholderiaceae_C; genus Rhizobacter. The sequence goes on along the minus strand of JBIQJS010000001.1, from coordinate 69,563 downwards.
TCCTGCCGGCGCTCGCGGTGCTCGAGCGCGGTGACCCGCTGGCGCGCGTGGTCGGGATGATGGGCGAGTTCGAGAAGCTCGATGCGCCGGGCTATGCGCAATGGCGCGCGCGCTTCCCCAAGCTCGACGCCGTGCCGCGCGTGGGGCGTGCCGCAGGCGGCAGCTTCAGCGTGGAGCAGGCGATCGCGCTTCGGCCGCAGCTGGCCATCTTCGGCGTGGGCGGCGGCCACGGCCCGGCCGAGCGCGACCGCGAGACCATCGCGCAGCTGCAGGCGGCGGGCACGGCCATCGTCTTCATCGACCTGCGGCACGACCCGCTCGTCAACACGCCGAAGAGCTACACGCTCCTCGGCGAGATCCTCGGCCGGCAGCGCGAGGCGGCCGAGTTCGTGGCCTTCCACCGCGAGCAGCTCGCGCGCGTGACCGAGCGCCTCGCGCCCATCAGCGCCCGGCCGAGCGTCTTCCTGGAAAACCGCGTGGGCCTGAACGAGGCCTGCTGCGACACCATGGTGGGCCTCATGGGCAAGCTGCTCGATGCGGCCGGCGGCTCCAACATCGCCCGGGGCCGCGTGCCGGGCGAGTTCGGCACGCTGAGCCTCGAATACCTGATCGAGCAGCAGCCGAGCCTCTACATCGGCACGGCCATCGGCGCCTCGGGCGTGGCGGATGCGCGCGTGGTGCTGGGCGCGGGCGTCACGCCGCGGGAGGCGCGCGCCTCGCTGGAGCGGGCGCTCAAGCGCCCGGGGCTCGCGCAGCTCAAGGCGGTGCGCGAGAAGCGCGCGTTTGCGATCTGGCATCACTTCTACAGCTCGCCCTTCAACGTGGTGGCGGTGCAGGCGATGGCGAAATGGGTGCACCCCCAGCTCTTCGCCGACCTCGACCCCCAGGCCACGCTCGCCACCATGTACCAGCGCTTCCAGCCGATGCCGCTCGACGGCACTTACTGGATCGGCCTGCAGTGAGCGCGGACGGCAGCCTCGCCGCGCGCTACGCGCGGCACACCCGCGGGCGGCGCTGGCTGCTCGCCGCGCTCGTGCTCGCGGTGCTGGCAGCCTTCGTCGTCGACCTCGCCAACGGGCCGTCGAGCCTCACGCTCGTGCAGGTGCTGCAGGGCCTCGCGCAACCGGCGTCGCTCGGTGAGGCGCAGCAGGTGATCCTCTTCGAAGTGCGGCTGCCGCAGGCGCTGATGGCGATCCTCGTCGGCGCGGCGCTGGGGCTTGCGGGCGCGGAGATGCAGACGGCGCTCAACAACCCGCTGGCGAGCCCGTTCACGCTCGGCGTCTCGGCCGCGGCGGCGGTGGGCGCGGCGCTTGCGATGCTGACCGGCTTCGGCGCCTTCGGCCTCGGCGAACACGTGGCGGTGCCGCTCACGGCGTTTGCGTTCGCGGCCGGGGCGTCGCTGCTCATCCAGATCCTTGCGCGGCGCTACGGCGCCTCGGTCGACACGGTGGTGCTCTTCGGCATCGCGCTGCTCTTCAGCTTCGAGGCGCTCCTGTGGCTGATGCAGTACGTGGCCGACAGCAACACGCTGCAGCAGATCGTCTTCTGGACCATGGGCAGCCTCTCGCGCGCGACCTACGACAAGCTCGCGGTGGTGGGTGGCGTGCTGGCGCTGTGCCTCGCGTGGTCGCTCACGCAGGCGTGGGCGATGACGGCACTGCGCGGCGGCGACGAGCAGGCGCGCAGCCTGGGCATCGCGGTCGAGCGGCTGCGGCTCGTCTCGCTGCTGCGCGTGAGCCTGCTCGCGGCCACGGCGCTCTGCTTCGTGGGCACCATCGGTTTCGTGGGGCTGGTGGGCCCGCACATTTCGCGCATGCTGCTCGGCGAAGACCACCGCTACTACCTGCCGGGCAGTGCACTCGCCGGTGCGCTCATGCTCGCGCTCGCCTCGTGGCTGAGCAAATCGATCGTGACGGGCGTGGTGCTGCCGATCGGCATCGTCACGGCACTCGCCGGCGTGCCGCTCTTCATGGCGCTCGTGCTCGGGCGGCGGCGCGCATGAAGCACGGCCTGGAACTGCAGGGCCTCACGGTCGCCTACGGCAGCCGCAAGGTGCTGGATGGGCTCACGCTCCCGGTGATCGCGCCGGGCGCGATGGTGGCGCTGGTCGGGCCGAACGCGGTGGGCAAGTCCACGCTGCTGCGCGCGGTCGCGGGGCTGGTCGCATCCCGCGGCACGGTGCGCCTGGATGGCGAAGACCTCGCGGCGCTGCCGCCGGTGGCGCGCCTGCGCCGCGTGGGCTACCTTCCGCAGGCGCTGCCGCAGCCGAGTTCGCTCGTTGCCTACGAGGCGGTGCTCGCGGCGCTACGTGCGAGCGGCGCCGCGCTGCCGGCCGAGGGGATCGAGCCGGCTGTCGAAGCGGTGTTCGAGACGCTCGGCCTGCAGCCGCTCGCGCTGCGCCGCCTGGACGAGCTCTCCGGCGGCCAGCGCCAGATGGTGGGCCTCGCGCAGGTGCTCGTGCGCGAGCCGCCGCTGCTGCTGCTCGACGAGCCGACGAGCGCGCTCGACCTGCGCTGGCAGCTGCGCGTGCTGCAGGGCGTGCGCGCGCGCCTCGACGCGGCGCGCGGCATCGCGCTCGTGGCGGTGCACGACCTCAACCTCGCGCTGCGCTTCTGCGACCTCGTGATCGTGCTCGGCCCCTCGGGCCTCATCGGCTGCGGTGCGCCGGCCGAGCTGCTCACGCCGGAGGTCATCGCCTCTGCCTATGGCGTGCGGGCGCGCGTGGAGCGCTGCTCGCTCGGCCACCCGCTCGTGCTGGTCGACGACGCCCTTCCTCCATCCCCACAGGAGACACCCGGATGATGCGCTCTCAAGGCCGTCTCGCCATCGCCGAACCGAGCCGCTACCTCACGCGGCTGTGCTACCACTTCAGCAAGAAGATCGAGGTCGAGTACACCGAGCAGGAAGGGCTCGCGCGCTTCGCCTGGGGCCTGTGCCGGCTACGCGCCGAGGGCGACGTGCTGCATTTCGAGGCCGAGGCCGAAGACGCCGAGCGGCTCGCGCAGGTGCGCCAGGTGATCGATGCGCACGTGGCGCTCTTTGCGCGCAGGACGCCGATGACCGTGGAATGGCGCGAGGGCGCCTAGGCTGACAGGCCCAGGCGCGCCGGGTCGCCGCGGCCCAGGCGCACGAGCGCCGGCTCGGGCCCGGTGAGGTCCACCACGGTGGTCGGCGCCATCGGGCAGGCGCCGGCATCGACCACCGCTTCCACCTGGCCGCCGAAGCGCTCGCGGATTTCCTCCGGGTCGTTCAGGGGCTCGCTCTCGCCCGGCGGGATGAGCGTGGTCGAGAGCAGGGGCTGGCCGAAGAGGTCGAGCAGGTCCTGGAGCATGCGGTGCTCGGGCACGCGCAGGCCGATGGTGCGGCGCGACGGATGCGACACGCGGCGCGGCACTTCCTTGGTCGCTTCCAGGATGAAGGTGTAGGGGCCGGGCGTGGCGTGCTTGAGCAGGCGGTACTGCGCGTTGTCGACCCGCGCATAGCTCGCGAGCTCCGAGAGGTCGCGGCACAGCAGCGTCAGGTGGTGCTTGTCGTCCACGCCGCGGATGCGGCGCAGCTTCTCGGCGGCGGCCTTGTCGTCGAGGTGGCACACGAGCGCATAGCTCGAATCGGTGGGCACCGCCGCGATGCCGCCGCCGTGCAGGATGTCGACCGCCTGCCGGAGCAGCCGGGCCTGAGGGTTGTCGGGGTGGACTTCGATGACGCGTGGCATGGCGGGCCTTCAGTCGGGCGTGAGCGCCGAATCCGACGGCGCGATGCGCTGCGCGGCCGAGCTCTCGCGCAGGTTGAGCCACACCGAAGCCGCGCCGCAGGCGGCGACCAGCGTGATGCCCATCACCGCCCAGTCGTCCGGGATGTGGCCGAAGGCGAGCCAGCCCGCGAACGCCGCGAAGCCGAGCTGCAGGTAGGTGAAGGGCATGAGCGTGGCCATGGGCGCCACGCGCAGGGCGAGGATGAGGCACAGGTGCCCCACCGTGCCCGCCACGCCCACGAGCAGCAGCAGCGCCCAGATGAGCGGCGGCGCCTCGCGCAGCGCCTGCGCCGAGAGGGCCGGGTCGTAGCCGGCGAGCACGGCGCCCACGATCACCGTGCCCACGAGGCCGGTGTAGAAGTGCGTGGTCATCGGGTGCTCCAGGTTCGACAGCCGGCGCGTGAGCAGCTGGAAGCCGGCGTAGACGAAGGCCATCACGAGCGGGATGAGCGCGGCCCAGCCGAAGAGGCCGCTGCCCGGGCGCACCACCATCAGCGCGCCGGTGAAGCCACCGAGCACCAGCGCCATGCGCACCGCCGAGACCTGCTCGCGCAGCACGAGCGCGGCCAGCACCGTGACGATCACCGGCGAGAGCATGCCCACCGCGGAGAACTCCGCGAGCGGCATGTAGCGCAGCCCGATGAAGAGCAGGGCGCTCGTGATGAGCAGCAGCGCGCCGCGCAGCAGCTGGAAGCGCGGGTGCCCGGTGCGGAAGAGGTCGTTGCCGCGCGCCACGCGCTGGTGCGCGAGCCAGCCCCCCACGAGCAACGCCTGCACGGCATAGCGCGCGAAGAGCCCGACGACCACCGGCAGCTGCAGGCTCAGGTACTTGGCGGTGGCGTCGAGCGTGGTGAACCACATGCCCATCACCAGCACGAGGCCGATGCCGAGGAACGGCCGGTGGCGCGCGCCGCCGGCAAGCAGGCTGGGCGCGGCGCTCATGGGTGGGCGATCCGCTCGGCGAGCACGTCCCACACCGGCGTCAGGCGGCGCGGCAGGGGCGGCAGGGTGCCGAGGTCGATGCTGCTCTCGTCGGGGCTGTGGAAATCGGAGCCGCGCGAGGCGCACAGGCCGTGGGCCACGGCCATGTCGGCGTACTTCGCGTAGTCGGCGGGCGTGTGGCTGCCGGTCACGACTTCGATCGCACGGCCGCCGTGGGCCATGAAGTCGGCGAAGAGCGCGTCTTCCTGCACACGGGTCAGCTTGTAGCGCCCCGGGTGGGCGATCACGGCCACGCCGCCGGCGTCGGTGATCCAGCCCACCGCCTCGGCCAGCGAGGCCCAGCGGTGCGGCACGTAGCCGGGCTTGCCCTCCACCAGGAAGCGGCGGAAGACCTCGCCGGTGTCGGCGCACACGCCCGTTTCGACGAGGTGGCGCGCGAAGTGCGTGCGCGAGATGAGGTCGGGGTTGTTCACGTACCGCAGGGCGCCTTCGTAGGCGCCGGGGATGCCGGCCTGCTCCAGGCCCGCGGCCATCTCGCGCGCACGCTCCTCGCGCCCCCCGCGGGTGGCACGCAGGCCGGCGGCGAGCGCGTGGTCGTCGAGGTCGAAGCCCAGGCCCACGATGTGCACCGTGGCGTGGGCAAAGGTGATGGAGATTTCGGTGCCGGTCAGGTAAGACATGCCGTGCGCATGGGCGGCCTGGCGGGCCCGGGCCTGGCCGCCGATCTCGTCGTGGTCGGTCAGCGCCCAGAGGTCGACCCCGTTGGCGGCGGCGCGCGCCGCCAGCGCCTCCGGCTCCAGCGTGCCGTCGGAGACGATGGAGTGGCAATGCAGGTCGGCATTGCGCACGATGGCGTTACGAAGGGTCACCGGCGGATTGTAGGGAGCGGGCCCTGCCGGCCCGGGGGCAGGGCCATGCGCCGCACGCGGCGCCTTCAGCGATCGACGCGGTACATGCCCCCGTTGGTGGCGATCAGGTAGAGCCAGCCGTCGGGCCCCTGGCGCACGCAGCGGATGCGCTGGCTGGCCGAGCCGAAGAGCCGCTCGCGTGCGACCACGGTGTTGCCGCTCAGCTCGATGCGCCACAGCGCCGTGCCGGCGAGCGCGCCCATGAAGAGGTTGCCGCGCCATTCGGGGAAGCCGCTGCCGTCGTAGAACATGAGGCCGCTCGGCGCGATGGAGTTGTACGGGGCGGTGTTGCCGGGGCCGGGCCACCAGGTGACCGGCTCGGCGTACTGGGGCTGGTGCACGCCGCCGCCGCCACCGATCTGGCAGTTGGCGCCGGTCGCCCCGTAATCGCAGCCGTAGCTCTTGAGCGGCCAGCCGTAGTTCTGACCGGCTCGCGCGATGTTGAGCTCGTCGCCGCCCTGGGGACCGTGCTCGTTGAGCCAGAGCTCGCCGGTGGTGGGGTGCAGCGCCGCGCCTTGCGGGTTGCGGTGGCCGTAGCTCCACAGGCCCGGCGCCGCACCGGCGCCGAAGCTCGGGTTGTCGGCCGGGATGCTGCCGTCGCGGTGGATGCGCACGACCTTGCCGTGGGTGGAAGTGAGGTCCTGCGCGCGCGCCGGGTTGCCTTTTTCGCCGAGCGTGATGAAAAGCGTCTTGTCGCGTGCGAAGACCAGCCGGCTGCCGTAGTGGATCTCGCCGCCGTCCTTGGTCTGGCGAAAGAGCGGCGTCATCGAGACGTCGGTGAGCCGGTGGTTGGCGAGGTCGAGCCGGCCGCGGTTGACGGCCGTGCCGCGCACGCCGCCGATCTGCTCGGAGTACGAGAAGTACACCCAGTTCTCGCCGGCCTCGAAATCGGGATCGAGCGCCACGTCGAGCAGCCCGCCTTGCCCGCCGGTGGCGAGCACGCCGGCGCCGGGCAGGCCCCCGAGTGGCGTGGAGACGGTGGTGCCGGCTGCATCGGCGATGACCATCTGGCCGCCGCGCTGCGTGACGAGCATGCGCCCGTCGGGCAGGAAGACGAAGCCCCACGGGTCGTCGAAATAGGCCCGCAGCAGCGTCAGCCGCGGCGGCGTGCCCGGCGACGGAGCCGGCCCGGGGGGCGGACCCGGCGGCGGGCTGCCACTGCCGCTGCCGGGGGGTGCGGGCGGCACCGGCCCGCTGGGCGGCGAGGGGGCGGCGTCTCCACCGCCGCAGCTCGCGAGTGCGACGGCGGCCCACAGGCCCCCCAGTCGTGCGAGATGGGCGCGGCGGTCGAGGTCCACGGGAGCGTCGGGCGGGGCGTGGCGCATGTTGTCGTCCTGTCTTGTCGGTATGTGTCGGGCGCGAGCCCGCAGCCTAGAGGGCAAGCGGTGTGCCGCCCGCAACCGACTGCAACGGTTGGCGACAAGGCGCAGCGCGCCCGCCAACCTCAGTGCGCCGCTTCGACGATCATCTGCAGCCGTTGCTGGCCGTTGTATTCGTCCACGCGCAGCTGGTAGGCCAGCATCACGCGGCCGGGCAACGGCTCGCTGCGGCCGAACCAGATCGCGTCGCGCACCGCACCCGCATGCCGCACCGCGAGCTTGAGGTGCTTCTCGCCGACCAGGCGCTGCGAGACCACCTCCACCTCGTCGCTGAAGACGGGCGCCTCGAAGGCCTGGCCCCAGACCTGCGCGTCGAGCGAGCGCACGGTGTCAAGGTTGAAGTACTCGGCCGGCAGCGGCCCGTCGGTGAGCAGGATGCGCGAGAGCGTGGCCGGGTCCAGCCACTCGGCGGCCACGCGCTGGAAGGCCTCGACGAAGGTGGCAAAGCCGTCCGGCTCCAGCGTGGCGCCCGCGGCCATCGCATGGCCGCCGAACTTCACCAGCAGCCCCGGGTGGCGCTTGCTCACGAGGTCGAGCGCGTCGCGCAGGTGAAAGCCGTTGATCGAGCGGCCGGAGCCCTTGAGCAGCCCGTCCTGGCCCATCGCGAAGACGAAGGTCGGCCGGTGCACGCGGTCCTTGAGGCGCGAGGCGACGATGCCGACCACGCCCTCGTGGAAGTCGGGGTCGTAGAGCGCCAGCGCGGCCGGCGGCTCCTGCTGCGGCATGAGGCTCGCGAGCATGGCCTCGGCCTGCTCGCGCATGCCGGCCTCCACGTCGCGGCGCTCGCGGTTGATGCCGTCGAGCAGCTGCGCGAGCTCCATCGCGCGCGCGGGGTCGTCGGTGAGCAGGCATTCGATGCCGAGCGACATGTCGGACAGCCGCCCCGCCGCGTTGATGCGCGGGCCGAGCGCGAAGCCGAAGTCGAAGCCGCTCGCGCGCGTGGCGTCGCGCCCCGCGGCCTTGAAGAGCGCCGCCACGCCCGGCTGCATGCGCCCGGCGCGGATGCGCTTCAGGCCCTGCGCGACGAGCCGGCGGTTGTTGGCATCGAGCCTGACCACATCGGCCACGGTGCCGAGCGCGACGAGGTCGAGCAGCACGTCCAGGCGCGGCTGCGTCTCGGCGGTGTACACGCCGCGCGCACGCAGCTCGCTGCGCAGCGCCAGCAGCACGTAGAACATCACGCCCACGCCCGCGAGGTTCTTGCTCGGGAAGCCGCAGTCGGGCTGGTTGGGGTTGACGATCACGGTGGCGGGCGGCAGCTGCACCGTGCCGTCGGCATCGCGCGCGGGCAGGTGGTGGTCGGTCACGACCACGTCGAGCCCGAGCGAGCGCGCATGCGCCACGCCGGCGAGGCTCGCGATGCCGTTGTCCACGGTGAGCAGCACGTCAGGCTTGTGCTGCAGGGCCAGCTCCACGATCGCCGGCGTGAGGCCGTAGCCGTGCACCGCGCGGTCGGGCACCACGTGGGCGAGCGTGCCGGGGCGTGCGCCCAGCATGCGCAGCCCGCGCAGCGCCACGGCGCAGGCGGTGGCGCCGTCGCAGTCGTAGTCGGCCACCACGCACAGGCGCCGGCCGGCCCCGATCGCATCGGCGAGGAAGCGCGCCGCGGCCTGCGTGCCCAGCAGGTGCGTGGGCGGCAGCAGCCCGGCGAGCGCGTCGTCGATCTCGTCGGGGCTGCGCACGCCGCGCGCCGCGTAGAGGCGCGCGAGCAGCGGGTGCACGCCGGCCTGTTCCAGCGCCCAGGCGGTGCGAGGCGGCACCTCGCGCAGGCGGATGGCAGGCGTGCTCACAGCGCCTCCAGCACGGGCAGCACCGGGGCGCTGGGGGGCTTGAGGCGCGCCCACAGGCCCAGCGGCTGCGGCTCGTAGCGCTGCGCGCGGCGCTCGCCGCACAGCGTGAGCTGCACCGCCTCGCCGGCGCGCGAGCGTTCCAGCAGCTCCTGCACGGCACCGGCGTCGAGCACGCGCCAGGCGTCGGCCCAGGCGGCCCAGTCGGAGCCGAGGGCCGGGCCGCGCAGCGTCTCGGCCACCTGCACGGCGCCGCCGGCCTCGGGCTGCGCATGGCCGCAGCCGCTCAGCCAGAACGAATTGACCGGCAGCGCGCCCAGGCCCACGCGGTGGTCGTTGAGCGGCTGCTGGTAGAGCAGCATCTGCACCTCGTTCTGCAGCCGGCGGATCAGCCGCGCGGCCGGGGTGGAGGGCATCCACAGGTCGATGTTGCGGCCGATCACGCGGTCGAGGCTGGCGGCGGGCAGGGCGGCCAGCGACTCGTGCGCGGCGTACCAGCGCAGGGGCGCGCCCCAGGCCATGGCCCAGCCTTCGCTCTCGAAGAGCGGCTTCACCGCTTCGAAGAGCGTGTGCGATTCCTGCGCGCTCAGGTGCAGGTTGGCCGGGTCCGGCAGGCTCACGTGGTCGGCGCCCACGTGCCAATGCACGGGGGTCAGCAGGCCCCAGGCCAGATCGCCCACCGCGATGCCGTCGCACGCGGCCTGGCGTGCGGCCCAGGGGTGGCAGCCATCGTCGGCCTGCCAGCCGAGCGCCTGGGCGTGGGCCAGTTCGTGCGGCGGGGTGAGGCTGTATTCGTCGCTGCCGAGCGTCTGGGTGGCGCGCAGCCGGCCGAGCAGCCGGCTCAGGTGAGGCAGCTTCAGGCTGCGCAGTGCTGCGAGGCCACGCTCGGAATGCGGCGCGGCATAGGGAATCAGCAGGTGCATGGGGCGGGATTATCCGGCGGGGGTGGCCGCGTCGGTGGTGGCGCGCAGCCGTTCGTCCAGCTCGAAGATCACGCCGTGCCGCAGCGCGCCGCGCGCAGGCTTGAGGGCGGCGATGTCGAAGCGTGTCAGCAGCGCGAGCAGGGTGGCCAGGCCGCCACCGATCACCGCGCGGCGGTTGGGTTCGAGGCCGGCGAGGTCGATCCGCTCGGCATGGCCGGCGCGCAGGCATTGCGCCATGCACCAGTGCAGGCCGTCGAGCGTGATGGTGCCGTCGGTGATGCCGTGGGCTGCAAGGAGCTGCGACACCGCGCCCGACGTGCCCGACGAGCCGAGCGCCTCGCGCCAGTGGCTGGCGGCAAAGGGCTGCAGCGCCGCTTCGAGCACGTCGCCGGCCGCGGCCTGCGCGGCGCGGAAGGCAGCTTCGGTGAAACGCCCGTCGGCGAAGTAGCGCAGCGAGAGGCTCACGCTGCCCACGCGGTACGACGCCATGCGCAGCGGCACGGCTCCCTCGCCGAGGATCATCTCGGTGGAGCGCCCGCCGATGTCGACGACGAGCCGGCGCTCCTGCGAGGGCTGCAGGCGCGCCACGCCGGCGTAGATGAGCCGTGCTTCCTCGTGGCCCGAGATCACGTCGATCGGCACGCCCAGCGCCGCTTGCGCACGCGCGAGGAAGGCCTCGCGGTTGCGCGCCTCGCGCAGCGTCTGCGTGGCGACCGCACGGATGCGCTGCGGCGAGACGCCCTGGAGCCGCTGCGCGTAGCGTTGCAGGCAGTCGAGCGCGGCCTGCATCGCCGCTTCGGTGAGCAGGCCCTGGGCATCGAGCCCGGCGCCGAGGCGCACGGTTTCCTTCAGGTATTCGAGGCGCTGGTAGCGGCCCGCGGCGAGCTCGGCCGTCTCCAGCCGGAAGCTGTTCGACCCGAGGTCGATGGCGGCGTACGTGCCCGGGGTCGGAGACGGCGTGGCGGTCATCCGCGGATTGTGCGGGCTCTGCCCGGTGACCCGCCCCGCGAGCAGGAACGCAGGTTGCCTGCTCACGGAATTGTTCCGCTAGGAGACGGTGGCGACATGCTCGCACTCAAACTGCTGCACCTCTCTGCCGTGATCGTCTGGAGCGGTGGGCTGCTCTACCTCACCGGGCTGCTGGCGGCGCTGCGCGTGCCGGCCGCCGGGGCGCATGGCGTGTTGCCGCAAGGGCTGTCGCGTCTGCTCTTCACCAGGGTGGTCACGCCTGCGGCGCTGGTGGCGATCGCCTCCGGCTCGGTGATCTTCCTCGTCAACGGGCCGCATGCGGCCTGGCTCGTCGTGAAGCTCTTTGCCGTGGGCGGGCTCGTGCTCGCGCACGGCGGCTGCGGGATGCTGGTGCTGCGCGCGGAGCGTGGCGAGGCCGGTGGGCCCTGGAGCCGCGCGATCGCCGCGCTCGTCGTGCTCGACCTGGCCACCATCGCGTGGCTCGCGGTCGGCAAACCTTTCTGACTCAGCCTTCCACGTTCACGCCGACCGCATGCTCATAGACCAGGCGCCCTCCCAGGTAAGCCGCCAAGGCGATGAAGACCGCCGTGCCGACCGAAAGCGACCAGCCCCAGGGATGCACGTAGGTGCCGGGGTCGGCGCCCACGCGCAGCGCCCAGTTGAGCGAGGCCATCGAGAGCATCATCACCGCGATCAGCGCATGGCCCCACGCCGTGACGAGGCGGCGCACGCCCGAGACGGTGAGCAGGTCCACCAGGCCCATGAGGCTTGCGAGCCAGCCGCCGCAGGCGCCCACGCCGGCCAGCCACATGCCGGCGCGCGACCAGAAGGCATCGCCGCTGTACAGGTAGGCCGCGTCGGCGCCGAGCAGGCCGATGAGCGAGGCCACCGGGAAGTGCACCATCATCGGATGCAGCGGATGCCCCGCGATGGCGGCTCGGCTCTTGATCGGGGTGGGCAGCGTGGGCTCGGTCATCGGCGCATTCTGATGGCGGTGCCGCTCGTCCTCGCGGCGGGTTGTGAAAGGCCCCAATCGATCCTGGACCCGGCCGGCCCGTCGGCCCATGCGATCGCGCAGGTGTGGTGGGGCATGTTCGCGGTGGGCCTGGCGGTGTGGATCGGCGTGGCGGTGCTGTGGCTCGTCGCCATGCGGCGGCGCGGCCGCGCGAGCGACGAGGCCGCACGCCGCAGCGCGCGGCGCTGGATCGCGGGGGGCGGCGTGGCCTTGCCGGTGGTGGCCATCGTGGCGCTGCTCGTCTTCGGCACGCCCGCCGGGCTGCACCAGCTGCCGCTGCGGCTCGCGCACGGCGAGGCGCTCCAGGTGCAGGCCATTGGCCACCAGTGGTGGTGGGAGCTGCGCTATGCCGATGCGCCGGGGCTCATGCTGCGCAACGAGCTGCGGGTGCCGGTGGGACGGCCGGTCGACGTGCACACCGAGAGCCGCGACGTGATCCATTCCTTCTGGGTGCCGCGCCTGGGCGGCAAGCTCGACGCGATTCCCGGTCGCACCCTGGTGCTGCGCCTGCGGGCCGACGAGGCCGGCCGCTTCCGCGGCCAGTGCGCCGAGTTCTGCGGCACGTCGCACGCGCACATGGTGATGACGGTGATCGCGATGCCGCCCGCGGAGTTCGATGCCTGGCTGCAGGCGCAGCGTGCGCAGGACGGGGCGGCGCGATGAGCACCGAGCACGCGGAACCGGTCTTCGCCCGCGACCACGGCGACGGCGAGCGCCGCGACCCCGAGGCCCTGCACCGCGAGTTCGAGACGGTGTGGGGCAACCCGCGCGGATGGCGCGCGCTCACGGTGGTCAACCACTCCAGCGTGGCGGTGCGCTTCATGTTCACGAGCGCGGTGTTCTTCATCATCGCGGGGCTGCTCGCGATGTTCATCCGCGTGCAGCTCGCCCGCCCCGGCCAGCGGTTCATGGGCGCGGAGGCCTACAACCAGGCGTTCACCGCGCACGGCACGATGATGATGTTCCTCTTCGCCGTGCCGGTGCTGCAGGGGCTCGCGGCCTACCTGCTGCCCAAGATGCTGGGCGCGCGCGACCTGGTCTTCCCGCGCCTGAATGCCTTCGGCTGCTACTGCTACGTCTTCGGCGGCCTCATCTTCACGGCGAGCCTCGTGCTCGAGCTCGCGCCCAACGCCGGCTGGTTCATGTACACGCCGCTCGCGAGCGACGTGTACGCGCCGGGGCTCAACTCCGACTTCTGGCTCATCGGCATCACCTTCGTCGAGATCGCCACGCTCTCCGCGGGCGTGGAGATCGCGGTGTCGATCCTGCGCACGCGCGCGGCCGGCATGGCGCTGCACCACCTGCCCATCCTGGCGTGGTCGATGCTCGTGACCTCGATGATGATCATCGTGGGCTTCCCGCCGCTGGTGCTGGGCTCGCTGCTGCTCGAGATCGAGCGTGCGGCCGGCTGGGCCTTCTTCGATCCGCACCGCGGCGGCGACCCGCTCCTGTGGCAGCACCTCTTCTGGCTCTTCGGCCACCCCGAGGTCTACATCATCTTCATCCCGGCGGCGGGCATCGTCTCCACGCTCATCCCCGTGCACGCGCAGCGTCCGCTGCTGGGCTACCGCGCGGTCGTGGTGTCGCTGATCGCAACCGGCTTCGTGAGCTTCGGCCTGTGGGTGCACCACATGTTCGCGGTCGGCATCCCTGCGCTCGCGCTCGCGTTCTTCGCGGCGGCCAGCATGCTCGTGGCGATCCCGACCGGCGTGCAGGTCTTCGCCTGGATCGCCACGCTCTGGTCGGGCCGGCCGGTGTGGAGCCCGCCGATGCTGTGGCTGATGGGCTTCCTCGTGATCTTCGTCGGCGGCGGGCTGACCGGCGTGATGGTCGCCTTCGTGCCCTTCGACTGGCAGGTGCACGACACGCACTTCGTCGTGGCGCACCTGCACTACGTGCTGGTGGGCGGCATGCTCTTCCCGCTGGTGGCGGGGGTCTATCACTGGCTGCCGCTCTTCACCGGGCGCATGCCGTTCGAGCGGCTGTCGCGCGTGGGCTTCTGGCTCACCTTCATCGGCTTCAACGGCACCTTCCTCGTCATGCACTGGACGGGCCTGATCGGCATGCCCAGGCGCGTCTACACCTACGACACCGGCCTGGGCTGGGATGGACCCAACCTCGTGTCCTCGGTGTTCGGCTTCGTCATGGCCTTCGGCGTGGCGGCCGTGCTGCTCGACTGGTGGCTGCAGGCGCGCCACGGCCGCAAGGCGCCGGTGAATCCCTGGAACGCCGACACGCTGGAGTGGGCCTCGGGCATGCCGCCGCGCTCGTACAACTTCGCGAGCCTGCCGGCGCTGGCCACACGGCACCCGCTGTGGGATCACCCGGACCTGCCGCAGACCATCGCCGAAGGCCGGCATGCGCTGCCCATGGCCGACCACGGCCGGCGCGAGACGCTGGGCAGCGACCCGCTCAGCGGCCGGCCGCGCGAGGTGATCCACCTTCCGGGCAACTCCTGGTGGCCGCTCGTCGCCGCCGCCCTGCTGGCGCTGGTGTGCGTGTCGCTCCTGCTCAAGACCTATGCGGTGGCCGCGGCGCTCGGCGTCGCGGCGTTCGTCGTGCTGCTGCGCTGGTCGTGGGAAAACGGCGCGCATCCCACGGCCGCCGCGGGCGAGGCGCACGAGCTGCCGCAGGGCCTGCGCCTGCACTCGCGCACCTTCGACGGCCCGGGCCTCTGGGGCATGGCGCTCGCGCTGCTGGCCAACGGGTCGCTCTATGGCTCGCTGATCTTTGCGTGGTTGTTCCTGTGGACCGTGGCGCCGGGCTTCGAGGCGCCGTCGCGGTCACCCCTCGGAACCTGGCCGCTGCTGGCGGTGAGCGCCTTGGCGGCGGCCGGACTCGGCGCACTCGAAAGCGGCGTGAGGCGCCTGCGCCGCCGCGACGGCCACGGGCTGGCCCTGCGCCTGTGGATCGCCGCGGCGTGCGGGCTGGCCACGAGCCTCGGCCTCGGCATGCTGCTCGCCGCCGCGCCGCTCTCGCCGCGCACCCACGCGCACGACGCCATCCTTGCCTTCACGCTCGTCTACCTGCTCGTGCACGCAGGGGTGGCGGCGGTGATCGCCGCGCTGCAGGCGGTGCGCGTGCAGCGCGGCCATGTGGGCGCGCATGCGCCGTACGAGCCGCTGGTCGCCACGCTGTTCTGGCGCTACCTGGCGGGCGCGCTGGTGCTCGCCTGGGCGGCGATGGCGATGCTGCCGCTGGCCTGGACCGGAGGCGGCGCATGAAGCTGCTGCGCCCCGGCCATCCGTTGCAGCTCGCGCTCGGGCTCACGGTGTGGAGCATGTGGTTCGTGATCGCCTACGGCGCCGTCTCGCTCGCCTGCGACGTGCCGGCGCACCGGGGCGAGGCGCGCCTGCCGGGCGTGACGCTCACGCTCTTCGCCTTCACGCTCGCCACCGCCGCGGGGCTCGCCGCGGCGGCGTGGTGGTGCTGGCGGGGCGCGCACGGGCGCGACCCGAACGCGAACTTCGTGGCGCGCACCGCGGCATGGCTGCACGGCGTCGCCGCCGTCTCGACCGTCTTCGTCGGCCTGCCCCTGCTGCTGGTGCCGGCATGCGTCTGAGCCTTGTCGTCGCGCTCCTCGCCTGGCCGCTGGCGGCGCGCGCGCATGGCGCGGCCTTCGGCGAGACCGGCCATGCGCCGATCTGGATCGCCCAGGGCGTCTTCGTCGTCGCCTGGTGCAGCTACGCGCTGGGCGCCATCCGGCGCCGGCCGACGCCGCAGGGCCGCCTGGCCTTCCATGCGGCCATGCTGATCGGCGGGATCGCACTCTTCGGGCCCTTCGACGACCTCGCCGGCGCCAGCACCGCCTGGCACATGGCGCAGCACATGCTGCTGATCGTGGTCGTGGCGCCGCTCCTCGTGGCGGCGCGCCCGATGGCGCAGTGGCGCGCCTGCTTCGGCGCGAGGAGCGATCCGCTGTGGCGCGGGGCGACGCGCCTGTCGCGCCATGTCGGCGCGTGCGCGGTCCTGCACGCCGCGGCCATCTGGGGCTGGCACCTGCCCGGGCCCTACATGGCCGCGGTGATGCACACCGGCCTGCACGTGCTCGAGCACGCGAGCTTCCTGCTGACCGGTGTGTGGTTCTGGTGGGCGGTGCTGCGCGCCGGGCGCGGCGGCCGCCTGGCCGCGGCGATGGCGCTGCTCTTCACGCTGATGCACACCGGCTTCCTCGGGGCCTTGCTGACCTTCGCCCCGGAGCCGCTCTACTGGCGCGAATCGCGCGAGCTCTTCGACCAGCAGCTCGCCGGCCTCGTGATGTGGGTGCCGGGTGGCGCCGCGTATGTCGCCGGCATCGTGTGGGTGGTGGCGCGCCTGCTGGCGGGCGGGCCGGCCCACGCGACGGCCCCGCGGGCCGCTCAGGCGGCCCGGTGATCCTCTCGCGGCATGACGGATGCGGCCAGGGCGCCGTGCGCCTGCAGGAAGGTCGGCACCTCGCGGCTGTGCAACGGTGGCGAGATGAGGTAGCCCTGCGCCGAGCCGCATTGCTGCTCGCGCAGCACGTCGATCGCGCGCTCGTCCTCCACGCCTTCGGCGAGCGTCTCCATGCGCAGGGCGCCGGCCATCTCGATGGTGGCGCGCACGATGGCGCGCGCATCGGGCCGCGCCACGATCTCGCGCACGAAGGAGCGGTCGATCTTGAGCTGGTCGAACGGGAAGCGGCGCAGGTAGGCGAGTGACGAGTACCCGGTGCCGAAGTCGTCGAGCGCGATGCGCACCCCGAGCTCGCGCAGCGCATGCAGCTTGGCGAGCGTGGTGTGGCTGTCGGCCATCAGCACCGACTCGGTGATCTCGATCTCCAGCCGGTGCGGCGGCAGGCCGCTCATCGCGAGCGCGTGCGCCACGTCGGCGCGCAGGTCGCGCGCCATCACCTGCAGCGGCGAGAGGTTGACCGCCACGCGCACCTCGCCCGGCCAGGCTTTCGCTTCCCTGCAGGCCTGGTGCAGCACCCACTTGCCGATGTCGTGGATCATCCCCGCCTCCTCGGCGACGGGGATGAACTCCTGCGGGGGCACGTCGCCGAGCTCGGGGTGCGTCCAGCGCACCAGCGCCTCGAAGCCGCTCACCCGGTTGTCCTGCAGGCGGATCTGCGGCTGGAAGACGAGGCGCAGCTGCTGGCCGGGGATGGCGGCGCGCAGCGCGCGCTCCATGTCCAGGCGCTTGACCACGCGCGCTTCCATGCTCTGCGTGTAGAAGCTGAACTGCCCGCGCCCGGCCGCCTTGGCCGCGTAGAGCGCGAGGTCGGCGTGCTTGAGCAGCACGTCGGCTTCGAGCCCGTCGCGCGGGGCGATGGCGATGCCCAGGCTCGCGCCGAGCGGCACCGTCACGCCGCCGATCTCGCAGGGCTTGCCGAGCGCGTACAGCACGCGCCCCGCCACGAGCGCCACCTCGTCGGCGGCCTGCACGTCGCGCACGATGAGGCCGAACTCGTCACCGCCGAGGCGCGCCACGATGTCGCCCTCCCGGCGCGTGGCTTCCAGACGCTGGCCCACCACGCGCAGGAGCTTGTCGCCCATGTCGTGGCCGAGCGCGTCGTTCACCGTCTTGAAGCCATCGAGGTCCAGGCAGAGCACCGCGCACTGCTCGCCGGTCTGGCGCACGCTCTCGAGCGCGGCGTCGAGCTCCAGGCGGAAGCGGTGGCGGTTGCTGAGGTCGGTGACGCTGTCGAAGTGCGCGAGCTGCCACACGTGCTGCTGGGCCTCGCGCGCCGCCGTCACGTTGGAGATCACGCCGCGCCAGCCGCCCCCGTCGGCGGGCTTGGCGGTGAGCGACCACCACACCACGCGCTGCGCGAGCAGCACCGGCAGCTCCAGGTGGCTGAAGGGCTTGCGCTCTTCCAGGTGCTGCGCCAGGCGCTTGAGCGAAAGGCCGCCTTCGGTGCCGAGCGCGGGCGGCAGGCGGCGCTGGCGGCGCGCGAGCACGTCCGTCAGCAGCCGGCCTTCGAGTGCACTCGCGCTGCGGGCGAAGAGCCGTGCCACGCGCGCGGACACGCGGATGAGGCGGCCGTGGGCGTCGATCTCCCACAGCACGTCGGCCGCGTTCTGCTCGAAGTCGCGCAGCAGCAGGCCGATCACCTCGCGGTGGCCGTCGGCCCGCAGCTCGGCGACCAGCCGTTGCTTGAACATGCGCGACCACAGCAGGACGCCATAGAGCATCACGAGCAGGTAGGCGATGAGCAGCATCCACAGCAGGCCGACGCTGTCGGACTGGAGCTGCGTGAGCGCGAGCGCCGCGCCGCTTCCCATCAGGAGCGGGAAGGCGGTGCCCGCGCGGCGGATGGGGGCGAGCGCGGCCGTGCCGGCGCACATGATCCCGACGGTGACGGCGGTGAGCACCAGGAACTGCGACGGCGTGGAGATGGCCGTGAGCCAGGGCAGGGGCAGCGCCCAGAGCAGGCCCATCACCAGCGCATGCTGCGTGGCCCGGTGCGTGGCCCGGCGCGACACGCTCGGCGGCGCATAGCCGCGCTGCCAGCGGCGCCATGCGCGCACGCTCCAGGCGACGGCGAGCGCCATCGCCAGCACCCAGGCGAGCATCAGCCAGACAGGGGCCTGGCGACGGTAGGTCCAGCACAGCGTGGCCGCCGCCACGGCGTTCGTCACCACCACCACCGGCGTGAGCGCGAGCACGGCACGCACCTGCAGGGCGCGCAGGCGTCCGCGCAGGTCGCGCAGCGGGCTGTCGGCGAGCTCGGACGCCTCGGGCTCGGTCAGCGACGAGCTGTCGACGGCTATGGGACGGTTCACTCGCACGTGGAAGGGGGGCAGGAGCGGAAGCGCGAGGATTGCCGTTGCCGCGCGCCGGCGCAAGTGCGTGCGCGACGCCGCGCCGTGCGCCGCGGCGCTTTCCCGCGATTCCTCCGCGCTTTGCACGCGCGACCCCCTGGGGCGAGGGGGTCGGCCCGCGACCGTGCAGTCTTTCACGCCTCTTCCTAGAATCGCCGCCTCATCCACCACCGCCGGAGATCGCCCATGCTCAGCAAGGACCTGGACAGCCTGACCCCCAGCCGCGATTTCAGCCGGCGCGGTTTCATGCAGACGGCCGTCGGCAGCGGTTTCGCCGCCGCCGTGCTGCCGGTGACCGCGCAGACGATCAAGACCGACACCGCGGGCCTCACCGCCGGCGAGGTCACCATCCCGGTTGGCGACTTCAAGCTGCCGGCCTACCGCGCTGCACCGGCGGGCAAGACCGGGCTGCCGGTGGTGCTGGTCATCTCCGAGATCTTCGGCGTGCATGAGCACATCGCCGACGTGGCGCGGCGCTTCGCCAAGCTCGGCTACCTCGCGATCGCGCCCGAGCTCTTCGTGCGCCAGGGCGATGCCAAGTCGTACACCGAGATCGCCAAGCTCATGAGCGAGGTCATCGCCAAGGTGCCCGACGAGCAGGTGATGCGCGACCTCGACGCCACGGTCGCCTGGGCCCGGGGCAACGGCGGCGACACCGGCCGGCTCGGCATCACCGGCTTCTGCTGGGGCGGGCGCATCACCTGGCTCTACACCGCGCACAACCCCTCGGTGAAGGCGGGCGTGGCCTGGTACGGGCGACTGGTGGGCAACAGCACGCCGCTCACGCCTTCGCATCCGGTGGATGTGGCCGGCAAGCTCCACGGCCCGGTGCTCGGGCTCTATGGCGGCGCCGACAGCGGCATCCCGCTTGACACCGTTGATAAGATGAAAGCCGCCCTGAGCAACGGCAACGCCGCGGCCAAGAAGTCGGAGTTCGTGGTCTATCCCGACACGCCGCATGCGTTCCATGCCGACTACCGGCCGAGCTACCGCAAGGAAGCCGCCGAAGACGGATGGAAGCGCGCGGTGGCGTGGTTCAAGGCGAACGGCGTGGCCTGAGGCCCGCCCGAAGGACGACAAGCCGCGCGCCCTGCGCGGCTTTTTTTGTGCAGGTTCCCGATGACGCTTCTCTACATCCTCGTCGCCACCGTTGCCGGTGGGCTGCTGTCCGTGGTGATCGCGGCCAGCCTCACGGTGGGGGTGCTCAGCCGGGTGGTGCAACACCTCGTGAGCCTGTCGGCCGGCGTGCTGCTCGCCACGGCGCTGCTCAATGTGCTGCCCGAAGCCTTCGAGAGCCAGGCGAGCCCGCAGGCCCTCTTTGCGACGCTGCTCGGCGGGCTGATCTTCTTCTTCCTGCTCGAGAAGGCCGAGCTCTACCGCCACAGCCATCACCACGAAGGCGACGGCCACCACCACCACCACCACTTCGACCGGCAACAGGCCGGCCGCGGCGGCTGGAGCGTGCTGATGGGCGACAGCATCCACAACTTCTGCGACGGCGTGATCATCGCGGCGGCCTTCCTCACCGACACGCAGGTGGGCATCGTCACGGCGCTGGCCATCATCGCCCACGAGATCCCGCAGGAGGTGGGCGACTACATCGTGCTGCTCAACGCCGGCTTCTCGCGCGCCAAGGCGCTCGCCTACAACGCCATGTCAGGCCTCGCCGCGGTGGCGGGCGGCGTGCTGGGCTACTTCGTGGTCGGGCCGTGGGAGCAGCTCTTCCCCTATCTGCTGGTCGTGGCCTCGAGCAGCTTCATCTACGTGGCGGTGGCCGACCTCATCCCGCAGTTGCAGCACCGCCTCTCGATGCGCGACACGCTGGCGCAGCTGCTCTGGCTGGCCGCGGGCATGGCCGTGATCGCCGTGGTGGTGCAGGGGCTGCACCACCACTGACCTCGCCTAGCGCACGACCAGCACCGGCACGGCGGTGTGGGTGAGCACCTTCTGGGTTTCGCTGCCGAGCAGCATGGCCGTCACGCCGCGGCGGCCGTGCGACGCCATGACGATGAGGTCGCAGTCGTGGCGCTTGGCATGCTCGATGACCGCTTCCCAGGGGTGCAGCGCCTCGACGGTCTCGGCCGAGCATTGCAGGCCGGCGGCCTCGGCGCTCTCGCGCACCTCGCGCACGCGGGCGGCGGCGATGCGCTCCTGCGCCTCGAAGAATTCCTGCGGTGGCGTGGGCTGCATCTCGGAGATCGCGCTGTACGGAAAGGGCTCCTTCACGCTCAGCGTGTACAGCGCCGCGTTGACCGACCTGGCGAGCTGGATGGCGGTGGCCACGGCCTTCTTGGTGATGTCGGAACCGTCGGTGGGGACCAGGATGCGGTTGAACATGGCGAGCTCCTTGTGAACGGGTGTCCAGGGGCGAAGGTAGCCCCGTCACCGGAGCGGGTCAATCGAGGCGGGCCTGGGGCTGACGCAGGTCAAGCCCTGGCAGCCGGCCCGCGCACCATGGGGCGCGACGGATCGCTCGACCACTCGCTCCACGAGCCGGCGTAGAGCCGCGTGCGCTCCGGCCAGCCGGCCACTTCCATCGCCAGCAGGTTGTGGCACGCCGTCACGCCCGAGCCGCAGCTGTGCACCACCGGGCGATCGGGGCTCAGCAGCGCCTCGAATTCGTCGCGCAATTGTGTGGCGGGCTTGAAGCGGCCATCGGCCTGGAGGTTGTCCTTGTAGAAGCGGTTGATCGCGCCCGGAATGTGGCCGGCCACCGCGTCCAGCGGTTCCACCTCGCCCTGGAAGCGCTCCGGTGCGCGCGCGTCGAGCACCTGTGCCTCGCGCAGGCGCTGCTCCAGCTGCACGGCGTCGATGCGCGGCATCGCCGGCGCGAGTGCGGGGTAGGGTGGCTGCGGGCGCGGTGCGGGTACTTCGGCCGTCAGCGCGCCCCCGGCCGCCTGCCAGGCGGTGAGCCCGCCGTCGAGCAGGGCCACGTCGTCGTGGCCCATCCATCGCAGCACCCACCAGGCGCGCGCGGCGAAGGTGCCGCCCTGGCGGTCGTAGGCGATCACGGGCACGCCGGGCGCGATGCCGGCCTCGCCCATCCACGCGGCGTATTGCGTGCGCTCGCGCAGCGGGTGGCGGCCGTTGCGGCCGGTCCTGGCGCCGGAGAGGTCGCGGTCGAGGTGGGTGTAGCGGGCGCCGGGCAGGTGTCCCTCGGCGTAGGCGCGCTCGCCTGCATCGGCATCGCCAAGGTCGTAGCTGCAGTCGAGCACGACGGTCTCGGGCCGGCGCGCGAGCAGGTCCTGCAGGTCGGTGGCGCTGATGAGGGGGTGCATGGTGTCAGCTCTCCGTGGGGGTGGTGGTGTCGGGCGGCGCGCTGCGGGTGCGCAGCAGGGTGGCCCCCAGGCCGGCGGCCACGATGAGGGTCATGCCGAGCACGCCCATCCAGGTCACCTTGTCCTGGAACAGCAGGGCGCCGTAGACGAAGGCGAACACGATGCCGAGGTACTGCAGGCTTGCGTTCACCAGCGGGCGGCCGACGGCATAGGCGCGCGTCATCATCATCTGCGCGACCGTCGCCAGCAGGCCCACCGCAAGCAGCAGCAGGGCGCCCTTCCAGGTGTGCGGCGTGAGCCCGCCACTGGCGACCGTGCCGATGAGCCCGAGCAGCATGCCGCCGAGCGAGAAGTAGAAGACCACGCGGTAGACCGGCTCGCCGGCGCGGCCGAGCGCCGTCACCTGCAGGTAGGCGGTGGCGGCCAACATGCCCGAGAGCAGGCCGATGAGGCCGTGCCAGAGCTGGTTCTCCTCGATGGTCGGCCGCAGGATGAGCGCGACGCCCACGAAGCCCAGCAGCACGGTCGCGACCAGCCGGCCGTCCACCCGCGAGGTGCCCAGCATCACCGCCCCGCCGATCAGGAAGAGCGCCATCCACACCGACGACATGTAGTTGAGCGTCATCGCGGTGGCGAGCGGCAGGTTGCCGATCGCATAGAACCACAGGCCGAGCGCCAGCACGCCGCTCACGCTGCGCCAGAAGTGCATGGCCGGCACCGGCGTGCGCAGCGTGCCGCCCTGGCGCCACGCCACCACGGCCAGGATCACCGCGCCCACCATGCCGCGGTAGAAGACGATCTCCGCCGTGGCGTAGTGCTCGGAGGCGAGCTTCACGCACACGCCCATGGTGGCGAAGAGCAGCGACGCCAGCACCATCAACGCGGACGCGCTCATGGGTGGCGTCCGGGCGTGATGGCTGCCTCGCGGGCCGGGCGCGGGGCCGCGTGCGGGCCGGCCCGCATGCCGTCCTTCACCCCCTGAAGTTCAGGACCCGGCGGTACCAGGCATGGAAGTGCTCCATGCCGTCCTCCATCGGCGACTGGTACGGGCCGGCCTCGTCGTCGCCGCGCTCGAAGAGCGCCTTGCGGCCGGCGTCCATGCGCAGCGCGATCTCGTCGTCCTCGACGCAGGTCTCCATGTAGGCGGCCTGTTGGGCTTCGACGAATTCGCGCTCGAAGGCGGCGATCTCCTCGGGGTAGAAGAACTCGACCACGTTGAGCGTCTTCTGCGGGCCCTTGGGATAGAGCGTGGAGACGACCAGCACGTGCGGGTACCACTCGACCATGATGTTCGGGTAGTACGTGAGCCAGATCGCCCCCTGCCTGGGCATGGGGTCGTCGTAGCGGCCCTCGCGGAACCTGAGCACCGCCTCATGCCACTTGAGGTAGGTCGGCGAGCCAGCCTTGGCGAAGCCCTTGTTCACGCCCACGGTCTGCACCGAGTGGTGGCGGCCGAATTCCCACGCCAGGTCGTCGCAGGTCACGAACTGCGACAGGCCCGGATGGAACGGCCCGACGTGGTAGTCCTCGAGGTAGACCTCGATGAAGGTCTTCCAGTTGTAGTCGCACTCGTGCATGTGGACCTTGTCCAGCACGTAGCCGCTGAAATCGAGGTCCGCGCGCGGGCCGAGCGAGGCCAGGTCGGCGGCGATGTCGCGACCGTTGTCCTCGAAGACCATGCCGTTCCAGGTGCGGGTCTTGTAGCGGTTCAGGTGCAGGCAGGGGTCCTGCTGGAAATGCGGCGCGCCGACCAGCTGGCCCTTGAGGTCGTACGTCCAGCGGTGCAGCGGGCAGACGATGTGCTGCCCGGTGTGTCCGCGCCCCTGGAGCATGACCGCCTGGCGGTGGCGGCACACGTTGGAGATGAGCTCCACGCCCTGGGCCGTGCGCACGAGTGCGCGGCCCTCGCCCTCCTGGGGCAGGGCGTAGTGATCGCCGACCTCCGGCACGGCGAGCTCGTGCCCGAGATAACGCGGGCCGTGCTGGAAGATGAGCTCCATCTCGCGACGATGCAGGTCGTCGTCGAAATAAGCGTTGACAGGGAGCTGGAGGCGAGAGTGCTCCAGGCGAGAGGTCCCCAGAGCGGGGAAAGCGAGGCCCAGGTCAGACATGCCCGAGGTTTCCTTGTACCGATGGTGAACGTGCCACCCACGGCCGCAAGCCTCGGGTGGGGCTCATCGCTGCGCACGGCGCGGACGGGCTCGGTACGTGCCGGGCCCGGTCATTCAGCGAGGGACGCGGATTGTACCCAGGGGAGGGCATGGCCCTTCGCGGGGCACGTGGTTGACGTGCGGTGCGGTCGTCGCTAGGGCATCTGGACGAAGCAGGGGGAAGGGCTGGCTGACTACAATCCCGGCTTTGCCCGTCAAGATGGCCCCTACACCCCCCACCCCGCCCGTCAGTCCGGCGCCCGCCAACTACGAAGAGGCTCTGGCCGAACTGGAAGCGCTGGTGGCTGCCATGGAAGGCGGGCAGCTGCCCCTCGACGCCCTGCTGCAGAACTATCGCCGCGGGGCCGACCTGCTCACCTATTGCCGCGAGCGGCTGGAGGCGGTCGAGCAGCAGGTCAAGGTGCTCGAAGAGGGCCAACTCAAGCCGTGGAAGAACGAATGATGGCGGTCGATTTCGAGTCGTGGGGCCGCGCCCAGCTGGACACGGTCGAATCGGCGCTTTCCGCGTGGGTGCCGCAGTTTGCGCCCGCCGGCCTGGGCGAGGCCATGCGATACGGCGTGCTCGACGGCGGCAAGCGCCTGCGCCCGCTGCTCGTGCTGGCCGCGGCCGAGGCGGCGGGCGGCTGCGAAAGCGACGCGGCCATGCGCGCGGCGTGCGCGGTGGAGCTGATCCACGCCTACTCGCTGATCCACGACGACATGCCGTGCATGGACAACGATGTCCTGCGCCGCGGCAAGCCGACCGTGCACGTGCAGTTCGGCGAGGCGCCGGCGATGCTCGCGGGCGACGCGATGCAGGCCCTCGCCTTCGAGGTGCTGACGCCCGACGACGGCGTGCCGGCCGCGCTGCAGGCGCAACTGTGCCGCCTGCTCGCGCGCGCCGCGGGCCATGCCGGCATGGCGGGCGGCCAGGCGATCGACCTGGCCAGCACTGGCCTCACGCTCGACGAAGCGGCCCTGCGCGACATGCACCGCCGCAAGACCGGCGCGCTGTTGCAGGCGAGCGTGCTCATGGGCGCGGCGTGCGGGCGCACCGATGCCGCCGCCTGGCAGGCGCTGTCCGACTATGGCGACGCCATCGGCCTGGCCTTCCAGGTGGTGGACGACATCCTCGACGTCACGCAGGCGTCCGAGACGCTCGGCAAGACCGCGGGCAAGGATCAGAACGCGAACAAACCCACCTACGTGTCCGTGCTGGGCCTGGACGCCGCGCGCGAGCACGCCCGGGCGCTGCGCGAGCAGGCGCTCGATGCGCTCGTGCGCAGCGGCCTGGCCGACACGCAACGGCTGGCCGAGCTCGCCAACAAGGTGGTGGAGAGGGACTCCTGAGATGACCGATCACGCATTGCTCAACACCATCGAGAGCCCGGCCGACGTGCGCCGGCTGTCGCGCAGCGAGCTCAAGCAACTGGCCGTGGAACTGCGCGACTTCGTGCTGCAGAGCGTCTCGCAGACCGGCGGACACCTGTCGTCGAACCTCGGCACGGTGGAGCTCACGATCGCGCTGCACCACGTCTTCAACACGCCGCACGACCGCATCGTCTGGGACGTGGGCCACCAGACCTATCCGCACAAGATCCTCACCGGCCGGCGCGACCGCATGCCCACGCTGCGCCAGTACGGCGGCCTGTCGGGCTTTCCGCGGCGCGACGAGAGCGAGTACGACACCTTCGGCACCGCGCATTCGTCCACCTCGATCTCGGCCGCGCTCGGCATGGCCATCGCGGCCAAGATGCGCGGCGAGGAGCGCCGCGCGGTCGCCGTGATCGGCGACGGCGCGATGACCGCCGGCATGGCCTTCGAGGCGCTCAACAACGCCGGCGTCTCGGGCGCCAACATGCTCGTGGTCCTCAACGACAACGACATGTCGATCTCGCCCCCGGTGGGCGCGCTCAACCGCTACCTGGCGCGGCTCATGAGCGGCAAGTTCTACGCCGCCGCGCGCGACACCGCCAAGACCGTGCTCAAGAACGCGCCGCCGCTCTTCGAGCTGGCGCGCCGCTTCGAGGAGCACGCCAAGGGCATGGTGGTGCCCGGCACCATCTTCGAGGAATTCGGCTTCACCTATTTCGGGCCCATCGACGGCCACGACCTCGATTCGCTCATTCCCACGCTCGAGAACCTGCGCGACATGAAGGGCCCCGTGTTCCTGCACGTGGTCACGAAGAAGGGCATGGGCTACAAGCTCGCCGAGGCCGACCCCATCGCCTACCACGGCCCGAGCAAGTTCAACCCGGCCGAGGGCCTGAAGAAGCCCACGACGCCGCCCAAGGCCACGTTCACGCAGGTCTTCGGCCAGTGGCTGTGCGACATGGCCGAGGCCGACGAGCGCCTGGTCGGCATCACGCCGGCGATGCGCGAAGGCTCGGGCATGGTGGAGTTCGAGCAGCGCTTCCCCAGGCGCTACCACGATGTGGGCATCGCCGAGCAGCACGCCGTCACCTTCGCGGCCGGCCTCGCGTGCGAGGGCTACAAGCCGGTGGTGGCGATCTACTCCACCTTCCTGCAGCGCGCCTACGACCAGCTGATCCACGACGTCGCCCTGCAGAACCTGCCGGTCGTCTTCGCGCTCGACCGTGCCGGCCTGGTCGGCGCCGACGGCGCGACGCACGCGGGCGCGTACGACATCGCCTACCTGCGCTGCATTCCCAACATGAGCGTGCTCGCGCCGGCCGACGAGAACGAGACGCGCCAGCTGCTCACCACCGCCTACCGCCAGGATCACCCCGTGGCCGTGCGCTACCCGCGCGGCTCCGGCGCCGGCGTGGCGGTGCAGCCTGCGCTGGAGGCGCTGCCCTGGGGGCAGGGCGAGGTGCGCCGCCGCGGCTCGCGCATCGCGATCCTCGCCTTCGGCACGCTGCTCTACCCGGCGCTCGCGGCCGGCGAGAACCTCGATGCCACGGTTGCCAACATGCGCTTCATCAAGCCGCTCGATGTCGCCCTCGTGACTGAGCTCGCGCGCAGCCATGATGCAATCGTGACCGTTGAAGAAGGCTGCCTCATGGGCGGCGCCGGCAGCGCCGTGCAGGAGGCATTGCAGGCGGCGCGCCTCGAGGTGCCGGTCCTGAGTCTGGGCCTGCCCGATGAGTTCATCGAGCACGGCGATCCCGCCAAGCTGCTCGGCTTGTGCGGCCTGGATGCCGCAGGCATCGAGCAGTCCATCCTGAAGCGCTTCGGTGCCCGTCCTGCGTTGTTGCGGCCCGCGGCCAACCGTTAAGAAATCGCGGCGATAGCGAAAGCCTAGGCCCTGCTGCGATCCGGTCGCGGAATTGCTGTCATCCTTCCGGGTCTGAAATGAGTTCGGGCCGCGCGCAGGTGGCGGCTGAGAGGTTTTGGTATGAATCACATGACAGACGTCAAGAGCGCGTTGATGAAGGACACGCTGCACATCCCCGACACCCAGAGCGAGCGCGACGAGCGCCATCTGGCCATCCAGCGTGTGGGCGTGAAGGACGTGCGCTTTCCGATGACGCTGCGCATGGGGCAGGCCACCCAGCCCTCCATCGGCGTGTGGGACATGGACGTGGCGCTGCCGGCCGAGCAGAAGGGCACGCACATGTCGCGCTTCGTGGCCTGGCTGGACACGCTCGACGAGCCGCTGGACCCGGCCGCACTGCGCCGCCACTTCGACGCGATGCTCGAGAAGCTGCATGCGAACGAAGGCCGCGTGGAGGTGCGCTTCCCGTTCTTCATCCGCAAGCGTGCGCCGGTGTCGGGCCTGGAGAGCCTGCTCGACTACCAGGGTGCGTGGATCGCCGAATCGCGCGCCGGCCAGACCATCGTCTGGTCGCAGGTGCTGGTGCCGGTGAAGTCGCTGTGCCCGTGCTCCAAGGAGATCTCCGACTACGGCGCGCACAACCAGCGCTCGCACGTGACCATCCGCGCCGAGCTGCTCGGCGAGGTGTCGTGGAACGAGCTCGTGCGCTTCGCCGAGGAGTCGGCTTCCAGCGAGATCTGGCCCATGCTCAAGCGCGCCGACGAGAAGTGGATCACCGAGCGCGCCTACGAGAACCCCAAGTTCGTCGAGGACCTCGTGCGTGACGTGGCCCTGCGCCTCAATGCCGACCAGCGCATCGGCCGCTACAGCGTGGACGTCGAGAACTTCGAATCCATCCACAACCACTCGGCGTACGCACGCATCGAGCGCGTGTGACGGCCGGCGGCCGGGCATGCCTCGGGTAGCATGCCCGCCCATATGAACTGGCCTTACGAACTGCAGATCGGCTGGCGCTACACGCGGGCCGGTCGCGCCGGGCGCCGCAACGGCTTCATCTCCTTCATCTCGGGCGTGTCGATGCTCGGCATCGCGCTCGGCGTCGCGGCACTCATCATCGTGCTCTCGGTGATGAACGGCTTCCAGAAGGACGTGCGCGACCGCATGCTCTCGGTCATCCCGCACATCGAGGTGATGGACATCTCGGGCTCCGGCCTCGCCGACTGGAACCCGGTGGCCGAGAAGGCGCGCCGGCACCCTGCGGTGGTGGGCGCCGCGCCCTACATCGCGACGCAGACGCTGGTGGCGCGCGGCGACCAGATGCAGGGCGTGATCGTGCGTGGCGTGTTGCCCTCGATGGAGGGGCAGGTGACCGACCTGGAGCGCCAGTTGCGCGGCGCGTCGCTCACCGCGCTGCAGCCGGGGCAGTGGCACATCGTGCTCGGCAGCGAGCTCGCCCGCTCGCTCGGCGTGCAGGTCGGCGATGCGGTGACCGTGGTGTCGCCGAGCGGCCAGATGACGCCGGCCGGCATCGTGCCGCGGCTCAAGCAGTTCGCCGTGGTGAGCGTCTTCCATTCCGGCCACTACGAGTACGACAAGGGCCTTGCGATGGTCCACATCGAGGACGCCGCGCGGCTCTTCCAGATCAACGGCGTCTCGGGCGTGCAGCTCAAGCTCACCGACCTGCACGAGGCGCGCGACGTCGCCCTGCAGCTCGGCCGCCTGCTCGGGCCCGACGCCTACGTGCGCGACTGGACGCGCACCAATGCCAACTGGTTCCAGGCGGTGCAGATCGAGAAGCGGATGATGTTCATCATCCTCACGCTCATCGTCGCGGTGGCGATGTTCAACCTCGTTTCCACGCTCGTCATGACCGTGACCGACAAGCAGGCCGACATCGCGATCCTGCGCACCCTCGGCGCGTCGCCGCGCTCGATCATGGGCGTCTTCATGCTGCAGGGCGCCATCTCCGGCATCCTCGGCACGCTGAGCGGCGTGCTGATCGGGCTCTTCGTCGCCTACAACATCGACATCATCGTGCCGGCCTTCGAGGCCCTGCTCGGCTTCAGCTTCGCCAAGGGCGACGTCTACCTGCTGAGCTACATCCCGAGCGAGCCGCAGTCGGGCGACGTGCTGCCGATCGCGCTCATCTCGCTGGCGCTCTCGTTCGTCGCCACGCTCTACCCGAGCTGGCGGGCGAGCCGCGTGCAACCCGCGGAGGCCCTGCGCTATGAGTGACGTCGTGATCGAAGCGCGCGGCCTGCACAAGCGCTACACCGAGGGCGGGCTCGACGTGCCCGTGCTGCAGGGCGTGGACCTGAGCGTGGCGGGCGGCGAGACGCTCGCGATCGTCGGCGCCTCGGGTTCGGGCAAGAGCACGCTGCTGCACCTGCTGGGCGGGCTGGAGTCGCCCACCCGCGGCCAGGTGCGCCTGGCCGGGCGCGAGTTCGCGCCCATGAGCGCGGCCGAGCAGGGCGCCTGGCGCAACCGGCACCTGGGCTTCGTCTACCAGTTCCACCACCTGCTGCCGGAGTTCACGGCGCTCGACAACGTGGCGATGCCGCTGCGCATCCGGCGCATGCCCAAGGCCGAGGCGCGCGAGCAGGCGCGCGAGGTGCTGGCGCAGGTCGGCCTGGCCGGGCGCGTGGACCATCGCCCGTCGCAGCTCTCGGGGGGCGAGCGCCAGCGGGTGGCGATCGCCCGTGCACTGGCGGGTCGGCCGGCCTGCCTGCTGGCCGACGAGCCCACCGGCAACCTCGACCGGCGCACCGCCGATGCGGTGTTCGACCTGATGCTGCAGCTCACGCGCGAGCGCGGCATGGCGGTCGTGATCGTCACGCACGACGAAGCGCTCGCCGCGCGCTGCGGCCGCCTGATGCACCTGAAGCTCGGACAGCTCGAGCGCTGATGCCCGCGGCGTGGCCTCAGGCCACGCGGCCGAACCACCAGACGGATAGGCCCGCCGAGAGCAGCACGAGGAGCGCGGCCACGCCAGCGAAGAGGGCGGTGATCTCGGTTTCCTTCTTCTCGACCACGAGCCGCGAGCTCAGCGACTGGTAGACCTTCTTCAGGTCGTCGGCGGTGCCGGCGTAGAAGTACTCGGCGCGGGTGAGGCTGGAGACGCTCTTGAGCGTGTCTTCATCCAGGCGCACGCGCATCGACCAGCCTTCGAAGCCGATGGTCTCGCCTTCCTTGGTGCCGATGCCCACCGAATAGACCTTCACGCCGCGGTCGGCCGCCATCTTGGCGGCGTCCATCGGATCGGGCCCGGTGGTGCGCTGCCCGTCGGTGAGCAGCACGATCGCGGCCGACGTGAACGAGCCCGGCGGGACCGGCGTGAACTCCGGCGGCGGCTTGTCGCCCGGGCCGACGGGCATGTTGCGCGCGCCGGTGACGTTCGACAGGTCGATGCCGGCATCGGGAAAGAGCGTGGCGAGCGAGAGCACGATGCCGCTGCCGATGGCCGTGCCGCGCTGCAGCTGGAAGCGGTCGATGGCGGCCACGATGTCCTCGCGGTTCACGGTGGGCGGCTGCACCACGGCGGCAGTGCCGGCGAACGACACCACGCCCACGCGCACGCTGCGCGGCAGGTCGGCGAGGAAGGCCTTGGCCGCCTCCT
Source organism: Rubrivivax sp. (assembly GCA_044507405.1). Lineage (GTDB taxonomy): Bacteria > Pseudomonadota > Gammaproteobacteria > Burkholderiales > Burkholderiaceae_C > Rhizobacter. The sequence goes on along the minus strand of JBIQJS010000001.1, from coordinate 38,822 downwards.
GCGCCGCCACCAGGCGATTGGGCTGCACGTCGGTCGCGCGCATGCTGCCCGACACGTCCATCGCGAGGATGATGGTCTCCTGCTGCAGCGGCAGCGTCACCACGGCGCGCGGGCGCGCGGCCGCGAGCAGCAGGGTCGCGAGCGCGAGCAGCATCAGCACCGGCGGCACGTGGCGGCGCCAGCCCGGGCCCTTGCCCGCCACCTGCTTGACGAGCGCGAGGTTGGCGAAGGCGAGCGTCACCTTCTTGCGCCGATGCAGCAGCCACCAGTACAGCAGCACCAGCAGCGGCAGCGCGGCGAGCAGCCACAGCAGCTCAGGCCACTGAAAGCTCATGGCGTCCTCCCGTGGGTTCGGTGGCCAGATGGCCCGGCAGCGCTGCGCCCGAGGCGAGCCGCATGCGCTGCTTGCGCAGCTCGACGAAGCGCCGCAGCGTGGCGAGCAGGTCTTCGTCGGTCGCGAGCTCCAGCGTGTCCACGCCGGCGCGCGCGAGCGATTCGCGCAGCTGCGCCTCTTGCGCATCGGCGGCCGCGGCATAACGCGCGCGAAAACCGGGGTCGTTGGTGTCCACCATCATCTGCTCGCCTGTTTCGGCGTCCTGCAGCGTGACCATGCCCACGTCGGGCAGGGCCATCTCGAAAGGGTCGTACAGGCGCACGGCCAGCACGTCGTGGCGCAGGCTGAGCTGTGCGAGCGCGGCATCCCAGCCGGGCGTGCTGAGGAAATCGGACACCACGAAGACGCTCGAGCGCCGCGGCATCAGCGGCCCGGCGCGGCGCAGCAGGTCGTGCAGCTGCGTGTTGGTCCGGGAGCGCTTGGCGCGGTGGTCGAGCATGCGCTGGAGCAGGTGCAGCACGTGCGCGCGACTGCTGCGTGGCGGCAGCACCTCGCCGAGCGCGTCGCCGTAGAGCATGGCGCCCACGCGGTTGCCGTGGCGCGTGAGCAGCCGTGCGAGCGTGGCGACGAACTCGGCCGAGACGGCGCGCTTGCTGCGCACCGAGCCGAAGTCCACGCTGCCCGAGAGGTCGAGCAGGAACCACGCGGTGAGCTCGCGGTCTTCGGTGAACTCCCGCACGTAGGGCTGCTGCAGCCGCGCGGTGACGTTCCAGTCGATGTGGCGCACGTCGTCGTGGTGCTGGTATTCGCGCAGGTCGGCGAGGTCGAGCCCCGCGCCTCGGAAGAGGGTGCGGTAGTCGCCCTGCAGCACGCCGTCGAGACGGCGGATCACCGTCCACTCCAGGCGGCGCAGCAGCGCGTCAGGCGCCGGATTCGCGGGGGGCCGGGCGTCCATGGGCCATGGGCTTGTCGGGTTTGGGAAGCTTGGCGGTGATGCGGCCGATGAGCTGGTCGGTGTTCATGCCGTCGGCCAGCGCCTCGTAGCTCAGCACCAGGCGGTGGCGCAGCACGTCGCCCACGAGATCGGACACGTCTTCGGGCAGGGCGTAGTTGCGCCCCCGCAGCATCGCCATGGCGCGTGCGCCTTCGACGAGGCCGATGGTCGCGCGCGGGCTCGCCCCGAAGGTGAGGTACTTGGCGAGCTCGGGCAGGCCGTAGCGCCCGGGCGTGCGCGTGGCGCCGACCAGCTTCACCGCGTACTGCACGAGCGACGGGTCCACGTAGACCTTGCGGCATTCGTGCTGCAGTTCGGCGAGCTGGGTGGTGCTCGCGATCGGGCTCACGCTCACCGGGTCGCCGGTCACGCGCTCGACGATCACGTACTCCTCTTCCTCGGTGGGATAGTCGACCAGCACCTTCATCATGAAGCGGTCGACCTGCGCCTCGGGCAGCGGGTAGGTGCCTTCGGTCTCGATCGGGTTCTGCGTGGCCATCACGAGGAAGGGCGAGGGCACCCGGTGCGTCTCGCCGGCGATCGTGACCTGCCGCTCCTGCATCACCTCCAGCAGTGCGCTCTGCACCTTGGCCGGCGCGCGGTTGATCTCGTCGGCGAGCAGCAGGTTGGCGAAGACCGGGCCGAGCGAGGTGGTGAACTCCCCCGTCTTCTGGTTGTAGATGCGCGTGCCCACCAGGTCGGCCGGCACGAGGTCGGGCGTGAACTGGATGCGCTTGAAGCTGCCCCGCAGCGCCGTGGCGAGCGTCTTGACGGTGAGCGTCTTGGCCAGCCCCGGCACGCCCTCGACCAGCAGGTGCCCCTGCGCGAGCATGGCCACCATCACGCGCTCCAGGAAGCGGTCCTGGCCGACCACCACCCGTTTCACCTCGTAGAGGATCTGCTCCATGAGGGTTGCGGTCTTCTCGTGCTCAGCCATGGGGTCTCCTCAGAAGGGCGGCATGCCGGCCGCGGCCGCCGCGTTCTCGATGGGTACGGCAAATCCGATGCCGATGAAGGTGCGCTGCTCCGACGGGTTGAGGATGGCCGTCACGATGCCCACCACGCTGCCGTCCATGGTGACGAGCGGCCCACCCGAGTTGCCCGGGTTGGCGGCCGCGTCGAACTGGATCAGGTTGGTCAGCTTGCGCGCGCCCTGCGGCGAGCGGAACTCGCGCTTGAGCCCCGACACCACGCCGCCCGAGACCGAAGGCCCGATGCCGAAGGGGTAGCCCACCGCGATCACCTGGTCGCCGGGCATCAGGTCGGCGGTGGAGCGCATGGTGGCGGCCACCAGGTCGTCGGGGATGCTGCGGGCGCGCAGCACGGCGAGGTCGTGCTCGGGCTGCGCGCCGATGAGCGTGGCATCCGATTCGCTGCCGTCGGCGAAGGTCACCTTGAGGCGCCGCGAGCCTGCGACCACGTGCAGGTTGGTGAGGATGGTGCCGTTGTCGATGATGACGACGCCCGTCCCGGTGGCGTGGTGCGGCGGCGAGGCGTCGGCCTCGGCCTTCTTCTTCTGCGGTTTGCCGGGCACCGGCGTGAGCGGCGGCGGGCCGTCATCGGCCTCGGGGCCGTCGTCGCCTTCCACGCGCACCACCGAGGGTGCGATCACGGCGTGCGCCCGGGCGTAAGCGGAGGGCAGCGGCTCCTTTTCCAGCGTGCGACGCACGGCGGTGTCGATGTCCTTCTGCGTGAGCACCGGCCCGGCCGGCCCGAAGGCGCGCTGGCCGAAGACGCCGAGCGTCACCAGCAGCAGGGCCACCATCGTCCAGCCGGCGCGCTCGCGCCACCGTGGGCGTCGCGTCGGGGTTGCGGCGCTCGGTCCGGCCGCGCTCTCGGGCGCGGCGGCGGGCGGGGTGCTGGACGCGGGCCGCGCGTCGGCGGGCTGCGACGGCTGTCGCGGCGAGCGGCTGTAGAGCGGAGCCTTTCTCATGCCTGCCACCTCCTGCGAGGGCGTTCCCGTGGAACTGCCGGGTCGGAACGTCGGGCCGCCCGCGTGTCCATCGCATCGGCAACGGGCATCGGGCGACGCGTACACCGTATCACGGCACAGTCTCCCGTGCATCTCCAGGGCATCATCCCGGCATGCGCTTCATCGACACCCATTGCCACCTCGACGCGCGCGAGTTCGACCCCGACCGGGACGCCGTGGTGGCGCGCGCCCGCGCGGCCGGCGTGGTGCAGCAGGTGCTGCCGGCGGTGACGGTCGGCAACTTCGAGGCCGTGCGTGCGCTGGCCCATCGGCACGGTCTCGCCTATGCGCTCGGCATCCATCCGCTGTGCGTGAACGACGCCACCGAATCCGACCTCGAGACCTTGCGCCAGGCGCTGCAGGCGCAACGTGACGACCCCCGCCTGGTCGCGGTGGGCGAGATCGGCCTCGACCATTTCGTGCCGGGGATCGACCAGGCGAAGGCGGAGCGCTTCTACGTGGCGCAGCTCCAGCTCGCGCGGGAAGCCGGCCTGCCGGTGCTGCTGCACGTACGCCGCTCGGCCGATGCCCTGCTCAAGCACTTGCGCCGCATTCCGGTGCATGGGATCGCACACGCGTTCAATGGCAGTGCCCAGCAGGCCGGGACCTTCGTCCGGCTCGGCTTCCGGCTCGGCTTCGGCGGGGCCATGACCTTCGATCGGGCGCTGCAGATCCGCCGGCTGGCGCAGACCGTGCCGCCGGACGCGCTGGTCCTGGAGACCGATGCGCCCGACATCCCGCCGCACTGGCTCTACCGCACTGCCACCCAGCGCGCCGCGGGCGCGGTCTCGCGCAACGAGCCGGCCGAGCTGCCGCGCATCGCCCAGACGCTCGCCGCGCTGCGCGGCTGGTCGATCGAGCAGGTGGCCGACACCTGCTGGCGCAATGCGGTGGCTGCGCTGCCACGGCTGGCGGCTCTGGCAGACTGAGCGCCCCATGCCGGACCTCCGCCTTCCAGATTGCCGCCCAGGACGCCTGCCGCACGCAGCGGCCCCGCGCGCATGAGCGCCCGCCGCGCCGAGATGGCGCCTGCCACGATGTCCGAGTTCGAGGGCGTGCGCTACCTGCACCTCGGCACGCCCTGGGTGCAGGGCGCGATGCGCGTGCGCAAGCCCCACGTGCTGGAGCTCGAATACGTCCAGCGCATGATGGTGTGGCTGCTCTTCTGCAACCCGGCCTACGTGTCCAAGGCGCATGCGGTGCAGCTCGGGCTCGGCGCCGGATCGATCACGCGCTTCTGCCACCGCAACCTGCGCATGAAGACGACCGCGGTGGAGCTCAACCCGACCGTCATCGCCGCCTGCCGCATGTGGTTCCACCTGCCGGCGGACGACGCGCGCCTGACCGTGCTGCAGCAGGACGCGGCCGCCTACGTGGCCGATGCGGCGCATGCCGGGACGGCCGACGTGCTCAACGTCGATCTCTACGACCACGATGCCGCGAGCCCCGTGCTCGACGACCAGGCCTTCTACGACGCCTGCGCGCGCCTGCTGGCCGACGGGGGCGTGATGACCGTCAACCTCTTCGGCCGCGACGCGAGCTTCGAGCGCAGCGCCGGGCGCATCGCGCAGGCCTTCGGTGCCGAACGGGTGCGCAGCCTGCGCCCGACCAAGGAGGGCAACACCGTCGTGGTGGCGCTCAAGGGCGAGGAGGTGCCGACCCGCGACACGCTTGCCGCGCGTGCGGAAACCATTGAAACTCGTTACGCCTTGCCGGCTCGCAAGTGGCTGCGGATGATCCGCGCACTTCCCGTCAGCGACGTCCCCCCATGAGCACTGCGCCCACGCACACCCCGGCCAAGCCCGCCAAGCCGGCCAAGGCGGTCTCCCATCCGGCGGGCCGGCTGGATTGGCGGCGCCTGCTGCGCTGGCTGCACGAAGACGGCGTCATCAGCTCGGCGATGCACGAGCAGACGGCGCAGCGCTTTGCCGCCGGCGACAGCGTGCAGCACCCGCTGGTGCGCCTGGCCAATGCGCAGCTGCTGCACGCCAAGACCGGCAAGCCGCTCGAGCTCGACACGCTCACCGAGTGGCTGGCCGGGCACATCGGCATGCCCTACGTGCGCATCGATCCGCTGAAGGTGGACGTGGGCCGCGTGGCCGACGTGATGTCCATCACCTACGCCGAGCGGCGCCGCGCGCTGCCGCTGCAGTTCGGCCTGGCCGAGGTGACGATTGCCACCAGCGAGCCGTTCGATCTCGCCTGGGTGCCCGAGATCGAGTCGCACACCAAGAAGAAGCTCAAGCTCGTCGTCGCCAATCCGCTCGACGTCGCCAAGTACACGACCGAGTTCTACACGCTGCAGCGCTCGGTGCGCGCGGCGATCAAGACCGGCGAGCAGTCGGCCGCGGCGAGCTTCGAGCAGCTGGTGGAGCTGGGCAAGACCAACAAGCAGCTCGACGCCAACGACCAGGGCGTGGTGCAGGTGGTCGACTGGCTGTGGCAGTACGCCTTCGACCAGCGCGCGAGCGACATCCACCTGGAGCCGCGGCGCGAGCTCTCGGTGATCCGCTTCCGCATCGACGGCGTGATGCACACCGTCTACCAGCTCCCGCCCGGCGTGATGAACGCGATGACCGCGCGCATCAAGCTGCTCGGCCGCATGGACGTGGTCGAGAAGCGCCGCCCGCTCGACGGCCGCATCAAGACGCGCAACCCGCAGGGCGACGAGGTCGAGATGCGCCTGTCCACCATTCCGACCGCCTTCGGCGAGAAGCTGGTGATGCGCATCTTCGACCCCGACACCACGGTGAAGAACCTCGACGCGCTCGGCTTCGGCGCACACGATGCGCAACGATGGGAGACGCTCACCTCGCGCCCGCACGGCATCATCCTCGTGACCGGCCCGACCGGCTCGGGCAAGACCACCACGCTTTATTCCACCCTGCGGCGCCTGGCCACCGACGAGGTGAACGTGTGCACGGTCGAAGACCCGATCGAGATGATCCAGCCGGCCTTCAACCAGACGCAGGTGCAGCCGGGCATCGACCTCACCTTCGCCGAAGGCCTGCGCGCGCTCATGCGGCAGGACCCGGACATCATCATGGTCGGCGAGATCCGCGACCTGGAGACCGCCGAGATGGCGATCCAGGCGGCGCTCACCGGGCACCTCGTCTTCAGCACGCTGCACACCAACGATTCCGCTTCGGCCATCACCCGGCTGACCGATCTGGGCGTGCCGCCGTACCTCATCAGCGCCACCGTGATCGGCGTGCTCGCCCAGCGGCTGGTGCGCACGCTCTGCCCAGGCTGCAAGCAGCCCGACGAGCACACGACCGCCGAGACGATCGATGCGGTCATCAAGCCCTGGCGCATCAATGGCCGCGTGACCGCCTACAAGCCGGTCGGCTGCCTCGAATGCCGCATGACGGGCTACCGGGGCCGCGCCGGCCTGTACGAACTCCTGAGCGTGAGCGAGGCGGCCAGCGCCTGCATCCATCCGCAGCCCGACATCGGCAGGCTGCGCAAACAGTCGCTCGCCGAAGGGCTGCGACCGCTGCGCCTGGCCGGTGCGATGAAGGTCGCCGAAGGGCTCACGACGCTCGAGGAAGTGCTGCGCTCCACGCCTGCATGGGAGGCCTGATGCGTCGCCAGATCGCACGCATTCCGCGCTGCGAGACGGTGTGCCGATACGTGTAAACCACACACGGTCCATCAAGGGTTGCTCCCTAGAATCCTTCGATTCGCACAGCGAGGAGCAAGCGTGAAGATCAAGAGCGAGAAGGACTTCTGGTCCGGACTGATGTTCATCGCGGTGGGCATCGTGTTCGCCGTGGGAGCCACCAACTACAGCATGGGCAGCGGTGCGCGTCCCGGCCCGGGCTACTTCCCGCTGCTGCTGAGCACCATCCTCGCGATCCTCGGGGCGATCGTGCTCTTCAAGAGCCTCACCATCGAGACCGAGGGGGGCGACAAGATCGGCAGGTTCGCGTGGCGCCCGCTGCTGGTGGTGGTGGCGTCCATCATCGTGTTCGCCGTGCTGCTGCCCCGCCTGGGCATGTGGATCACCTTCCCCATCGTGATCATCCTGGTGAGCTTCGCGAGCGAGGAGTTTCGCTGGCGCGGCGTGCTCATCACCGCTGCGGCGCTGACGGTCTTCTCCTGGCTGGTCTTCGTGAAGGGCCTGGCCCTCACCATCCCGACCATCCCGACTTTCCTCGCCAATTGACGAAGACAACGAGCCTCTTCAGGGAGAAGACACATGGGTGATTTGCTCAGCAACCTGGCGCTCGGTTTCGGCGCTGCCTTCACCGCGCAGAACCTGCTGTATGCGCTCGGCGGCTGCCTGGTCGGCACGCTCGTGGGCGTGCTGCCGGGCCTCGGGCCGGTGGCGACGATCGCGATGCTGCTGCCGTCGATCTACAACCTCGACCCGACGCCCGCGCTTATCATGCTGGCGGGCATCTACTACGGCTCGCAGTACGGGGGGTCCACCACGGCCATCCTGATCAACGTGCCAGGGGAGTCGGCCTCGGTCGTGACTGCGATCGACGGCTACCAGATGGCCCGCCAGGGCCGTGCGGGCCCGGCGCTCGCGGCGGCAGGTCTCGGCTCGTTCTTCGCCGGCTGCGTGGGCACGGTCGTGATCGCGGCCTTCGCGCCGCCGCTCACGGAACTCGCCTTCAAGTTCGGCCCGCAGGAGTACTTCTCGCTGATGGTGCTCGGCCTGATCGGTGCGGTGGTGCTGGCCTCGGGCTCGCTGCTCAAGGCGATCTCGATGATCATCCTCGGCCTCACGCTGGCCCAGATCAACACCGACGTGATCTCCGGCACGGCCCGGTACAGCTTCGACATCCCGGAGCTCACCGACGGCATCAACTTCGCGGTGATCGCGATGGGCATCTTCGGCTTCGGCGAAATCATCGCCAACCTCGGCCAGCCCGCGGAGAAGCGCGAGGTCTTCACCAAGGACGTGAAGGGCCTGTGGCCGACCAAGGAAGACTTCAAGGCCGCCGCACCCGCCGTGCTGCGCGGCACGGGCCTCGGCTGCATGCTGGGCGTGCTGCCCGGCGGCGGGGCGCTGCTCTCGTCGTTCGCCTCCTACACGATGGAGAAGAAGCTAGCCGGGCCCGACGGCCGTTTCGGCAAGGGCGACATCCGCGGCGTGGCGGGCCCCGAGTCGGCCAACAACGCCGGCGCACAGACCTCCTTCATCCCGATGCTCACGCTCGGCATCCCGCCCAATGCGGTGATGGCGCTGATGGTGGGCGCGATGACCATCAAGGGCATCCAGCCCGGCCCGCAGGTGATGACCAGCAACCCCGAGCTGTTCTGGGGCCTGATCGCCTCGATGTGGATCGGCAACGCGATGCTCATCATCCTGAACCTGCCGCTGATCGGCATCTGGATCAAGCTGCTGACCGTGCCCTATCGCTTCCTCTTCCCGGCGATCACGATCTTCTGCTGCATCGGCGTGTACACCCTCAACAACAACAACTGGGACGTGTACCTGCTCGCGCTCTTCGCGGTGATCGGCTACGTCTTCTACAAGCTCGGCTGCGAAGGCGCGCCCCTGCTGCTCGGCTTCATCCTCGGCCCCATGATGGAGGAGAACCTGCGACGCGCGCTGCTGCTGTCGCGCGGCGACTGGTCCACCTTCATCGTGCGTCCGCTGTCGGCGGGCCTTCTGATCGCGGCCCTGCTGATGATCGTGATCGTCTCGCTGCCCTCGATCAAGAAGAAGCGCGAAGAGGCCTTCGTCGAGGATTGAGCGCTGCGCGTCCTCACCCGACAAGCCGCCCGCGAGGCGGCTTGTTTTTTGGATGACAGCGCCCACGCGCGAATCGGACTACGCTTGGGGCGCTGCCCACCGCAGTGCCAGGCACGACACCCATGACGCACCCCCCCTTCGACTGGACCGCCGGCTACGCCTCCCAGCGCCTGCCCGTCTTCGGCCGCAACGTTGTCTCGACCTCGCATCCGCTGGCCGCGCAGGCCGGGCTGCGCATGATGATCCAGGGCGGCAACGCCGTCGATGCCGCCATCGCGGCGGCGGCGGCGATGACCATCGTGGAGCCGGTGAGCAACGGCCTCGGCTCGGATGCCTTCTGCATCCTCTGGGACGGCCAGCAGCTGCACGGTCTCAACGCCTCGGGGCGTGCACCGCAGGCGTGGACACCCGAGTACTTCCGCCGCAGATACGGGGACGACGCCAACAGCCCGCCGCAGCGCGGCTGGGACAGCGTCACCGTGCCCGGTGCGGTGGCGGGCTGGGTGGCCCTGAGCGAGCGCTTCGGCAAGCTGCCGTTCGCCGACCTGATGGCGCCGGCCATCGAGATCGCCGAGCGCGGCTACGCCGTGCCGGTGGTGGTGCAGCAGAAGTGGGCCGCGGCCGTGCCCCTCCTGCGTGAGCTGCCGGGCTATGCGCAGGCCTTCATGCCCCGCGGTCGCGCACCCGAGGTGGGTGAGCTGTTCCGCTTTGCCGACGCGGCCAGGTCGCTGCGCCTGATCGCCCAGACCCGGGGCGCCGCCTACTACCAGGGCGAGATTGCGGAAGCGGCGGCGCGCCACGCGCGCGAGCACGGCGGCGCCATCACGGCCGCCGACTTCGCGGCCTACGCGCCGGAGTGGGTCGCGCCCATCGCCAAGACGTACGGCGGCCACACGCTGCACGAGATCCCGCCCAACGGCCAGGGCATCGCGGCGCTGATCGCGCTGGGCATCCTCTCGCACTTCGACCTCGGCTCGATGAAGGTCGACGGCATCGACTCGCAGCACCTGCAGATCGAGGCCATGAAGCTCGCCTTCGCCGATGTGTACCGCTACGTGGCCGAGCCCTCGAGCATGGAGGTCACGGCCGACCAGCTGCTCGACGACGCCTACCTTGCCTCGCGCGCGAAGCTCATCGACATGAAGCGCGCACAGGATTTCGGCGCCGGCAACCCCGCCAAGGGCGGCACCATCTACCTCACCACGGCCGACGAGAGCGGCATGATGGTGAGCTTCATCCAGAGCAACTACATGGGCTTCGGCTCGGGCGTGGTGGTGCCGGGCTATGGGCTGTCGATGCAGAACCGGGGCCACGGCTTCAGCCTGGACCCGAAAAGCGCCAACGGGGTCGCGCCCGGCAAGCGGCCCTTCCACACCATCATCCCGGCCTTCCTCACGAAGGAGGGGCACCCGGTCATGAGCTTCGGCGTGATGGGCGCCAACATGCAGCCGCAGGGCCACATGCAGACGCTGGTGCGCATGCTCGACTACCGCCAGCATCCGCAGGCCGCCTGCGATGCGCCGCGCTGGCGCTACAACGCCGGCCTCGAGATCAACGTCGAGAGCGCCATGGACCCGGCGACCGTGCAGGGCCTGGCCGAGCGGGGCCACGTGGTGGAGGTCATCAACGACTCCTACCAGGATTTCGGCGCCGGCCAGTTCATCTGGCGGCTGGGCGATCCGGCCGTGGAGGGCTACGTGGCCGCGAGCGACCCGCGCCGCGACGGCCAGGCCGTCGTCTGCTGAACATGACCGCCTCGACGCTGCCGGCCGGCGCCGCGCGCCAGGCGCTGTGGCCGGGCTTCGTCTTCGCGGCCCTGGGCGCGATCGCCTTCTCGGGCAAGGCGATCATCGTCAAGCTCGCCTATCGCTACGGTGTGGACGCGGTCACGCTCATCATGTACCGCATGCTGTTCGCGCTGCCGATGTTCCTGCTGCTCTCGTGGTGGGCGGGGCGCGGCCGTGCACCGCTCACACGGCGCGACTGGGTGGCCGTCTCGGGCCTGGGCTTCAGCGGCTACTACCTCGCGAGCTTCCTCGATTTCGCCGGGCTGCAGTACATCACCGCGAGCCTGGAGCGGCTCATCCTCTACCTCAACCCCACGCTCGTGCTCTTCCTCGGCGTGCTCCTCTTCAAGCAGAAGGTGACGCGCCGCCAGCTGGTCTCGCTGGCCGTGAGCTACTGCGGCGTGCTGCTCGTCTTCGGCCACGAGGTGACGCTCGCGGGGGCCAACGTCGCGCTCGGTGCGGCGCTCGTCTTCGGCAGCGTCGTGAGCTATGCGCTCTACCTCGTCTACAGCGGCGAGGAGGTCAAGAGGCTGGGCGCGCTCCGGCTCACGGGCCTGGCCACGTCCATCGCCTGCGTGCTGTGCATCGCGCAGTTCTTCGTGCTGCGGCCGGTGGGCGCGATGGCGGTCGCACCCGAAGTCATCTGGCTGAGCGTGCTCAATGCGGTGGCCTGCACCTTCTGCCCGGTGCTGCTGGTGATGCTCGCCATCGAGCGCATCGGCGCGCCCATGGCCACGCAGGTGGGCATGTTCGGGCCGCTGTCGACCATCCTCATGGGCGTGCTGATCCTCGGCGAGCCCTTCACGATGTGGATCGCGGCCGGCACGGTGCTCGTGCTGGCCGGGATCTGGCTCTTGGCGAAATGGAGATAGAACGATGGACCTCGGGATCTCAGGCAAGTGGGCGCTGGTGTGTGCCGCCAGCAAGGGGCTGGGCAAGGGCTGTGCGCAGGCACTCGTGAAGGAAGGCGTCAACGTCGTCATCACCGCGCGGGGCGCGGAGGCGCTGGAGGCCACGGCTGCCGAACTGCGCGCGTTGAAAGGCGGCGAGGTGCGCGCGGTGGCCGGCGACATCACCACGCCCGAAGGCCGCGCCGCGTCGCTTGCGGCCTGCCCGCAGGTCGACATCCTCGTCAACAACGCGGGCGGCCCGCCGCCGGGCGACTTCCGCGACTGGGACCGCGAGGCCTGGATCAAGGCGCTGGACGCCAACATGCTCACCCCCATCGAGCTCATGAAGGCGGTGGTCGACCCGATGATGTCGCGCGGCTTCGGCCGCATCGTCAACATCACCTCGGGCGCGGTGAAGGCGCCGATCGACATCCTGGGCCTCTCGAACGGCGCGCGTTCCGGGCTGACCGGCTTCACCGCGGGCCTCGCGCGCAAGACCGTCGCCAGCGGGGTCACCATCAACGGCCTGCTGCCCGGGCCCTTCGACACCGACCGCCTGCGCGTGACCATGGAAGGCGCAGCCAGGGCGGCCGGCGTGAGCGTCGACGCGATCGCCGATCAGCGCCGCAGGCAGAACCCCTCGGGGCGCTTCGGCACACCCGAGGAATTCGGCGCGATGTGCGCCTTTCTCTGCAGCGTGCATGCCGGGTTCATCACCGGCCAGAACATCCTGATGGACGGCGGCGCCTACCCGGGGACCTTCTGACCGGCCGACGACGATTCAGCCGCGCCGCGAATTGACCACGATCCCGGTGCCGATCAGGATGAACGCGCCCACGTGGTACCAGCGCGGCGGCTCGCCCAGCCACAGCGCCGACATCAGCGCTGCGAACACCGGCGTGAGGTTGCTGAAGAAGGCGGCGATGGCCGGCCCGACGGTGGCCACGCCTTCGCCCCAGAAGCGGTAGGCGAGCAGCGACGGCCCGATCGCCACGTAGGCGAGCGCGAGCACCACCCACGGTGACCACTGGATGGCGGCGGGCGCGACGACGGCTTCCACGCCGGCGGCGGCGCCCGCCCACACGGTGCCGAAGATCATCTGCACCACCAGCAGCTCGGCCCAGCCCCAGTCGGGACGCCGCTCGCCGCGCATGTGCCCGGGCGGGCGTGCGAGCAGCCAGCTGTACCAGGCCCAGAGCGCGATCGCCACCAGCATGAGCACGTCGCCCGGCAGCAGGCGCAGGTCAAGCAGCACCGTGGCGTCGCCGCGCGAGATGACGAGCGCCACGCCGCCGAGCGACAGCACGGCGCCGAGGATCTGCCGGCGTGTGGGCCGCTCGCGGTAGAAGAGCGCGCCGAACAGCAGCATCCACAGCGGCATGCTCGAGATGATGAGCGTGACGTTGATCGGCGTGGAGGTCTGCAGCGCCAGGTACTGCAGCGAGTTGTACGAGCCCACCCCCAGGATGCCGATGAGCGCGAGGTAGGGCCAGCGCTCGAGGATGTCGCGCGGGCGCCGCCACAGCTTCGTTGCGAAAGGCAGCAGCAGCACCAGCGCCAGGGCCCAGCGGATCGCGCTCAAGGCCATCGGGGGCACCGTGCCCACGAGCAGGCGCCCGACCACGGCGTTGCCGGCCCACAGGAGCGGCGGCAGGGTGAGGAAGAACGCGGTGCGCGGCGTGAGGGACATCGGGGAACTCATGCCGTGAGTGTCTCAGGCCTGGCGTCGCGCCCGATGCACCGTCGCCAGTGCCCGAAAAGGCGGGTCCCGCGGCCGTTCTTCGGCCGGACGCCGGGGCAACCGACCCGGTAGGCTCGCGTGCCGCCGCACGGCCGCACCATCACCGGCAAGCCCCACCATGCACCGATCCGACCCGACCCGCCTCGCGCAGTGCTTCTACGTCAGCCGTTCGCTCGCGGGCCCCGGCGACGTGGGACGCATCCTGGAGGCCGCGCGCGAGCAGAACAGCCGGCACGGCGTGACGGGGGCATTGCTGTTCACCGGAGGGCACTTCGCGCAGGTGCTCGAAGGCCCGGCGGCGGCCGTGGCCGGGACGATGCGCGTCATCGTCGCCGACCGCCGTCACGAGGCCGTCAGGCGGCTGATCGATGGCGAGCTGGCCGTACGCCGCTTCGAGGCCTGGAGCATGGCCTACGCCGAAGCGCCAGGGGCGGACGACCTGATCGAACAGCTGTTGACGCCGCCCGACGTCTCGCAGGCGCGAGCCGAACGCCTGCTGCGCCTGATGTTCGAGACCGCCGGCGCCTGAGCGGGGCCCTGGCGGCACGCGCCGCAGGCGTGCGCATGCCCCGGCCCGGCCGGAAGGTCACGCCTCGCCGCGCACCAGCGGCGCCCGGAATTCGTAGCCGACCCGCGGCACGGCATGCACCGGCACGAAGTCCTGGCCCGCCTGCTCGATGCGCTTGCGCAGGCGGTACACGGTGGCGTGCAAGGCGTTCTCCGTCGCGGCGGGCGGCGCGTCGCGCCCCCACAGGCGCTCGATCAGCACCCGGCGCTCGACCTTGGCGCCTTGCGCATCGGCGAAACAGGCGAGGATCGCCGCGTCGCTCTCGCTGAGCGTGATCTCGGTGCCGTCCGGCGCCACGAGCGCGTTGCGCGATGCCACCAGCGTCCAAGGGCGCGTGGCGCGCGCCGAGGCTTGGGGCGGGTGCACACGACGGGCCACCGCCGCCACAGCGGCGGCGAGGTGATCGGCCGGTGCGTCGCATCGCACCACCATGTCGGCGCCCGACTCGAGCGCCGGCACGAACTCGCCGTCCTCGTGCGACAGCGCGACGATGCCGGCCGCGCTGCGGCGGCGGATCAGGCGGACGAGGTCGATGCCGCGCACGCCTCGTTGCGTCAGGTCGACCACGTAGAACGCGAAGTCGTAGGCCTGGTCCGCCAGCAGGAAGTCGTCGCTGTCCTCGAAGCGCACGACGCCCCGCCAGCCGTGGGGGGCCGGGCGGGCGTGGCCGATCCAGGCGACGGAGGCGGGCAGGGGGCTCGGGGCGGGCTTCACATTGGCGGCGTCCAGGCGAGTCGCAAGAATACGTCAGAACTGATGGGTTGCTTCGATCATCGCCCTCAAGTCGATCCAAATTGCGCGCAGTCGTGCAACTTTGCATGATCGTCATTTGTGAGCGTGCCGGTCGTCAGTTCTGATGAGATAACCTGCGGCTCTCGCATCACACCTTCGATCCGCATGAACCTCGCACGATGGACCCTCCGCCGCAAGCTCGGCCTTGCATTCGGCGCGCTCGCGGCGCTGGTGCTTCTCGCTTCAGGGGTGTCGCTGGTCGCGTTGCGCGACGCGAACGACCGGTTCACCCGCTTCGTCGAGGGCATCCACGCCCGTGCCGACCTCGTGTCGCAGGTGAGGGGTGCCGTGGACCGGCGTGCGATCGCTGCGCGCAACCTCGTGCTGGTCACCGATCCTGGTGCACTGGCCGCTGAGAGGGCGCAGGTGGCACTGGCGCATGAGGAGGTGCAGACGGGCCTGGCCCGGCTTGCACACCTTGCGTCGGCACACAGCGATGCCTCGGCCGAGGCGAGCCGCCTGATCGCCGAGATCGAGCGCGTCGAGCGCGCCTACGGACCGGTCGCGCTGGACATCGTGGAACTGGCGGTCACCCGGCAGAACGCCCGGGCCATTGCCAGGATGAACGAGGAGTGCCGGCCCCTGCTCGCGTCGCTCGTCCAGGTGACGGCCGATTTCGAGCGCTACACCCAGGCGCAGGCGCGCCAGCAGATCGCCCAGGCGGCCGCGGAGTACTCGGCGCAGCGCGTGCTGCTCGTGGCCGCATGCCTGCTGGCGTTCGCGGGCGCGGCGAGCGCTGGCCTCCTGATCACCCGCAGCCTGATGCGTGCGCTCGGCGCGGAGCCGTCGGAGCTCGGGCTGGCCGCGCAGCGTGTCGCCGGCGGCGACCTGAGCCCCGTCGCCGGCGCCAGCCGGGCGGCGCCGGGCAGCGTGCTGGCGTCGCTCGCGGCGATGCAGGCGGGCCTCGCGCACATCGTCGGCCAGGTCCGCGGCGCCTCCGACTCGATCGCGACCGGCTCCGCCGAGATCGCGATGGGCAACGCCGACCTCAGCCAGCGCACGGAAGAACAGGCCGGCAGCCTGCAGCAGGCTGCCGCCTCGATGGAACAGCTCACGACCACGGTGCAGCACAACGCCGAGACGGCGCGACAGGCCAACCGCCTGGCCGGCGAGGCCTCGGCCGCGGCCACCCAGGGTGGTGCGGCGGTCACGCGGGTGGTCGAGACCATGCAGGACATCGCCGCCGCCTCCAGGAAGATCGCCGACATCATCGGCGTGATCGACGGCATCGCCTTCCAGACCAACATCCTCGCCCTCAATGCGGCGGTGGAGTCCGCGCGCGCGGGAGAGCAGGGCCGCGGCTTCGCGGTCGTGGCCAGCGAGGTCCGCTCGCTGGCGCAACGCTCGGCCAGCGCCGCAAGGGAAATCAAGTCGCTGATCGGAAACAGCGTCGAAAAGGTCGAAGCCGGCTCGCGCCAGGTCCACGAGGCGGGCGAGTCGATGAACGCCATCGTGAGCCAGATCCGGCATGTGAGCCAGTTCATCGAGGCGATCACGCGCGCAGGCGTGGAGCAGACGACCGGCATCCGCCAGGTCGGCGATGCGGTCCACCAGCTCGACCGGGTGACCCAGCAGAACGCTGCGCTCGTCGAGCAGTGCGCGGCCGCGGCCGAGAGCCTGCGTCAGCAGGCCTCGCAGATGGCCGGGGCGGTCGGCCGCTTCAGGCTCTGAGGGCGCGGCTCAGGGCTTCGGCAGGCTGCCGAGCACGCCGTCCACGAACCAGTTCATGCTGGCGAGCGTCGCGTCGTCCATGACGCCGCTGCGCTGCCGCACGACGCCGTGGCTGTCGACCAGGCGGCCCGAGAACGGGTGCAGCCGGCCGCTCGCGATGTCGGCCTCGCGTGCCTTCAGGAGGGCGATCACGTCCTGGGGCACCGAGGGCGAGAAGGGCGCGAGCGCGAGGAAGCCGTCCTTCATGCCGCCCCACACCGGCCGCGGCTGCCAGGTGCCGCCCTGCACGGCCCGCGCCACGCGCGTGTAGTAGGCGCCCCACTGGTGCGTGATCGCGGTGAGCTGCGCATCGGGCGCATAGCGGCGCATGTCGCTCTGGTAGCCGATCATGTGCACGCCCTTGCTCGCGTGGTGGGCCTGCGCGGTCTGGGCGACGGCGGGCGAGGCGCTGTGGTTGGTCAGCACGTCGGCCCCCTGGTTGATGAGCGAGAGCGCCGCCTCGCGCTCGCGCGGGGGATCGAACCAGGTGTTGAGCCACACGACCTTCACCTGCGCGCGCGGGTTGACCGCGCGCATGCCCAGTGCGAAGGCGTTGATGCCCTGGACGACCTCGGGCACCGGAAAGCCCGCCACGTACCCGGCCACGCCGCTGCGGCTCGTCCTGCCCGCCAGCAGCCCGGCGAGGTAACGCGCTTCGTAGAAGCGGGCGTTGTAGGTGTTGAGGTTGGGCGCGGTCTTGTAGCCGCCGGCGTGCTCGATCTTCACCTTCGGGTGGTCGGCTGCCACCCGCAGCGCCGGCTCCAGGTAGCCGAAGCTCGTCGCGAAGATGAGCGTGTGGCCCTGGGCGACCAGGTCGCGCATCACGCGCTCGGAGTCGGCGCCTTCGGACACGGATTCGACGGCGGTCGTCTGCACCGTCGCGCCGAGCGACTGCTCGAGCGCTCGGCGGCCGAGCTCGTGCTGGTAGGTCCAGCCGGCGTCGCCGACGGGGCTCACGTAGACGAAGCCGACCTTGAGCGGCGCGGGCGTCTGGGCGGGGAGGGAGGCTGCCGCGGCAGCGAGCATCGCGGCCAGGAGGCCGCGGGCGAGGTTTTGAAGCATGGTGGTCCTCTACATGGCCCCGATGGACGAAACGAAAACCGCCTGCGGGGGCACGCAGGCGGTTCGAAGTGAGGCGCGATTGTCTCAGACCGCGGCTGTGCGCCGCCGCGTGGGGGCTCAGAGGCGCTGCTGGCGCTCCACCGACTGCGCCTGGCGTGCGACGACGAGGGGTCGCACCTTGGCATCGCCCACGGCGCGCGCGGTGCGGCGCCGGGCCAGCTCGCCTTCCTGCTCGCGCGACAGGCGCGGCTTGATCTTCGCGGGCACGCCCACCGCAATGGAGTTCGACGGCACGTCGGTGATCACCACCGCATTCGCACCGATCAGCACGTTGTCGCCGATGGTGATGGGGCCGAGGATCTTCGCGCCCGCGCCGATGTCGACGTTGTTGCCGATCACGGGAGCGCTCGGCTCGTCGACGTGCCGCAGGCCGATGCAGACGTCGTGGCGCAGGCGGCAGTTGTCGCCGAAGCGGGTGTAGCCGCTCACGATGATGCCGCCGAAATGATCGATGACGAAGTTGCGGCCGAGCTCCACCTCACAGGGCAGGTCGATGCCGGTCAGGATCTGAACGAGCTTGTGCGCGATCTTGTAGAGCAGCGAGAAGGGCTTGCGCACGAGCGCGGGCCGGATGCCGTAGCGCCAGCGGCCGAAGCGGTAGACGAGCATGACCCAGAAGCCTTGCTCCCACCAGCGACCGTCGTAGTTGCGCAGATCCGCGCGGATGTTTTGAAACATGGAAGTACAGCATAGGGGCGGCCCGAGACAGGCGTCTGTAGGACAACGCCGACACACGAGCCGCGGAGTTCACGCAAATGCGTCGGACAGTTGTCGGCGCCAGACGGTCTTGTCGTCATCGGACGCGAAGCTCGCGTCGATGCTGTTGAGCGCCAGTTGCCATGCCTCGCGCACACCGAGCGCGGGCAGCGCCTCGAAGGTCTCGAGGTAGTTCTGGTTGACGTAGCCGCCGAAATAGGCGGGGTCGTCGGAGTTGACCGTGACGCACAGGCCTGCGTCGAGCAGCGTGGCGAGGTTGTGCAGGTCGAGCGTCTTGAAGACGCACAGCTTCACGTTGGAGAGCGGGCACACGGTGAGCGGCACGCGCTCGGCGGCGAGGCGCTGCACGAGCTTCGGGTCTTCGACGCAGCGCACGCCGTGGTCGATGCGCTCGGCCTTGAGCACGTCGAGCGCGCTCCAGATGTACGCCGCCGGGCCTTCCTCGCCCGCGTGCGCCACGATGCGCAGGCCGAGCTCGCGGCACCTTGCAAAGACGCGAGCGAACTTCTCCGGCGGGTTGCCGCGCTCGCCGCTGTCGAGCCCCACGCCCACGATGTGCGAGCGCCAGGGCAGCGCCTGCTCCAGCGTCTCGAAGGCGGCCTCTTCGCTCAGGTGGCGCAGGAAGCACATGATGAGCAGCGCGCTCACGCCGAGCTCGCGCTTCGCGGTCTCGCACGCGCGCGTGAGGCCCCGGATGACGGTCTCGAAGCTCACGCCGCGCTCGGTGTGCGTCTGCGGGTCGAAGAAGAGCTCGGCGTGCACGACGTTGTCGGCCCGGGCCCGGCGGAAGTAGGCCATCGCCATGTCGTGGAAGTCTTCTTCCTTGAGCAGCACGCTCGCGCCGGCGTAGTAGATGTCGAGGAAGCTCTGCAGGTCGGTGAAGGCATAGGCCTCGCGCAGCGCCTCCACGCTCGGGTAGGCGAGCTGCACACCGTTGCGCTGCGCGAGCAAGAAGATGAGCTCGGGCTCGAGCGAGCCTTCGATGTGCAGGTGCAGCTCGGCCTTCGGCATCGTGCGCAGCAGCTCGGGCAGGCGCTCGCGCGGGATGCGGTCGAAATCGGGCAGGGCAGGGGTGGTCATGTCAGCACACTCCAAAGGTGATGCCGCGCTCGGCGAGCACGCGGCGGTAGGCGGCGGAACTGCGGTCGGCGGCGCAGTGCACCTCGCCGCCCGACAGCGGCAGCCGCTTGGGCTGCTGCGATTCCAGCACCGGCTGGTCCTGCCGGAAGATGGTGTCCTGGAACTGGCGCAGTTCGGCGTCGTCGGAATCGAAGTCGGTCACCGCGAGCCGGAACCACACGCGGCTGAGCTCCGGGTCGACCGGGCAGACGAAGAGCGCGATCACGTCTTCGTAGCCGGCCTGCGCCTGCGGCAGCTTGGTGAGCGTGGCGCCGTAGGGGCTCGTCAGCTCGTAGCGGTATTCGACCTGGCTGCCCTGCGTGGACAGCCGGTTGCTCTGCGGCTGCCACGCGGTGCAACCGTGCGCGATGAAGCCCTGCGGCGTGGTCTCGATGCGGTAGCCGTCGAGCGACGCATGGGCGCGGTCGCCGAGCCAGCCCTCGTGCACGAAGCCGAAGTGCGCGAGGTCGAGGAAGTTCTCCACGATGCGCGGGGCGCTCGCCTGCACGTCGTAGGGACCGCACAGCAGCTTGCGCAGGTGCGCGTCGCCTTCGGCGGGAAAGGCGGGCAGCTCGCTCTCGCCGGCCTCCAGGCGCAGCCAGACCAACCCGTGCCGCTCCTGCACCGCGTGCACGCACACCGCATGCGTGGCCGGCGGCGTGAAGTCAGGCAGCGCCGGGATGTGGCGGCACCGGCCCGCGGTGTCGAACTGCCAGCCGTGGTACGGGCACTCGAGGCGCGAGCCGGCCGCGCCGTGCAGCACGCGGCCGAGCGAGAGCCGCGTGCCCCGGTGCGGGCAGCGGTCGGGCATGGCGTGCGCGGCGCCGTCCAGGCCGCGCCAGAGCACGAGGTCGCGCGACAGCAGCCGCACCGGCAGCGGCGCCTGCGCGGTGAGCGCCTCGCTCGCCGCGACGGGATGCCAGAGGGTCGTCTCGATCATTGCGGATGAGAGGGAGGGCCAGAAAGACGAAGGCCGCACGGAGCGGCCCTCGTCAGTCGTGAGGCGCTCGGCTTACTTCGAGCCCGGCACCTTGCCTTCCACGCCCTTGACGTAGAAGTTGACGCCGCTCAGGAACTTGTCGTCGGCGGTCTCGCCTTCCTTCACGACCGGCTTGCCGTCCTGGCCGAGGACGGGGCCCTTCCAGATCGCGAAGGAGCCGTCCTTCAGGCCGGCCTTCACCGTCTCGACCTTGGTCTTGATCTCGGCGGGCACCTTGTCGGAGATCGACACGACGTCGATCGCGCCTTCCTTCACGCCCCACCACACGCTGCCGGTCTGCCACGTGCCTTCGAGCGCGTCACGCGTGGCCTTGATGTAGTACGGGGCCCAGTTGATGATGGCCGAGGCGAGGTGTGCCTCGGGCGAGTACGACGACATGTCGCTGTCCCAGCCGAAGGCGTACTTGCCCGCCTTGCCGGCGGTCTTGAGCACGGCGGAGGAGTCGGTGTTCTGGAACAGCACGTCGGCGCCGCCGTTGAGCAGCGATTGCGCGGCTTCGGTTTCCTTCGGGGGGTCGAACCACTTGTTGACCCAGACCACCTTGGTCTTGACCTTCGGGTTCACCGACTGCGCGCCCAGCGTGAAGCTGTTGATGTTGCGGATCACCTCGGGGATGGGCACCGAGCCCACCACGCCGAGCGTGTTGGTCTTGGTCATGGCGCCGGCGATGATGCCGGCCATGTACGCGCCCTCATACGTGCGGCTGTCGTAGGTGCGCATGTTCTCGGCGGTCTTGAAGCCGGTGGCGTGCTCGAACTTCACGTCCTTCGCATCGGCGGCGACCTTGAGCATCGGGTCCATGTAGCCGAAGGTGGTGCCGAAGACGAGCTTGTGGCCCTGGCTCACCATGTCGCGGAACACGCGCTCGGCGTCGGCGGCCTCGGGCACGTTCTCGACGAAGCTCGTCTGCACCTTGTCGCCGAACTCCTGCTCGACCGCCTTGCGGGCGTTGTCGTGCGCGAAGGTCCAGCCGCCGTCGCCGACCGGGCCCACGTAGGCGAAGCCGATCTTCAGCGGCTCGGCCTTGGCCGGCGCGGAGGCGGCCACGGGCGCAGGCGCGGGCTCGGCCTGCGCGGGCGCTTCCTCCTTCTTGCCGCAACCCACCAGCGCGACCGAGGTCGCGATGGCGCTCCACCCTGCGACTCGCAGCAGGGCACGTTTGGTGATGTCGATCATGTGGGCTCCAGGAATGAGAGATGTGGGGCGTGAGGCGGTGCGTCGGGTCTTGTGGACAGCACTTCGAATTATCAACTCCCAGGGAAGAACGGCTTGCCGAGCGAGGCGGGCATGTTCGCGCGGATCCACCCGGCATTGCGCGAGATCAGCACCAGCACCACGATGGTGGCCAGGTACGGCAGCATGGTCAGCCACTGGCTCGCGATCTGCACGCCTTCGCCCTGCAGGTGGAACTGCAGCATGGTCACACCGCCGAACAGGTACGCGCCGAGCAATACCCGTGCCGGGCGCCAGGTGGCGAAGGTGGTGAGCGCGAGTGCGATCCAGCCCTTGCCGGCCACCATGCCCTCGACCCACAGCGGCGTGTAGATTACCGAGATGTAGGCGCCCGAGACGCCGCACAGCGCGCCGCCCGCCATCACCGCGAGCAGGCGGATGCGCCGCACGGGGTAGCCGAGCGCATGCGCCGATTCGGGCGACTCGCCCACCGCGCGCAGCACGAGGCCGGCGCGCGAGCGGTAGAGGAACCAGGCGATCACCGCCGTGAGCACGATGGCGGCATAGACCATCGGGTGCTGGCGAAAGAGCGCCGGCCCGACGAAGGGCAGGTCGCCGAGCAGCGGCAGCGGCAGGGCCGGCTGCTCGGGCAGCCGCTCCTGGGTGTACGGGATCCCGATGAAGGCCGAGAACCCTGCGCCGAAGAGGCTGAGCGCGAGGCCGCTCGCGTACTGGTTGGTGTTGAGCCAGATGACGAGCAGGCCGAAGAGCGCGGCGAGGATCGCCCCGGCCAGCGCGCCGGCCATCAGGCCGACCCAGGGGTTGCCGGTGTGGACGGCCGCGGCGAAGCCGGCGACGGCCGCTACGAGCATCATTCCTTCGGCGCCGAGGTTGACGATGCCGGCGCGCTCGTTGAGCAGCAGGCCGAGCGCGGCGAAGGCGAGCACGGTGCCCGCGTTCAGCGTGGCGGCGATGAGCAGGGCGATCGCCTCCATCAGGCTTGCCCCCCGGCCGCACGCGGCGCCTGCGGGCGCGACGACGCCCAGCGCACGCGGTAGTGGATGAGCGTGTCGCAGGCGAGCAGCGCGAAGAGCAGCAGCCCCTGGAAGACGCCGGTGATCGATTTCGGCAGCCCGAGGCGCGACTGCGCGAGCTCGCCCCCGATGTAGAACATGCTCATGAGGATCGCCGAGAAGACGATGCCCACCGGGTGCAGCCGCCCGACGAAGGCCACGATGATGGCCGCGAAGCCGTAGCCGGCCGGCACGTGCGGCGTGAGCTGGCCGAGCGGCCCGGCCGCTTCGAGCGCGCCGGCGAGGCCCGCCATGCCGCCCGAGACGAGCAGCGCCGTCCAGAGCGCCTTGCGCGACGAGAAGCCCGCATAGCGCGCCGCCGCCGGCGCGAGGCCGCCCACCTGCAGCTGGAAGCCCGCGTAGCTGCGGAAGAGGAAGAGCCAGAACACCGCCACGCTCGCGAGCGCGATCAGCAGGCCGATGTTGACGCGGTAGCCCGCCGCGAGCCTGGGGACCTGCGTGACGGAGAGGAAGTTGATCGTCTGCGGGAAGTTGTAGCCGTTCGGGTCCTTCCAGGGGCCGTACACCAGGTAGCTCAGCACCATGTCGGCCACGTAGACGAGCATCAGGCTCACCAGGATCTCGTTGGCGTTGGCCTTGTCGCGCAGCAGCGCCACGATGCCCGCCCACACCATGCCGCCCAGCACGCCGGCGGCCAGCACGGCCACGACGATGAGGCGGGACGTGTCGGGCCCGGCCGACATCGCCACGCCGCTCGCGAAGATGGCGCCGAGGATGAACTGGCCCTCGGCGCCGATGTTCCAGACGTTGGAGCGGAAGCACACCGCCAGGCCGAGCGCGATCAGCATCAGCGGCGTGGCCTTCATCGCGAGCTCGGTGAGTGCGTAGACGCTCTTGACCGGCTCCACGAAGAAGGCCTGCAGGCCGCGCACCGGATCCTTGCCCAGGAGCACGAAGAGCGCGACGCCGATCAGCACCGTGATCGCGAGCGCGAGCACCGGCGAGAGCACCGACATCACCCGGCTCGGCTCGGGCCGGGTCTCAAGCTTGAGCATGCGTGGCCTCCTGTGCCGCGGTTCGGTCGTGCCACAGGCCCGACATCCACGCACCGATCTGCGGGATGGTGGCGTCGCGGGTGGGGATGGAGGGCGACAGCCGCCCCTGGGCGATCACGAGCAGGCGGTCGCTGATCTCGAAGAGCTCGTCGAGCTCCTCGCTGACCACGAGCACGGCGCAGCCCGCGTCGCGCAGCTGGAGCAGCTCGCCGCGGATCTGCGCGGCGGCGCCCACGTCCACGCCCCAGGTGGGCTGCGAGACGATGAGCAACTTCGGGCGCGCATCGATCTCGCGGCCGACGAGGAACTTCTGCAGGTTGCCGCCCGAGAGGCTGCGCGCGGCGGCATCCGGGCCACCGGCCTTCACGTTGAAGCGCTGGATGAGCGTTTGCGCGAGCGTGCGCACCTGTGCCGTGCGCAGCCAGCCGCCGCGGCCCACCGCCTCGGTGCGCGTGAGCAGCGTGTTCTGGGCGAGCGACAGCGTGGGCACGGCACCGCGCCCGAGCCGCTCCTCGGGCACGAAGTGCAGCCCGGCGGCGCGACGCACCTGCGGCGGCTTGCGGCCGATGGCCTGCCCGAAGAGTTGGATGCTCGCGGCCGGCGCGCGCGTGTCCTCGCCCGAGAGCGCGGCCATCAGCTCCTGCTGGCCGTTGCCCGACACGCCGGCCACCCCGACGATCTCGCCCGCGCGCACCTCGAAGCCCATGCTGTGCAGGCTCATGCCGAAGGGGTCGAGCTTGGGCAGCGTGAGCCCGCGCACCGACAGCACCACCTCGCCCGGCGTGCGCGCCTCGTGGTGCAGCTGCGGCGGCTCGGCGCCGATCATGAGGCGCGAGAGGCTCGCATTCGTTTCCTGCGTCGGGTCGACCTCGCCCGTGACCTTGCCGCCGCGCAGCACGGTGCAGTGGTGGCACAGCGCACGGATCTCGTCGAGCTTGTGGCTGATGTAGAGGATGCTGCAGCCCTCGCTCGCGAGCTTGCGCAGCGTGACGAAGAGCGTCTCCACCGCCTGCGGCGTGAGCACCGAGGTGGGCTCGTCGAGGATCAGCAGCCGGGGTGCCGTCATGAGCGCGCGCACGATCTCCACGCGCTGGCGCTCGCCCACCGAGAGCGTGTGCACCGGGCGCAGCGGCTCCACGTCCAGGCCGTAGTCCTTGGAGACCTGGCGGATGCGCTCGGTCACCTGCGCGAGCGTGAGCGAGTGGTCCAGGCCCAGCCACACGTTCTCGGCCGCGGTCAGCGTGTCGAAGAGGCTGAAGTGCTGGAACACCATGCTGATGCCCAGCGCCCGCGCCTCGGCGGGCGACCTGATCTGCACCGGCTCGCCGTTCCAGCGGATCTCGCCTTCGTCGGGCCGCACCGCGCCATAGATCATCTTCATCAGCGTGGACTTGCCCGCGCCGTTCTCGCCCAGCACGGCGTGGATCTCGCCCGGCTTCACGCGCAGGCTCACCCGGTCGTTGGCCTTGACCGCGGGGTAGCTCTTGCTGAGGTCTCGCAGTTCGAGACGCAAGGGGCGGGGGGGCGAGGGCGGTGTCATGCGCTGGTGCTCAGCAGGTCATACAAGGTCCGTGCCACCACCTTGGTCGCCCGGCGCAGGTCCTCGAGCACCAGGTGCTCGTCGGCCCGCTTGGCGTTCGATTCGAGCACGGTCCGCGGCCCCGCCCCGTAGATCACCGCGGGGATGCCCTGGGCGCAGTAGAGCCGCACGTCGGTGTAGAGCGGCGTGCCCATGGCGGGGATGGCCTCGCCGAAGACGGCCTGCGCATGGCGCTGGATCGCCTCGACCAGCGGCTGGTTGCCCGGCAGCGGCTTGAGCGCGTGGGCCAGCAGCAGGCGCTTCACGTCCACCGTGATGCCGGCGCAGGAGGCCGCCGCGTCCGCGATCACCCGGCGGATGTCGGCTTCGACCGCCACGGGGTCTTCCTCGGGGATCATGCGGCGGTCGAGCCGGAGCACCACCTTGCCCGGCACGACGTTGGTGTTGGTGCCGCCTTCGATGCGCCCGACGTTGAGATAGGGGTGGCGGATGCCGGGCACCTGCGAGGTGATGGACCGGTACGTCGCGTTCTGTGCATAGAGCGCGTTGAGGATGGCCACCGCGCCCTGCAGCGCGTCCACGCCGGTGTCGGGGATGGCGGCGTGCGCCATCCTGCCGTGCACCGTCACCTCCAGCTGCAGGCAGCCGTTGTGGGCCGTCACCACCTCGTAGCTGAAACCGGCGGCGATCAGGTAGTCGGGCTTCGTGAGGCCGTGCTTCAGCAGCCAGCCCGGGCCGAGCTCGCCGCCGAACTCCTCGTCGTAGGTGAAGTGCAGCTCCACGCCGCCCTGGAGCGGCGCGGCCAGCGATTCGAGCGCGCGCAGCGCGTAGGTGTAGGTCGCGAAGTCGCTCTTGCTCACCGCGGCGGCGCGGCCGTAGAGGCGGCCGTCTTCCACCTCGCCGCCGTACGGATCCCTGCGCCAGCCTTCGCCGGGCGGCACCACGTCGCCGTGGGCGTTGAGCGCAATCGTCGGGCCCTCGCCGTACGGGCGGCGCACGATCAGGTTGGTGATGGACTGCAGGCCATGGGCGCGCACCTCGTCCTCGGGCACCGGGTGGCGCTCGGCCTCGAGGTCGTGGGCGAGCAGCAGCTCGGCGACGCGCTCGGCGTGCGGCGCGTTGTTGCCGGGCGGGGTGTCGGTGGGCACCTGCACCAGCGCCTGGAGAAAGCGCACCTGCTCGTTGAAGTGCTCGTCGATCCAGGCATCGAGCTCATGGTGTCGACTCATGGGCGTTCCTCCGCCAGATGGTCCAGCAGCTGCTGGAAAGCTTCCACGCACAGCTGCGCGTCGTCGCTGGTGATGGTCTCCAGCGGGTTGTGGCTGATGCCCGCATTGCCGCCGCGCAGGAAGAGCATGGCCTGCGGCATCACCTCGTGCAGCTTCATCGCATCGTGCCCGGCGCCGCTCGGCAGGCGGTGCACCGGCAGGCCGAGCGCCTCGACGGCGCGCTCCCAGCGCTGCTGCCACGCCGGAGCGCTGGGCGCGGCGGAGGCGCGCATGGTTTCCTCCAGCGTGCAGCGCACGCCGCGGCGCTGGGCGATGGCCTCGGCCTCGGCCAGCACGTCGCGCACCAGCGCGTCGCGCGCGGCGTCGGTGGTCGCGCGCATGTCGAGGCTGAATCGGCAGCGACCGGGAATCACGTTGACCGAGCCCGAGGGCACCTCGAGCAGGCCCACCGTGGCCACCAGTTCATGCGACTCGCTCGCGCGCCGCTCGACGTAGAGCACGAGCTCGGCCACCGCCGCCGCGGCGTCGCGGCGACGGTCCATGGGCGTGGTGCCGGCGTGGCTGGCCATGCCGGTCATCTCGCCCAGCATGCGCACGCTCCCGTTGATGGAGGTGACCACGCCGAGCGGCAGGTCCAGCTCGTTGAGCACCGGCCCCTGCTCGATGTGCACCTCGACGAAGCCGAGGTAGCGCGCGGGGTGGCGTTCCATCCAGGCGATGCGCCGAGGGTCGAGGCCGGCGGCGGCCATGGCGTCGCGCATCGTGATGCCGTCGGCGTCGCGCTGGTCGAGCCAGGCCGGATCGAAGCGGCCGATCACGGCGCCCGAGCCGAGGAAGCTCGCCTTGAAACGCTGGCCTTCCTCTTCGGCGAAGGCGATCACCTCCAGGCCATAGGGCAGGCGCCGCCCGGACCGGTGCAGCTCGCGCACGCACACCATCGGCACGAAGATGCCCAGGCGGCCGTCGTACTTGCCGCCATTGCGCACGGTGTCGAAGTGGCTGCCGGTCAACAGCCGCGGCGCCTCGGGCGAGCTGCCGTGGTAGACGCCGACCACGTTGCCCACGGCGTCGATCTCGACCTCGTCGAAGCCGCACTCACGCATCCAGTAGGCGATCTGGTTCTGGCAGGCGATGTGTGCGGGCGTGAGGTAGGTGACGGTGAGCGCGCCCTCCGCGTCGCTGTGGCGGGCGAGCACTTCGGCGCAGTCGTACACCTGGTGGCCGAGCAGGGGCTCGTGGGCGAACCGGTCGTTGAGCCGCAGCTCGGCGATGCGGTGGATGTTGCGCAGGCACTCCGCGCGCTCGAAGTCGGGGTGGTTCTCCAGCCGGCGCGCGAAGGTCGCGATGATTTCCTGGCGCGTGAGGCCGGTGCCACGCGGGCCGCGCACGGCGAGGATGAACGGCCAGCCGAAGCGCTCGCGGTATTCGGCATTGAGCCGCTGCAGCGCGGCGAGCTCCTCGGGCGAGCAGGCCTTGAGGCCGGCCGTCTGCTGCTCGTGCGCCGATTCGGCGGTGAGCTCGCCCTGCTCGGCCAGCTTGCCGGCGAGCTCGGGGTGCGCCTGGATGAGCGAGAGCTGCTGCGCCGGATCGGCCTCGCGCACGGCCCGCGCGAGCGCGTGCTTCAACGCCGCGAGCGTCTTGAACGGGCGTTGCGCGAGCGCCTGCGTCACGACCCAGGGCGAGTGCTCGTAGAGGCCGTCGAGCAGGCGCGCCGCGTCGTCCGGCGTCGCCGCATTGAGTTGGTCGAGCGTGATCGTGTTCATGCCGGTGCCGGGAAGTGCTGCTTCCAGTGGCGCGCGATGTCGATGCGGCGGCACACCCAGACCTGGTCGTGCGCGAGCACATGGTCGAGGAAGCGCTGCAGTGCGCCGATGCGCGCGGGCCGGCCGAGCACGCGGCAGTGCATGCCGATGCTCATCATCTTGGGCGACTCGGCGCCTTCGGCGTAGAGCGCGTCGAAGCTGTCGCGCAGGTAGGTGTAGAAGTGGTCGGCGGTGTTGAAGCCCTGCACCTGCACGCAGCGCATGTCGTTGGTGTCGAGCGAGTAGGGCACCACCAGGCGCTGCTCCACGCTGCCGTCGCTTCTGGTGACGGGCATCCAGAACGGCAGGTCGTCGCCGTAGTAGTCGCTGTCGTACTCGTAGCCGCCGTGCTCGGCCAGCAGCCGGCGCGTGTTGGGGCTGTCGCGCCCGGTGTACCAGCCGAGCGGCCAGGCGCCGCCGGTCATCTCCTTGAGGAGCCTCGTGCCTTCGGCCATGTGCTCGCGCTCCACCGCCTCGGGCACGTGCTGGTAGTGGATCCAGCGCAGGCCGTGGTTGGCGATCTCGTAGCCGTTGTCCATGAAGCGCTGGAGCAGCTCGGGGTAGCGCTGCATCGCCATGCCGACGGCGAAGACGGTGAGCGGCAGCTGGCGCTGCTCGAACTCGCGCAGGATGCGCCACACCCCCACGCGCGAGCCGTACTCGTACATGGACTCGATGGTCATGTGGCGGTTCTCGAACGGCTGCGCGGTGATGAGTTCGGAGAGGAAGGTCTCGCTCGCCGGGTCGCCGTGCAGCGGGTTGTTCTCGCCGCCTTCCTCGTAGTTGAGGACGAACTGCACCGCGATGCGCGCGCCGCCGGGCCATTGCGCATGGGGCGGGTTGCGGCCGTAGCCCTTGAGGTCTCTCGGATAGGTGGGATCGATGGTCATGGGTGAGCTCCAGCCTTCAGCACCGAGGCGAGGTCGGGCACGCGCGGGTTCAGCCGCAGGTTGTGCTCGACATTGTGCAGATGGCCTTGCATGAGCCTGACCGCGGCGCGGGCATCGCGCGCTTCGAGCGCGTCGACGATCGCCACGTGTTCGGCATAGGAATGTTCGGCCGAGTGGGCCGACTGGTACATGAGCGAGATGAGCGAGCTGCGCGAGACGAGCTCGTGCACGATGTCCGCCAGCGCCTGGTTGCCCAGCATGCGCGCCAGCACGACGTGGAAGTCGGCCAG
Organism: Rubrivivax sp.; assembly: GCA_044507405.1. Lineage (GTDB taxonomy): Bacteria > Pseudomonadota > Gammaproteobacteria > Burkholderiales > Burkholderiaceae_C > Rhizobacter. The sequence continues at coordinate 9,353 of JBIQJS010000001.1, read as the reverse complement.
CAGCTGCGTGCGCCCGGACACGTCGGTGCGCTGCACGGCGGCTTCCTCGTCGCGCAGGTGCTGGCGCAGCTGGGCGATCTGCGCAGCGCTCAGCTCGGCCGCGGCGCGCTTGATCATCGCCGCCTCCAGCATGCGGCGCACCTCGAAGACCTCGCGCGCCTCTTCCACGCTCGGCTGCGCGACGCGCGCGCCCCGGGCCTGCGTGAGCGTGACGAGCTTGTCGCGGCTCAGCTGGTGCAGTGCCTGGCGCACGATGGTGCGCGAGACCTTGAAGATGTCGGCGATCTTCTGTTCGGCGAGCTTGGTGCCGGGCATGAGCCGGCGCTCCACGATGGCCGTGGTGATGGCTTCGGCGATGCGGCGCGTGCTGTCGAAGGGCTCGGCGTCCTTGCCGGGGCTCGCGCGCGTGGCGGCCCGCTTCTTGCCTGCGCCGGCCCGCGGGGCCGCCGGGCGGATCGCGGTCAGGTTGGCAGTCGGGCGGGGCATGACGGGGTGCTAGGCGTTGTGCGGCAAACTGTATACACTTTTCGGGCTCCTGCACACCCGCACTCATCTCTTTCTTCGAGGCCGACATGGGCAAGCTCACCACCCACGTGCTCGACACCATGAACGGCTGCCCGGCCGCCGGCATGCGGGTCGCGCTCTACCGCTTGAACGCCGGCGAGGCCACGCTCGTGCGCCGCCTCGAGCTCAACAGCGACGGCCGGGCCGACGCCCCGCTGCTCGAAGGCGACGGCTTCCATCCCGGCACCTACCGCCTCACGTTCGAGGTGGCGGCGTACTTCCGTGCGCGCGGCGTCGACCTGCCCGAGCCGCCCTTCCTCGATCTCGTGCCACTCGATTTCGGCCTCGCCGATGCCGGCCAGCACTACCACGTGCCGCTGTTGGCAAGCCCCTGGGCGTATTCCACCTACCGCGGAAGCTGATCCCCGTGGACGCCCACCTGCTCGACTGGCTCAACCTGCTGCTGCGCTGGGCCCACGTCATCACCGGCGTGGCGTGGATCGGCGCCTCCTTCTACTTCGTCGCGCTCGACAACAGCCTCACGCCGCCCGCCGATCCCGGAGATCGAGACAAGGGCATCGGCGGCGAGCTCTGGGCGGTGCACGGCGGCGGCTTCTACCACCAGCAGAAGTACCCCGTTTCGCCGGCCGTGCTGCCGCAACGGCTGCACTGGTCGATGTGGGAGAGCTACTCCACCTGGCTCACTGGCTTCGCGCTCTTCACGGTGCTCTACCTCTTCAACGCGAGCACCTTCCTCATCGACAAGAGCGTGTTCGACTGGTCGCCGCCGGCCGCGGTGGCCGCGGCGCTCGGCTTCTTCGTCGGCTTCTGGCTGGTCTACGACGGCATCTGCCGCGTCTTCGGGCAGCGCCGGCATGGCGACGCGATCGTGGGCGCGCTGGTGCTGGTGTTCGTGGTCTTCGCCTCGTGGCTGTCGTGCCAGCTCTTCGCGGGGCGCGCCGCCTTCCTGCTCGTGGGCGCGATGCTCGCCACCAGCATGAGCGGCAACGTCTTCTTCTGGATCATCCCCGGCCAGCGCAAGGTGGTTGCCGCCCTGCGCGCGGGCGAGCCGGTGGATCCGCTCCACGGCAAGCGCGGCAAGCAGCGCAGCGTGCACAACACCTACTTCACGCTGCCGGTGCTCTTCACCATGATCAGCAACCACTACGGCTTCCTCTACACCGGGCCGCACAACTGGGTGGTGCTGGTGGTGGTGATGCTCGCCGGCGCGCTGATCCGCCAGTCGTTCGTGCTGCGCCACCGGGCGCATGCGGCCGGCGAGCCGGTGCCGTGGTGGTATGCGATGGTCGGCGCCGTGCTGCTGGTGGGCGTCTTCACGGCCACGATGCCCCAGCGGGCCGGGGCGCCCGCGGATGCGCCGCCGGTGGCGTTTGCCGAGGTGCAGAAGGTAATCGCCGAGCGCTGCGCGATGTGCCACAACGAGCAGCTGCCCAACAAGGGCGTGCTGCTGCACACGCCCGAGCTCATCACCCGCAATGCGCAGGCGGTCTACCAGCAGGCCGTGGTGACGCGCACCATGCCGCTCAACAACGCGACGCAGATGACGGACGGGGAGCGGGCGCTCCTCAAGCGCTGGTACGACGCCGGCGCGAAGCCTTAGGCCTACTCAGACCACCACCGGCTCGGGCTCCAGCCGGATGCCGAAGCGGCCGTACACGCTTTCCTGGATCGCGCGCGCGAGCGTCATCACCTCGGAGCCGATGGCGCCGCCGCGGTTGACCAGCACCAGCGCCTGCTTCTCGTAGACGCCGGCCCGGCCCACCGTCTTGCCCTTCCAGCCGCAGGCGTCGATCATCCAGCCGGCCGCGAGCTTCATGGTGCCGTCGGGCATGGGGTAGTGCACGATCTCCGGGTCGCGCCCGATGATGTCGCGGCACTGCTCGGGCGTGACCACCGGGTTCTTGAAGAAGCTCCCGGCGTTGCCCACCACGGCCGGGTCGGGCAGCTTGGCGCGGCGGATCGCGCAGATCCAGTCGTGGATCTGCTGGGGCGAGGGCCGGCCGATGCCGGTCTCGTTCATCTTGCGCTCGATCTCCAGGTAGCCGAGCACCGGCCGCCAGGGCCTGGGCAGGCGCAAGCGCACGCGGGTGATGACCACGCGCCCGGCAAGGGACCGCTTGAACTCGCTGTCGCGGTACTCGAAGGCGCACAGCTCGGGCCCGAGCGTGATGCTGCGGCCGGTGAGCAGGTCCACGCCGTCGAGCGAGTCGAAGCGGTCCTTCAGCTCGAGGCCATAGGCGCCGATGTTCTGCACCGGCGAGGCACCCACCGTGCCCGGGATCAGCGCGAGGTTTTCGAGGCCGGGCAGGCCCTGCGCCAGCGTCCAGGTGACGAAGTCGTGCCAGTTCTCGCCGCCGCCGGCCTCGACGATCCAGGCGTCCGGGCGCTCCTCGACCACGCGCCGGCCCATGACTTCGACCTTGAGCACGACCTGCGGCATGTCGCGCGTAAGGATGATGTTGCTGCCGCCCCCGAGCACGAACTTCGGCGCACGGCCGAGCTCGGCGTGGTCCACCACGCGGCGCACGTCGGCGTCGGACGTGATGCGCACCAGCGTCTGGGCCACGGCCGGGAGGCCGAAGCTGTTGTACGGTTTCAGACTCACGCCCGATTCGATTTGCATGGCAGAATTTTCGCCCATCCAGCCCTCTGAAAAGATCCCGACATGCCGAGCTTCGACGCCGTACTCGAACCCAACCTCGTCGAGGTGCGCAACGCGGTCGACCAGACGGCCAAGGAAATCGGCACCCGCTTCGATTTCAAGGGCTCGTCGGCGGCCGTCGAGCTCAAGGAAAAGGAGCTGACGGTCCACGCCGACAGCGACTTCCAGATCAACCAGGTGCTCGACATCCTGCTGGCCAAGATGACCAAGCGGAACGTGGACATCCGCTTCCTCGACCGCAGCGCCAAGATCGAGAAGATCGGCGGCGACAAGGTCAAGCAGAAGATCGTCGTCAAGAGCGGGATCGACTCCGACACCGCGAAAAAGATCCAGACCCTCATCAAGCAGAGCAAGATGAAGGTGCAGGCGGCGATCCAGGGCGACACCGTGCGCGTGAGCGGCGGCAAGCGCGACGACCTGCAGGCCGCGATGGCGCTCATCCGCAAGGAGATCGCCGACGCGCCGCTCTCCTTCAACAACTTCCGCGACTGAGATGCGCCGCTGGCTGGCGGCACTGGGTCTCGCGCTCGCGGGCAGCGCGGCGGCACAGACCGTCGCCATGAGCGGCCGGCTGGGCGACAAGGCCCTCCTCATGATCGACGGCCAGCCACGCACGGTGGCCGTGGGGGCGAGCGTGCAGGGCGTGCGTCTGGTCTCGCTCTCGGCCGACGGCTCGCTGGTCGAGGTCGCCGGCCGGCGCTACACCGTGCCGCTCGGCGGCACGCCGGTGAGCCTGGGCGGTGGCGCCGGCCCCGAGGGCGGCACCCGCATCGTGCTCACCGCCGGCCCGGGCGGCCATTTCGTGACCGGTGGGTCGATTAACGGCCGTGCCGTGCAGTTCGTCGTGGACACGGGCGCGACGTCGGTCGCGATGGGGCAGGGCGAAGCCGAGCGCATCGGCCTCAGGTACCAGGACGGCCAGCGCGGCCAGGTCCACACCGCCAATGGCCCGGTGACCGCCTACCGCGTGAGCCTGACCTCCGTGCGCGTGGGCGACGTGACGGTCCACGGCGTCGAGGCCGTGGTGGTGCCGGCGGCCATGCCGTATGTGCTGCTGGGCAACAGCTTCCTCACGCGCTTCCAGATGACGCGCATGAACGACGTGCTCACGCTCGAGCGGCGCTGAGCCGCCGCGGCGCTCTCAGCCCAGTTGCACCCACACCGGCGCGTGGTCGCTGGCCTTCTCCTTGCCGCGGGTCTCGCGGTCCACGTTGGCGTCGACCAGGCGCTGGGCGAGGTCGGGCGTGAGCAGCAGGTGGTCGATGCGGAAGCCCGCGTTGCGCTGCCAGCGCTGGCGCATGTAGTCCCAGAAGGTGTAGACCGGTTCGTCGGGGCGCACCTTGCGGATGGCGTCCGTCCAGCCCTGTTCCAGCAGTCGGAAGTAGGCGGCGCGGCTCTCGGGCTGCGTGAGCGCGTCTTTCGTCCACGAGGCGGGCGAGTAGATGTCCTTCTTCTCGTCCGTCGGGATCACGTTGTAGTCGCCGCAGAGCACCGTCGGCTTGCCCTCGGCGAGCAGCGTGGCGGCGTGGTCGATCAGGCGGTCGAACCACTTGAGCTTGTAGTCGAACTTGGGGCCGGGCTGAGGGTTGCCGTTGGGCAGGTAGAGGCAGCCCACCACCACGCCACGGACCTCGGCCTCGAGGTAGCGGCTGTGGGTGTCGTCGGGGTCGCCGGGCAGGCCGCGGCGGCGCTCCACCGGCTTCGCCCCCCTGGCGAGGATGGCCACGCCGTTGAAGGACTTCTGGCCGTGCCAGAGGGCCTCGTAGCCGGCCTCGCGCAGCGTCTCGGCGGGGAACTTGTCGTCCGGCGTCTTGAGTTCCTGCAGGCAGGCGACGTCGGGGGAGGTCTCGTCCAGCCACTCCAGCAGGCGCGGCAGGCGGGCATTCATGCCGTTGATGTTGAAGGTGGCGATCTTCATGGGCGGCGCAGGGGTTGAAAAGCGCGCATTGTGGCCTCTTGAAGCCGGCCCCACCGGCACCATGTCGGAGGCATGAATGCTGTTACCCGCACCCTTCCCGAGAGTTTCCGCGTTCTGCTGACCCTGGCCCAGCTGCTGGAGCGCATGGAACGCCGGCTCGTCCCCATGGCTGCCGACCAGTACCGCTCGGTGGTGGAGCACCTCAGCCGCGAGCTCGCCGAGGTGCCGCCCGGCGACGACCTCGATTTCATGCTGCGAGCCTTCCCGGCCACCGCCGAGCTGTACGAGAACCTGCAGTACGCCCACGCGGGCCTGTGCCGCTCGTCGCTCGATGCATCGCTCGATGCCGAGCTCAAGGCGCGCGAGGCGCTCGCCCGCATCGGCAAGGCCGCCTGAGGGCGGCCGCGGTGCGGCCGGCACCGACAATCGGCGCATGAAACTGAGTCAAGTGCTGTACTCGCAGGGCTTCGGGGCCCGCCGCGAGTGCGAGGGCCTCATCCTGACCGGCCATGTGCGCATCGGCGGCGTGGTGCATGACGACCCCGATGAAGAGGTCGAGGCGGCCGGCCTCGTCTTCAGCGTGCGCGGCGAGGAATGGGCCTACCACGAGCGGGCGCTGCTCGTGATGAACAAGCCGGTGGGCGTGGAGTGCTCGCAGAAACCGCGCCACCACCCGAGCGTCTACAGCCTGCTGCCCGCGCCGCTGCGGCGGCGCGACGTGCAGAGCATCGGACGGCTGGACGAAGACACGACGGGCCTGCTGCTCTTCACCGACGACGGGCCGCTCATCCACCGGCTCACCTCGCCCAGGAAGCACGTCGCCAAGACCTACGAGGTGCGCTGCAAGCACCCGGTGACGGGCGAGCAGGTGCAGCGTCTGCTGGAGGGCGTGAAGCTCGTCGACGACCCGGCCACCGTGCGCGCTGCGGCCTGCGAGGCGACCGGCGAGACCACGCTGCGCCTCGTGCTCACCGAAGGCAAGTACCACCAGGTCAAGCGCATGCTGGCGGCGGTGGGCAACCGGGTGGAGGGCCTGCACCGCAGCGGGTTCGGCCGCCTGCAGCTGCCGGAAGACCTCGCCCCCGGGCAGTGGTGCTGGCTCGCCGGCCCGGAAGTGCTCTGAGCCGGCGCGGCCGATAATCGCCGCCCATGCAAGTCTTTCGAGGCATCCACCACCCCGGCATCGCGCGCGCCTGCGCGCTGACCATCGGCAATTTCGACGGGGTGCACCGGGGCCACCAGGCGATGCTGGCTCTCTTGCGCTCCGAGGCGCAGCACCGCGGCCTGCCGTCCTGCGTGATGACCTTCGAGCCGCACCCGCGCGACTACTTCGCCCACCTGGCCGGCAAGCCCGAGCTCGCGCCGCCGCGCATCGCCACGCTGCGCGACAAGCTTTCCGAGCTGGAGCGCTGCGGCGTCGACCAGGTCGTCGTGCTGCGCTTCGACAAGGCGCTCGCCTCGCTGCCCGCGCAGTCCTTCATCGACGACATGCTGCTGAAGGGCCTGGGCGCGCGCTACGTGCTCGTGGGCGACGATTTCCGCTTCGGCGCCAGGCGCGCGGGCGACTACGCGATGCTCGACGCGGCCGGTGCGGCCGCCGGCTTCGACGTCGCCCGCATGAACAGCTACGAGGTGCACGGCCTGCGGGTGTCGAGCTCCGCCGTGCGCGAGGCGCTGGGCGCGGGCGACATGGCCAAGGCGGCCGAGCTGCTCGGGCGGCCCTACTGCATCAGCGGGCACGTCGTGCACGGTCGCAAGCTCGGGCGCGACCTGGGCCAGAGCGCGCCGGGGCGGTCCGACGGCTTCCGCACGATGAACGTGCGCTTTCGACACCGCAAGCCCGCGGCGCAGGGCATCTTCGCCGTGCATGTGCATGGCCTGGCCGACGAGGCGGTGCCCGGCGTGGCAAGCCTCGGCGTGCGGCCGACCGTGGACGACAGCGGCCGGGTGCTGCTGGAGACGCACTGCTTCGAGTGGCCCGCATCGCTGGGCCCCGAGGGGGGCTACGGTAAGATCGTCCGCGTGGAACTGCTGCACAAACTCCGTGATGAAGCGCGCTACGAAGGGCTCGAGGCCCTGACCGCGGCCATCCGGCAGGACGCGCGCGACGCACAGGAGTTTCTCGCCGCGCATGCGGCCGAGCGTCGCCAGACCACGCGCGACCGAATTTAAAGCTCGTCGCTCGACCCCTCCCGCTCGCCCCGAGCCTGTCGAAGGGCCTGCCTGCTTTCCCACCGTCATTGCCCGTCGACAGGCTCAGGGCGCACGGAGCATTCGTCGATCCATGTCCGACCAGACCGCGACCACCGACTACCGGGCCACCCTGAACCTGCCCGACACCCCGTTCCCCATGCGCGGCGACCTGCCCAAGCGCGAGCCGGGCTGGGTCAAGGAGTGGGAGCAGCAGGGCATCTACAAGCGCCTGCGCGAGGCCCGTCACGGCGCTCGCAAGTTCATCCTGCACGACGGCCCGCCCTATGCGAATGGCCAGCTGCACATGGGCCATGCGGTGAACAAGATCCTGAAGGACATGATCACCAAGGCGCGCCAGCTCGCGGGCTTTGACGCGCTCTACGTGCCGGGCTGGGACTGCCACGGCCTGCCGATCGAGAACCAGATCGAGAAGACCTACGGCCGCGGCCTGCCGCGCGACGAGGTGCAGGCGAAGAGCCGCGCCTACGCGACCGAGCAGATCGCGCAGCAGATGGCCGACTTCAAGCGCCTGGGCGTGCTGGGCGACTGGGACCGCCCGTACCGCACCATGGACTTCGGCAACGAGGCCGGCGAGATCCGCGCGCTCAAGCGCGTGATGGAGCGCGGCTTCGTCTACCGCGGCCTCAAGCCCGTCTACTGGTGCTTCGACTGCGGCAGCTCGCTCGCCGAGTTCGAGATCGAGTACGCCGACAAGAAATCGCAGACGGTCGACGTGGCCTTCCTGGCCGCCGAGCCGCAAAAGCTCGCCGCCGCCTTCGGCCTGCCGAAGCTCGACAAGGATGCGTTCGCCGTCATCTGGACCACCACCGCCTGGACGATCCCCGCCAACCAGGCGCTCAACGTGGGCCCGGCCATCGACTACGCGCTGGTCGACACCGGCGAGCGCCTGCTGGTGCTGGCGACGGCGCTCGTCGACAAGTGCCTGGAGCGCTACGGCCTCACCGGTCGTGCCATCGCCACCGCCAAGGGCGAGGCGCTGGCCGGCCTGAACTTCCGCCATCCGCTGGCCCATGTGGACGCAGGCTATGACCGCCTCTCGCCGGTCTACGCGGCCGACTACGCGACCGACGCCGACGGCACCGGCATCGTGCACTCGTCGCCCGCCTACGGCGTGGACGACTTCAACTCCTGCCGCGCACATGGCCTCGCCGTCGACGACATCCTGAACCCGGTGCAGGGCAACGGCGTCTACGAAGCTGCCTTGCCGCTCTTCGGCGGCCAGCACATCTGGAAGGCCGCGCCGCTGGTGGCCGATGCGCTGCGCGATGCCGGCCGCCTGCTGGCGTCGTCCAACCTCGTGCACAGCTACCCGCACTGCTGGCGCCACAAGACGCCGGTGATCTACCGCGCAGCCGCGCAGTGGTTCGTGCGCATGGACGAAGGCGAGGGCGTCTTCACGAAGGACAAGGCGCCCAGGACGCTGCGCCAGACCGCGCTCGAAGCCATCGATGAGACCGGCTTCTACCCCGAGAACGGCCGCGCCCGCCTGCGCGACATGATCGCCAACCGCCCCGACTGGTGCATCAGCCGCCAGCGCAGCTGGGGCGTGCCGTTGCCCTTCTTCCTGCACAAGGACACGGGCGAACTCCATCCGAACACGCTGGAGTTCATGGACCGCGCCGCGGCGCTGGTCGAGCAGGGCGGCATCGAGGCCTGGTCCAAGCTCGACCCGGCCGAGTGGCTGGGCGCCGAGGCCGCGAACTACACCAAGAGCGCCGACATCCTCGACGTGTGGTTCGACTCCGGCTCCACCTTCTTCCACGTGCTGCGCGGCAGCCACGAGGGCGGCCGCCACGAGAGCGGCCCCGAAGCCGACCTCTACCTCGAAGGCCATGACCAGCACCGCGGCTGGTTCCATTCGTCGCTGCTGATCGCCTGCGCGCTCGAAGGCCGTGCGCCGTACCGCGGCCTCTTGACCCACGGCTTCACGGTCGACAGCCAGGGCCGCAAGATGAGCAAGAGCCTCAAGAACGGCATCGAGCCGCAGGAGGTGAGCAGCAAGCTGGGCGCCGAGATCATCCGCCTGTGGGTGGC
>JBIQJS010000032.1:0-32837 GCA_044507405.1 Rubrivivax sp. | reverse complement strand
TTGTTGGCGTGGAACTCCATCAGCGCCGCCAGGTCGGCGAAGCCCATGTCGTAGGTGCCGGAGGCCACGCGCGTGACGGTGCCGCCCGAGCCGTTGCCGGCGTCCACGGTGACGTTGAGCTTCTCGGCCTTGTAGTAGCCCTTGGTGGCCGGCACGAGGAAGAGCGCTGCCGGGCCCTCGAAGCGCCAGTCGAGCTGGAAGCGGACCGGCGTTTCCTGCGCGCTGGCGTGCGGCGCGAGCGTCAGGAGGGGAAGGGCGAGGGCGGCAGTGAGGAGGGAGCGTCGGGTCATGTTCATGTGGTGGGGTGGTGCAAGAAACGTGCTCAGCCGGGCGCGCGCGGCATGCGGCGCCCGGCGACATAGGTGGCGGCGAGGTTGCGCTCGTCGCCGAGCGTCATCCACGCGAAGATCTTTTCATGCAGCGTGCGGGCGACCTCCAGCCGCCGCTCGGCGACGGGGCCTTCGGCCCAGCGCCAGACGCACACGTCGGCATGGCGCCCGGGCTCCAGCGAGCCGATCTCGTGCGCGAGGCCGAGCGCCTGCGCCGCGCCCAGGGTGGCGGCGTGCAGGCCCTTCCAGGCGGTGAGGCGCTGGCCGGCCATCGCCTGGATCTTGTAGGCGTCCTGCAGGCTGCAGAGCTGGCACAGGCTCGTGCCGCCGCCCACGTCGGTGGCCATGCTCACGCGGGTGCCGGCGGCTTCGGCGGCGCGCCAGTCGAAGAGGCCGCTGCCGAGGAAAAGGTTGGAGCTCGGGCTGTGGGCGATCTGCGCACCGCAGCCGCGCAGCACGGCGCGGTCTTCGTCGTCGAGCCAGATGCCGTGGGCGAGCACGCTGCGGCTGTGCAGCAGACCGGCGCGCGCATAGACGTCGAGGTAGCTGCGCGCCTCGGGAAAGAGCTCGCGCACCCACTGCACCTCGGCGCGGTTCTCGGCCACGTGGGTCTGCATGTAGGTGCCCGCATGCGCCTGGCACAGCGCGCCGGCCATCGCGAGCTGCGCGGGCGTGCTGGTGGGCGCAAAGCGCACGGTGACCGCATAGGCCAGGCGCCCGCGGCCATGCCAGCGCTGGATCAGGTCGACGCAGTCACGCTCGGCCTGGGCCACGTCGTCGCGCAGGAAATCGGGCGCATGGCGGTCCATCAGCACCTTGCCCGTGATGAGGCGCATGCCGCGCTGCTCGGCGGCGGCGAAGAGCGCGTCGGCGCTCACCTTGTGCACGGTCGGGAAGACGACCGCACTCGTGGTGCCGTGGGCCAGCAGCGCATCGAGGAAGCGCGCCGCGCCCGCCCCGGCCTCGGCCGGGTCGGCATAGCGGCGCTCGGCGGGGAAGGTGTGGGTCTCCAGCCAGTCCAGGAGCTCCGTGCCGTAGCTCGCGATCACGTCGATCTGCGGGCTGTGCACGTGGGTGTCGATGAAGCCGGGCAGGATCAGGCGGCCGGTGTGGTCGTGGCGCGTCCAGGTCTCGTCGGGCGCGGTGTGCTGCACGGCGGCGATGCGGCCGTCTTCGATCAGCAGCCAGTGGTCGGGGCGCAGGCGCACCTCGGGCGGCTCGGTGTCGCCCCAGGCCGGCGCGCCGGTGAAATCGAGCAGGTCGCCGCGCAGGGCCAGGCGTGAAGGCGTGGGGGAAGTCGTGGTCATGGGTGCGATGCGCAAGGCCTGTCGCGGCATCGGTCTTGCGGCATGGCGCATGCTAAGCATCTTCCGCACTGAAAAACAGGGTGTGCTGGCCTAAGCTTTCACGAATATGAATCCACAGCCGATCCGCTTCTACCACCGGGGTGCCGTCGTCGAGGTCAACGGCCCGCATCCCACGCGCTCGGTGCTCGACTGGCTGCGCGAGGACGCCCGCTGCACCGGCACCAAGGAGGGCTGCAACGAGGGCGATTGCGGTGCGTGCACGGTGGTCGTGGGCGAGCTCACGGAGGACGGCGGCCTTGCCCTCAAGACGGTGAACGCCTGCCTGCAGTTCCTGCCCACGCTCGACGGCAAGGCGCTCTTCACCGTCGAGGACGTGAGCTCCGCGGTCGATGGCTCCACCGACCGATCCCCCGAGGGGCCGCGGGCCGGCCCGGGAGCGGCCCAGCGCCCGGCCCGCCCGGAGGCGCCCCCACCGGGGCAGCGCCCGTTGCACCCGGCGCAGCAGGCCATGGTCGAGTGCCACGGCTCGCAATGCGGCTTCTGCACGCCGGGGTTCGTGATGAGCCTGTGGTCCTGCTACGAGCGTCACTGCGCGAGCGGCACGCGGCCCACGCGCCAGCAGCTTGCCGACGAGCTCTCGGGCAACCTCTGCCGCTGCACCGGGTACCGGCCCATCCTCGATGCGGGCGAGCGCATGTTCGATCGGCCTGCACGCACGCTGGACACGCGCCCCGTCGTGCAGGCCTTGCAGGGCCTGCAGCGTGAGAACGGCCTGCACTACACCGCCTTCAACCGGCACGACCCCGGGCAGCGCGTGGACCACTTCCGTGCGCCGCGCACGCTGGAGGCGCTGGCCGGCCTGCGCGAGTACCACCCGGAGGCCACGCTGCTCGCTGGTGCGACCGACATCGGCCTGTGGGTGACCAAGCAATTCCGCCCGCTCGGCGACATCCTCTACCTCGGCGAGGTGCAGGAGCTCAAGCGCATCGAAGAGGCGGACGGCGAGCTGCTCATCGGGGCCGGCGTGCCGCTCGAGGAGGCCTGGCGTGCGCTGGCCGCACGCGTCCCCGCGCTCGAAGAGGTGTGGCTGCGCTTCGCCTCGCCGCCCATCCGCCACGCCGGCACGATGGGCGGCAACCTCGCCAACGGCTCGCCCATCGGCGATGCCGCGCCCGTGCTGATGAGCCTCGATGCGCAGCTCGTGCTGCGCAAGGGCGCGCGCGTGCGGCGCGTGGCGCTCGCCGAGTTCTACCTCGCCTACATGAAGAACCAGCTGCACGCCGGCGAATTCGTGCAGGCGATCGCGGTGCCGCTCGCGGCGCTCACGCGCACCGTGCGCGCCTACAAGATCAGCAAGCGCTTCGACAGCGACATCTCGGCCGTGTGCATGGGCCTCGCGATCACGCTCGACGGCGAGGTGGTGCGCGAGGCGCGCATCGCGCTCGGCGGCATGGCGGCGACCGTCAAGCGCGCCACCGCCACCGAGGCGGCCCTCACCGGCCAGCCGTGGACGCAGGCGACCGTGCAGCGCGCGCAGGCTGCGCTCGCGCAGGAGTTCACGCCGCTCAGCGACCTGCGGGCTTCGGCCGCCTACCGCCTGCAGGTCGCGCAGAACCTGCTGCAGCGCTACTGGCTCGAAACGCGTCCCGACGACCCGCTGCCGGCCACCGCCACGCGGGTGTGGGCGCGGGTGGAGGCCTCCACATGAACAAGCCCATCGATCCCTTCCTGCAGCCCGATGCGCAGGTGCAGGCCACGCTGGCCGCAGGCGCGGTGGGCGTGAGCCGGCCGCATGAATCGGCGCACCTGCACGTGGCGGGCGAGGCCGCCTACATCGACGACCTGCCCGAGCTTGCCGGCACGCTGCATGCGGCGCTCGGCCTCTCGCCGGTGGCGCATGGCCGCCTGATCGGCATCGACCTCGAGGCCCTGCGCGCGATGCCGGGCGTGGTGGCGGTGGTCACCGCGGCCGACATCGCCGGCCCCAACGACTGCGGCCCGATCGTGCACGACGACCCCATCCTGGCCGATGGCGAGCTGCGCTACCTGGGCCAGCCGGTGTTCGCCGTGGTCGCGAGCACGCGCGACGCTGCACGCCGCGCCGCCGCGCGCGCCAAGGCCGTGCTGCAGGTGGAGCCGCTGCCGCCGGTGCTCAGCCACCAGGAAGCGCACAAGCTCGGCCAGTACGTGCTGCCGCCCATGCACCTCGTGCGCGGCGACGCGCGTGCCGCCATCGAGGCCGCGCCGCGCCGCCTGAAGGGCACGCTCGACGTCGGCGGGCAGGAGCAGTTCTACCTGGAAGGGCAGATCAGCTACGCCATCCCGCTCGAGAACGACGGCATGCTCGTGCACTGCTCCACGCAGCATCCGAGCGAGATGCAGCTCGTGGTGGCGCACGCGCTGCGGGTGCAGGCGCACCATGTGCAGGTGCAGTGCCGCCGCATGGGCGGCGGCTTCGGCGGCAAGGAATCGCAGTCGGCGCTCTTCGCCTGCGTGGCGGCCGTGGCCGCGCGGCGGCTGAACCGCCCGGTGAAGCTGCGCCTGGACCGCGACGACGATTTCCTCATCACCGGCCGGCGGCACTGCTTCTGGTACGAGTACGAGGTCGGCTACGACGACGAGGGCCGCGTGCTCGGCGCCGAAGTCACCATGGTCTCGCGCGCCGGCCACTCGGCCGACCTCTCCGGCCCGGTGATGACGCGGGCGCTCTGTCACTTCGACAACGCCTACTGGCTGCCCGACGTGGCCATGCATGGCTACTCGGCGAAGACCCACACGCAGTCGAACACCGCCTTCCGCGGCTTCGGCGGGCCGCAGGGCGCGATCGCGATCGAAGCCATCCTCGACAGCATCGCCCGCACGCTGGGTCGCGATCCGCTGGACGTGCGCCGTCTCAACTACTACGGCCCGAGCGAGGGTGACGAGCGTGTCGTCACGCCCTACGGCCAGAAGGTCGAGGACAACATCCTGGAGCCGCTCACCGAGCAACTGGAGGCCTCCAGCGACTACCGTGCCCGCCGCGCCGCCGTGGCCGAGTTCAACGCCAAGAGCCCGGTGCTCAAGCGCGGGATCGCGTTCACGCCGGTGAAGTTCGGCATCTCGTTCAACGTGGCGCACTTCAACCAGGCCGGCGCGCTGGTGCACGTGTACACCGACGGCTCCGTCCTCGTGAACCACGGCGGCACCGAGATGGGTCAGGGGCTGAACACCAAGGTGGCGCAGGTGGTGGCGCACGAGCTCGGTGTGAGCTTCGAGCAGGTGCGCGTGACGGCGACCGACACCCACAAGGTCGTCAACACCTCGGCCACGGCGGCGTCCACGGGCAGCGACCTCAACGGCAAGGCCGCGCAGGATGCGGCCCGCCAGATCCGCGAGCGGCTCGCCGCCTTTGCGGCGGCCCAGGCGGGCGTCTCGCCCGCGGACGTGCGCTTCGCCGGCGACCGGGTCTGCATCGGCCAGGCCGGCGGGCCGACGCCGCCGCACGAGCTCTCGTTCTGCGAGCTCGTGGCGCAGGCGTACCTGGCGCGCGTGCAGCTCTGGTCCGACGGGCACTACGCGACCCCCGGCCTGCACTGGAACCGCGAGACGCTGCAGGGCAAGCCCTTCTTCTACTTTGCGTATGGCGCGGCGGTGAGCGAGGTGCTGGTGGACACGCTCACCGGCGAGTGGCGGCTGCTGCGCGCCGACGTGCTGCACGACGTCGGCCGCTCGCTCAACCCGGCGCTCGACATCGGCCAGATCGAAGGCGCCTTCATCCAGGGCATGGGCTGGCTCACGATGGAAGAGCTGGTGTGGCACCCCGAGACCGGGCTGCTCGCCACCCACGCCCCCAGCACCTACAAGATCCCCACCGCCAACGACTGCCCGCCGGTGCTGAACGTGCAGCTCTACGACGGCGAGAACCCCGCCGACACCATCCACCGCAGCAAGGCGGTGGGCGAGCCGCCGCTCTTGCTGCCGTTCTCGGTCTTCTTCGCGATCCGCGATGCCATTTCGGCCGTGGGCGGGCACCGCGTCGATCCGCCGCTCAGGGCGCCGGCCACGAGCGAGGCCATCCTGCGCGCGGTGCAGGCGGTCGGGCAGGTCGCTTGAGATGGACGCGCTGCGCGCGACCGCGCAGGCCTGGCTCGCCGCCGGGCGCGCCGCCGTGCTGGTGTCGGTGAGCGAGGCGCGCGGCTCGGTGCCGCGCGAGGTGGGCACGCGCATGCTGGTCACGGCCGACGAGACGCTGGGCACGGTGGGAGGCGGCCATCTCGAATGGCAGGCCATCGCCCGAGCGCGCGAGATGCTGGGCTCCGATCTCCTGCCCACGCAATCGGTGCACTACCCGCTCGGGCCCGCGCTCGGGCAGTGCTGCGGCGGGGCGGTCACGCTCTCCTTCGAGCGGCTGCAGCCGGCGCACCTGGCCGCCTGGCCGCACGAGGCGCCGCGCTTTCACCTGCAGCTCTATGGCGCGGGCCACGTGGGGCGGGCGATCGCGCGGCTGATGGCGACGCTGCCGGTGCGGGTCGACTGGATCGACGAGCGTGACGATGCCTTCCCGGGCACGCTCGTCGACAACGCGTGGCCGGCCCACATCCGCCGCGTGGCGGTGGATGCCGTGGAGGGCGAGGTGCGCGACGCGCCCGCTGGCGCCTGCTACCTCGTGCTCACCCACCAGCACGACCTCGACCTGCGCATCACCGAGGCCATCCTGCGCCGTGGCGATTTCGCGTTCTTCGGGCTGATCGGCTCGAAGACGAAGAAGCAGCGCTTCGTGCACCGCTTGCAGGAGCGGGGTGTGGCGCCCGCGGCGATCGATCGCATGGTGTGCCCGATCGGCCTGCCGGGCATCACCGGCAAGGAGCCGGAGGTGATCGCCGTCTCGGTGGTCGCACAGCTGCTCGCCGCGCGGCCGTCGCGCTAGGCTGCCGCTGCCAGCGGCAGCGCGCCGCGGCGGGGCTCGATCGCGAAGCGCTGCTCGTTCAGGAAGTGCGAGGGCGGCCTGCCGAAGGCCTTGGTCCACACGCGCGAGAGATGCGCCGAATCGGTGAAGCCGGCCTCGTGCGCCGTGGCGGTGAGGGTCATGCCCGCGCCGATGCAGCGTGCGGCGGCGTGGATCTTGAGCGAGAGCAGGTACTGCCGCAGCGGCAGCCCCATCTCCTGCGAGAAGAGATGCGACATGCGGTAGTACGACAGGCAGGCGCTCTCGGCCAGGCGGTCCAGCGGCTGGTGGTGGTCCTGCGCGAGCAGCGCCGTCACATGCGCGATGCGCGGGTCCATGGGGCGCAGCGGCGGCAGGAGCTGGGTCACCGACTCGATGCACTGGTCGAAGAGCAGCCGCGCCTGCGGCGCCGGGAGTTCGCCGGCGCGCAGGGCCTGCAGCCGCTCGTCGAGCGCCGGGAAGAAGCGCCGCGGCATGGAGATGTAGCCGGGCTCCTCCAGCCGCGTGAACGCCCGGAACCTCGCGTGCGTGGGGTTCACGCCGACGCTCACGAAGGGCTGGTCGTGCGCATGCAGCGTCTTGCGCACGAAGGGCTTGAGCACGGCGATCTGCACGCACTGGCGGCGCCCCGCGAGCTCGACGTCGATGCCCTCGTCGGACGTCGCGAAGAGCAGGGTGGCGGTGTAGCGCTCGGTGCGCGCGGCCGTCATGCCCTCGCACGAGAACAGGAAGCCGTCGTCGTAGACGTACACCTGCGAGCGGCGTTGCGCGCGCGCTGCGCCGGCTTCCGCGAGCGAGGTGGGCTCAGGGGGCCGGGACGGCATCGCCGTTCTCCACCTGGGCGAGGCTGGTGTGCAGGCGCGTGAGCGTGCCCTGGCGGTAGACCTCCAGGTGCAGCTCCGTCTGCTGCATGAGGGCGACCATGGACGTCTCGTCGACGACCGGTGCGCCCGGGGTGTCGAGCGTGTAGACCACGTCGCCGGGCCTGAGCCCCATGCGTTCGTAGCGGCTCTCGGGCAGCACCTCGGCCACCACGTAGCCGGCGCCGGGGGTGGGCGTGAGCAGCACCTCGCTCAGGAAGCTGCGCGCCGTCTCGGGCCGCTGCAGCGTGAGGCGGCGCAGGTCGATGCTGCGGTTGCGCGTGGCGTAGTCGAGGTCATCGTCTTCCGCCGCGGCGGCCATGCGGGGGTCGGAGGCCGCAGGGGCGTCGTCGGCCGCCTCGTCTTGCGCCGTGGTGGCGACCGGCGGCGGCGCCGGCAAGGGGGTGGCCTTGACGAAGGGCAGGGCGGGCGCGTCGTCGACGGGTGCGACGGGCAGCCCCTCATCGCTCAGGACCCACCAGGCCAGCCCGCCCAGGACGGCCAGCGCGCCGCCGGCGCGCAGCGCCTTCTGCCACGCGGGCGTCTCGTGGCTGATGTGGATGAATCCGCTCATACGGCCTCTCCGACGAAGAAGCATGCTGCGGCTGCCCCGGCCTGGCCTTGCGGCAGACCCTCGGCAGCGTCGGCGTGATGTGGCAGATGCGCGCATGCCCCGCAGGCCGCGGCCTGCGGAGCGGAGCACGGACGGGTCGACAGGGCGATGCCGCCCGTCGCGTCTTGCATCACGGCGTGACGAAGGTCTTGAGCCAGTTCGTCGTGGCGGGCAGTGCCCAGGCGCCGGAGCCGTACTTGTAGTTGGTGTCCACGGCCAGAATGCCGGTGCATTGCGTGCCGTAGGTGCCCAGGCCCATGAAGCAGTGGTCGGCGTACAGGTCGTTGACCTGGTAGTCCTTCACCACCACCCAGCCGGAGCCGTTGGACTGCAGGCACTGCGTCGGGCTCAGGCCGCTGCACTTGATGCCGGTCACGAGCTCGGCCTGCGAGCGTGCGATCGACTCGGTGCCGCCGACGAACATGTCGCGTTCACCGTTGATGATGCGCAGGCGGTTGCCGGGCTGCGTGTGCTTGCCGTTGGCCATGCACGACTCGAGGTTGTAGGCGGCGGTGTACGTCGAGCCCGTGCCCTGGCCCATGGAGGCGCGCACGCGGTTGTCGTAGTTGCGCGAGAGCACCGAGATGATGGAGCCCTGGCTCAGGCCGCCGGTGACGACGCCCTTGGAGCAGTCGGCCTTGGCGCGCGAGCAGATGGTGTTGATGGCGCTGGCCGCCTTGGCCTGGTCGAAGATGCACTTGGCGCGCTGGCCGATCGTCGAGCAGGTGCCGAAGCTGCCGTTGTCGTACTCGATCGTGGCGGCCACGAAGCCCTTCTGTGCCATCGCCTCGACGGCGGCCATGGCCCAGGCGCTGGTGTAGCTCTCGCCGGTGCCGCCGATGTGGATGTACACCGGGTACTTCTTGCCGGTGGCCGTGGGCTCCATCCCGCGGATGTTGTAGGTCGTGCCGCAGGAGGAGGTGCTGCCACCCTTGTAGGTGGTGTTGAACGTGGTCTGCGCGACGGCAGCCGCGCTGAGGGTCGTGGCGATCAGCGCAAGGCCGGCGCGCACCAGGTGGCGGGTGAAGCTCATCGGGTTGTCTCCAGGTGAAGGCGGCAAACGTTCTGTTTGCCAGTACGTCTCTAAAGTGGACGCTCGTGCATCATTCCTGGATTGTGAGCCCGCAACTTGTAGCTGTTTGCTGTTTTTGCGCGCAGGTTCCTCGGGGTTTGCGCTAGTGGTGACGGAGATTCGTGCGTTTTTTACGTGCCTGTCCAATATTGACGGCAGGGTTCACCCGGTGTTTCGCAGCCCGGCCGCCAGCCCATTGATCGAGATGTGGATGCCCCGCCGGATCCGCTCGTGCGCCGCATGGTCGCGCTCCTCCGGACGCAGCTGACGGTAGCGGCGCATCAGCTCCACCTGCAGGTGGTTGAGCGGATCGAGGTAGGGGAAGCGGTGCTCGATCGAGCGGGCGAGCGAAGGGTTGCCCGCCAGGCGCTTCTTCTCGCCGGTGATGAGCGCGAGCGCCTCGGAGGTGGCGCGCCATTCCGCTTCGATCGCGGCGTAGATCCTGCGGCCCAGCCGCTTGTCTTCGGCGAGCTCCACATAGCGCGCGGCGATGCCGAGGTCGGTCTTGGCGAGCACCATGTCGAGGTTGGACAGCAGCGTGCGGAAGAAGGGCCACTGCCGGTGCATGCGCTGCAGCAGCGCCAGGCGCTCCTTGCGCTCCCGGGGGCTCGTGCCCAGGAAGGCCTGGATCGCCGAGCCGAAGCCGCACCACCCCGGCAGCGCCACGCGGCACTGCCCCCAGCTGAAGCTCCAGGGGATGGCGCGCAGGTCCTCGATGGCGCGCGAGGCCTTGCGCGACGCCGGTCGCGAGCCGATGTTGAGCTCGGCGATCTCGCGGATCGGCGTGGCGGCGAAGAAGTAGTCGGTGAACCCCGGGGTCTCGTAGACGAGCTTGCGGTAGGCGGCCATGCCGGCGGTGCTGATCGCCTCGGCCGCTTCCAGGAAGGACTTCGGCGCCGCCTTGGTCGGGTGCAGCAACGTGGCTTCGAGCGTGGCCGCGACCAGCGTTTCGAGGTTGCGCAGCCCGATCTCCGGGTTGGCGTACTTGGAGTTGATGACCTCGCCCTGCTCGGTGAGGCGGATCTGCCCGTTCACCGTGCCCGGCGGCTGCGCGAGGATGGCCTGGAAGCTCGGGCCGCCGCCGCGCCCGACCGTGCCGCCGCGCCCGTGGAAGAGGCGCAGCACGATCCCGTGCCGGGCGCGCAGCTCGCCGAAGAGCTCGACCAGCGTGGTCTCGGCGCGGTAGAGCTCCCAGTTGCTCGTGAAGAAGCCGCCGTCCTTGTTGCTGTCGCTGTAGCCGAGCATCACGTCCTGCTCGGCCTGCTGGCCCACGCGCGAGCGCACCATCATGTCGGCGAGGCCGGGCAGCGCGTAGTACTCGCGCATGATGGGCCCGGCACGGCGCAGGTCGCCGATGGTCTCGAAGAGCGGCGAGACGATGAGGTCGCAGGTGGCGGCGTCGTCCAGCGTGCCGCGCATCAGCCCGGCCTCCTTCTGGAGCAGCAGCACCTCCAGCAGGTCGCTCACGTCCTCGGTGTGCGAAATGATGTAGTGGCGCAGCGCCTCGCGGCCGTAGGCGTGCAGCATCTCGCGCGCGGCTTCGAAGATCGCCACCTCGCCTCGCGTGTGCTCGGAATACTCCGCGCCATGCACGCGCAGCGGCCGGGCGTCGTTGAGCAGGCGCAGCAGCAGCTCGCGGCGGGCCGGCTCGTCCAGCGCGGCGTAGTCGGGCTCGATGCGCGCCACGCGCAGCAGCTCGGTGACCGCTTCTTCGTGCTTGTCGGAGCTCTGGCGCAGGTCGACGGTGGCGAGGTGGAAGCCGAACACCTGCACCGCGCGCATCAGCGGCTGCAGCCGCGGGGCGACCAGCGCCTGGGCGTGGTGCGACCTGAGCGAGGCCTCGATCACCTGCAGGTCGCGCAGGAACTCGCCGCTGCGCGCATACGGCGACTGCGGCGCGACCGCATGGCGCAGCGCCTCGGTGCCGGTGAGCACATGCAGCGTGGCGGCGAGCCGCGCATAGATGCCGATGAGCGCGCGGCGATAGGGCTCGTCCTCGCGGTGCGCGCCCTGGTCGGGCGAGGCGGCGGCCAGCGCCTGCATCTCCGGCGTGACGGGCGCGAGCAGCGCCGAGATCGACAGCTCCGCGCCGAGTTCGTGCACCTCGGTCAGGTAGTAGCGCAGCACCGTCTCGCTCTGGCGCGCGAGCGCGGTGCGCAGCGTCTGGGCGCTCACGTTGGGATTGCCGTCACGGTCGCCGCCGATCCAGTTGCCCATGCGGAAGAAGGGCGCGATGGCGTGGCCGGGCAGGGCTTCTTCCAGCTCGCGGTAGAGCCGCGGGATCTGCCGCAGGAAGGTGCTCTGGTAGTAGCTGAGCGCGTTCTCGATCTCGTCGGCCACGGTGAGCTTGGTGTAGCGCAGCATGCGCGTCTGCCAGAGCTGCGTGACGCGTGCGCGGATCAGCGCCTCGTTGTGCTCCAGCTCGCGCGTGCTCGCGAGCTTGTCGCGCTGGCTCACGAGCTCGGCGATGGCGCGCTCGGCGTCGAGGATGCTCTTGCGCTGCACCTCGGTCGGGTGGGCCGTCAGCACCGGCGAGATGTAGGCGTGGTCCAGGAGCTTGACGATCTCGGTGGCGCGCACGTCGGCTTCGGCCAGGCGGGCGAGGCTCATCGCGAGCGAGCCCTCCTGCAGGTCGCCGGCGCGCTCGTGGTGCTCGCGACGGCGCACGTGGTGGCGGTCCTCGGCGATGTTGGCGAGGTGGCTGAAATAGCTGAAGGCCCGGATCACGCTCACCGTCTGGTCGGTGCTCAGGTTCTTCAGCAGCCGGTCGAGCGCGCGCCCGGCCTGCGCGTCGTGCTTGAGGCGGTACGCCACCGACAGGCGGCGCACATGCTCGATCAGCTCGAAGGCGGCCTTGCCCTCCTGCTCGCGGATCACGTCGCCGAGGATGCGGCCGAGGAGCCGGATGTCGGCCACCAGGGGCTGGTTCTTGTCGTCGGCAGCGCGGGTGCGGGGCATGGTGTCGGGTCGGTGTGGTGGAGGGCTCGGCGCAATGTAGCGGCTGGGCAGGCCGACATCCGCGTGGGGCCTCGCGCGCGAGGGGGCTGCTAGCATCGCCCGATGCCCCATGCCGACCCTGCGCCCCTCCTCATTGCCACCCGTGAAAGCCGGCTCGCCCTGTGGCAGGCCGAGCATGTGCAGGCCCTGCTGAAGACCCGCTTCGGGCTCGACGTCGGCCTGCTCGGCATGACCACACGCGGCGACCAGATCCTTGACCGCACGCTGTCCAAGGTCGGCGGCAAGGGCCTCTTCGTGAAGGAGCTGGAAACCGCGCTCGAAGAAGGCCGCGCGCACCTGGCGGTGCACTCGCTGAAAGACGTGCCGATGGACCTGCCCGACGGCTTTGCGCTCGCCGCCGTGCTGGAGCGCGAAGACCCGCGCGATGCCTTCGTCTCCAACCGCTACGGCTCGCTCGCCGAGCTGCCGCAGGGCGCGAAGGTGGGCACGTCCAGCCTGCGCCGCGTGGTGCTGCTGCGCGCCCGCCGGCCTGACCTGCAGATCGAGCCGCTGCGGGGCAACCTCGACACGCGCCTGCGCAAGCTCGACGAAGGCCAGTACGACGCCATCGTGCTCGCTGCCGCCGGCTTGAAGCGGCTGGGGCTTGCGGACCGCATCCGTGCCGTGTTCGACCCCAGCGAGATGCTGCCCGCGGCCGGGCAGGGCGCGCTCGGCATCGAGGTGCTCGCCGACGCCGCACCGCTGCGTGCGCAGCTCGCCGAGCTGATCCACCGGCCGACCTGGCTCGCGGTGCATGCAGAGCGGGCGGTGTCGCGCGCACTCGGGGGCAGCTGCAGCATGCCGCTGGCCGCACACGCGGTGTGGCGCGGCGACGCACTGCACCTCGAGGCCGCGCTCGGCGACGGGCACGACACCGGCCGGCCGCTGCTGCGCGTGGCGGTCGAAGCCGCCGTCGTCGATGAAGACGCCGCCGCCGCCCTCGGCGAAGAGGCCGCCGCGCAACTGCGCGCAGCGGGCGGCGACGACTACCTGCCGACGTCCTGAACGCGATGCGCGTGCTCGTCACCCGGCCCGCGGGCCAGGCCGGCGCCTGGGTCCAGCTGCTGCAGGAGGCCGGCCTGCAGGCCGAGGCCTTGCCGCTGATCGCGATCGCACCGGCCGCCGACCGCGCCGCGCTCGAGGCCGCGTGGGCAAGCCTTGCCGACGCCGCCCTGGTGGTCTTCGTGAGCCCGAATGCCGTCAGCTGCTTCTTCGACGGCCGGCCGGAAGGCGCGGTGTGGCCCCCGGGCACCACCGCCGCGTCGCCCGGGCCCGGCACCACGCGCGAGCTGCGCGCCCTCGGGGTGACGGACATCGTCGAGCCGGCCGCCGATGCGCCGCAGTTCGACTCCGAATCCCTCTGGGCCGAGCTCGGCGCACGCGATTGGCAGGGGCAGCGCGTGCTCATCGTGCGTGGTGCGAGCGGCCGCGACTGGCTGGCCACGCGTCTGCGCGAACGCGGCGCGCGGCTCGAGTTCGTGGCCGCCTATGCGCGCCAGGCGCCGACGCTGGGCGCCGCGGAGTCTGCGCTGCTCGCCGAGGCCGTCTCATCGCCGGAGCGCCACGTGTGGCTCTTCAGCAGCTCCGAGGCCGTCACCAACCTCGCCGCGCTCGTGCCCGGGGCGCGCTGGTCCGAGGCCCGCGCCGTGGCCACGCACCCGCGCATCGCGCAGACCGCTCGCAGCCTCGGCTTCGGCCGCGTGGGCGAAGCCCGGCCGAGCGCTGAGGCCGTGGTGGCCTGCATACAATCCCTCGCATCGTGAGCGACGTCACACCCGCCCCTCTGCCGCCGACCTCCGGCGCGCCCGTGGTCCCCGCGCCGTCTCGCCCGCGGTGGGCCTGGGCGCTCGCCCTGCTGCTCGCGCTGGCCGTCGTGGCGAGCCTCGCCGTCGCCTGGTCCGCACAGCAGCGTGTGCGCAAGCTCGAACAGGAGCTGGTGCGCCGTCAACAGGCGAGCCAGGAGCAATCGACCGAAGCCCGCCTGCTTGCCAAGCGCGCCGACGAGACCGCCCGCGAAAGCGCGGCCAAGGTTTCGCTGCTGGAAGCGCGTCTGTCCGAGGTCTCCATCCAGCGCACCCAGCTCGAAGACCTGATCCAGTCGCTCTCGCGCTCGCGCGACGAGAACGTGCTGGTGGACATCGACGCCGGCCTGCGCGTGGCCCAGCAGCAGGCCACCATCACCGGGAGCGCCGAGCCGCTGGTGGCCGCGCTCAAGCAGGCCGATGACCGTCTCTCGCGCTACGGCCAGCCGCGCCTGGAAGGCGTGCGCCGGGCGATTGCGCGCGACATCGACCGCGTCAAGGCGATCAGCGTGCCCGACGTCTCCGCACTGTCGACCAAGCTCGACGAGGCGATCCGCCTGGTGGACGAGCTGCCGCTGCTCTCGCAGGCCGATGCACGCAGCAAGGAGGCCGCGGCCCCTGCGGCGAAGACACCGGCTGCGGCATCTGCTGCATCTTCTGCGGGCTCGGCCCCGGCGGGCGCCGCCTGGTGGGCCCCCGTCGCGCAGTGGTGGGACGGCTTCACGGGCAAGCTGTGGGGCGAGACGCGTGCGCTGGTGCGCGTGACCCGCATCGACCAGCCCGAAGCCATGCTCATCGCGCCCGAACAGGCCTTCTTTCTGCGCGAGAACCTCAAGCTGCGACTGCTCAATGCACGCCTGGCGCTGCTGAGCCGGCAGTTCGACACCGTGCAGACCGATGTCGCCAGCGCCCAGCAGGCGCTGGACCGCTACTTCGACCGCAGCTCGCGCCGCACCGGCATGGCGAACGACCTCCTCAAGCAGGTCGCCGCCAGCGCACGCCAGGTGGGCCTGCCGCGGCCCGATGACACGCTGGCGGCGCTGGCCGCGGCCACCGCAGGACGCTGACCGCCACATGCGCGCGGTCGTCTGGTTCGTGTTGCTCTTCGTGGTGGCCGTCGTGGCCGCCACCACGTTTGGCGCCAACGACGGGCTGGCATCCTTCTATTGGGGCGACTGGCGGCTCGACGTCTCGATGAACCTCTTCCTGCTCGGCCTGCTGCTGAGCTGCCTGGCGCTCGTCGCGGCGATCCAGGCGGTGAACGCGCTGGTGGGCCTGCCGCGGCGCGCGCATGAATGGCGCGTGGCCCGGCGCGACCGCACCGCGCAGGCCGCGCTGCGCGAGGCGCTGGCGCAATTCTTCGGCGGACGCTACAGCCGCGCGCAAAAGGCCGCGCAGCGTGCCTTGCTGATCCAGGCCGAGACACCCGACCTCGCACAGGACAACGAATTCACCGTGCTGGGCCATCTGCTGGCCGCCGGCAGCGCGCACAAGCTGCAAGACCGTGCGCGCCGCGACGAAGAGCTCGAAAAGGCGCTGGAGCTCAGCAGCCGCAGCACCGCCGCGCGCTCCGCGGAAGAGGGTGCGCGACTGCTGGCCGCCGAGTGGGCGCTCGACGACCGCGATGCCGCACGCGCCTTGAGCCTGCTCGCCGTGCTGCCCCCGGGCGTGGCGCGCCGCACGCACGCGCTGCGCCTCAAGCTGCAGGCCTGCCGACTCGCCCAGCAGCCGCACGAGGCCCTGAAGACGGCGCGCCTGCTCGCCAAGCACCAGGCCTTCTCCAAGGCGGCCGCCCAGCACCTGCTGCGCTCGCTCGCGTTCGAATCGCTCGATGGCGCCCGCGATGCCGACCAGGTGCGCCGCACCTGGTTCGCACTCGACACCGCCGACCGCCGCGACCCGCTGGTGGCGGCGCGTGCCGCCGAGCGCCTGGCCGCCTTCCAGGCGCAGGCCGAGGGACGCAGTTGGTTGCGCCCCTTCTGGGACCGCTTGAGCGACTTCACCGACGACGAACGCGCAGCCCTCTCGGTGGCGCTCGTGGCCTGCATCGAGGGCGTCACGCCCGATTGGCTTGCGCGTCTCGAATCGGCGGCACAGGCGCATCCGCGCGAGGCCGCCGTGGCGTATGCCGTGGGCTGCGCGCTCGCCGAACGCGAGCTCTGGGGCAAGGCGCGCCTGCTGCTGGATCAGGCGGCCGCAGCACCGGAACTCGATCCCGCACTGCGCCGCCGTGCGTGGCTGATGCTCGCGCGCCTGGCCGAACAGCAGTCGGACGACGAGCGTGTGGCGATCTGCTACCGGGAAGCCGCATCGGTCTAGACGAGCGCGGCCGAGTTGGTGTTATAGTACGCGGCTTCGCGGCTGTAGCTCAGTTGGATAGAGTACTTGGCTACGAACCAAGGGGTCGTGGGTTCGAATCCTGCCAGCCGCGCCAGAACATACGTTCTAGAAAACGCCTCAGAGGTCATGCCTCTGGGGCGTTTTTCTTGGCGCGACGGGGTCGGCGCCGTCAGGTGCAACGCGCCGCGCATCCCCGTTGCCCACGGTTCGGCGCAGCGGCATCATGCCCACGCGCCCGTCGACGACATGATCATGTATGTCTTCATCCGCTTTCTCGCCATCGCCCTGACGTGGATGTTCTTCCTCGTCGGTGCGGAGGCGTTCCTGGATGCCCGCGGCGTCGATGCTGGCAGGCTGCTCTTTCTCGTCCTGCCCCTCTACGCTGGCATCGTGATCTTCGTGCTGCGCCTGACGCGCAAGTCCAAGGATTGAGCACCTCTTACGCATGAACAAGGCCTTCACCAAGGAGCCCGATGGCGACGTCGACGACGACGACGATCTGCCCGGCCTGCCGCCGTTGAGCGCCGGCACCCGCAACTACATGACGCCCGAGGGCTACGCACGCCTGCGCGAAGAGCTGATGACGCTGCTCGACGTGGAGCGGCCCAAGGTGGTCGAGGTGGTCTCGTGGGCCGCGAAGAACGGTGACCGATCGGAGAACGGCGACTACCTCTACGGCAAGAAGCGGCTGCGCGAGATCGACCGGCGCATCCGCTTCCTGACCCGGCGGCTGGACATCGCCGAAGTGGCCGATCCGTCGGCGCACCACGGCAATGACCAGATCTTCTTCGGCGCCACCGTCACGTACGCCAACGCGCAGGGCGAGGAGCGCACCATCACGATCAAGGGCATCGACGAGGCCGACAGCCTCAAGGCAGAGGTGAGCTGGATCGCGCCGATCGCCCGCGCCCTGCTCAAGGCACGCGTGGGCGACGAGGTGTCGCTCGTCACGCCCGGCGGCGTGGAGAAGCTCGAGGTGGTGGAGGTGCAGTACCCGAAGCCGCAGGGCTAGGGTTTCACGCGCACCACCTTCAGCACGGCAGGCGAGCGTCGCAAGGTGCGCATCACGTCGGCCAGGTGCTGGCGGTCGCGCACGCTGATGAGCAGGCGCAGCTCGGAGGTGTCGGCCGCCGCCTCGTCGTCCATGTCGATGTGGGTGATGTCCGCTTCGACCGCGCTCACCGCCGAGGCCACCTTGGCGAGCACGCCCTTGCCGTTCTTGAGCAGCAGCGAGATGCTGGTCTCGAAGGCGCGCACCGGCTCCTCCGACCAGTCCACGGTGATCCAGCGCTCGCTGTCACGCTCGAAGAGGCGCTTGCCGGTGCTGCATTCGGCGGTGTGCACCAGCAGGCCTTCTCCACGGCCGAGGTAGCCGACGATGGCATCTCCCGGGATCGGCCGGCAACAGGTGGCCATCTGCACCGAGGCGCCCTCGGAGCCGTCGATCACCACGAGGCCCTGGGTCGGCGTCAGGTCGTCCTGGACCGCATAGCGGCCCATGGTGAGCGTGAGGGCGTCGGGCCTCGTGCCGTGCTCGAGCATCAGCTGGGCGAGGCGCTTGGCCACGATGATGGCGATCTTGCGGCCGAGGCCGATGTCGGTCAGCAGGTCGGCTCGCGTGCGGTTGCCGCTCCAGCGGGTGAGCGCCTGCCACAGTGCGGTGCCGGTGGCGTCGTTGGGGTCGCTGTCGGGCATGGTCAGGCCTTCGGCGCGCAGCGCCTGCGCCAGCAGCTTCTCGCCAAGCTGTTGCGACTCCTCCTGCTCCATGTTCTTGAGGTAGTGCCGGATCTTCGAGCGCGCGCGGCCGGTGCGCACGAAATTGAGCCAGCCGGGGTTCGGCCGTGCGCCCGGGGCGGTCACGATCTCCACCACGTCGCCGCTGCGGAGCTCCGTGCGCAGCGCGACCGGGTCGCCGTTGACCTTGGCGGCGACGCAGTGGTCGCCGACGTCGGAGTGGATGGCGTAGGCGAAGTCCACCGGCGTCGCGCCGCGCGGCAGCGCCATGATCTTGGAGCGCGGCGTGAAGACGTAGACCGCATCCGGGAAGAGGTCGATCTTCACGTGCTCCAGGAACTCGCTCGCATCGCGCGTCTCGTCCTGGATGTCCATCAGCGATTTCAGCCAGAGCGTGCCCAGGCGTTGCGGATCCTGGACCTGCGCCTTGTCGCCGAGCTTGTACATCCAGTGCGCGGCGATGCCTTTTTCCGCCACCGCGTGCATGGGCTCGGTGCGGATCTGGAACTCGACCGCCGTGCCCAGCGGGCTGACGAGCGTGGTGTGCAGCGACTGGTAGCCGTTGGCCTTCGGGATGGCGATGTAGTCCTTGAAGCGGCCCGGCAGCGGCTTGTAGAGCTGGTGCAGCACCCCGAGCGCCAGGTAGCACTCCGGCAGCGAATTGACCACGATGCGAAAGCCGAAGATGTCGTTCACCTGCGCGAAGGTCAGGTGCTTCTCGCGCATCTTGGCGTAGATGGAAAAAAGCGTCTTCTCGCGGCCGTAGACCTGCACCTTCTGCCTGGTGTCGGCGAAGGCTTTTTCCACCTCGGTCTGGATGCGCTCGACGATGTCGCGCCGGTAGCCGCGGGCGCGCTTGATCGCTTTCGACAGCGCCGCGTGCCGCCAGGGCCGCAGGTACTGGAAGGCGAGTTCCTGGAGCTCGCGGTAGGTCTGGTTCAGGCCCAGGCGGTGGGCGATGGGGGCGTAGATTTCGAGCGTCTCGCGCGCGATGCGCACGCGCTTGCTTGCCACCATGGCCTCCATGGTGCGCATGTTGTGCAGGCGATCGGCGAGCTTGATGAGGATGACGCGCACGTCGCGCGCCATTGCGAGCAGCATCTTGCGGAAGGACTCGGCCTGCGATTCCTCCTTGGTCGAGAAGTGCAGCTTGTCGAGCTTGGTCAGGCCGTCGACGAGGTCGGCGGTCGCCGCGCCGAAGCGCTCGATCAGCTCGACCTTGGTGACGCCGCAGTCCTCCATCGCGTCGTGCATGAGCGCGGCCATGATGGCCTGGGCGTCGAGCTTCCACTCGGCGCACAGGCCCGCGACGGCGATGGGATGGGTGATGTAGGGCTCGCCGCTCGCGCGGAACTGCCCGAGGTGGGCCTCGTCAGCGAACTTGTAGGCCTCGCGCACGCGCTTGGTGTCGGCCGCGTCGAGGTAGTCGAGCTTCTTGACCAGCGTGGCAAACGAGGCGGCTGCGGCGTCGCTCACGGCCGGCGGAGGAGCCTCGCGCGCGCGCCGGCCCACGCCGGTGGCAGCGTCGCGGATCCAGGTGATGGGGCTGGCCATGCTCCGAATTTATCGCGGATCGCCAGGCGCTGCCCCGGGGTGGCCCAAATGAAAACGGCCCCGAAGGGCCGTTGTTCCGATTCGTGCCGAAAGTGCCTCAGACCGGCACTTTGCGCAGCATCTCCACGCCGACTTCGCCGGCGGCGATTTCGCGCAATGCGGTCACGCCGGGCTTGTTCTTCGTCTCGATCTTGGGAGCATGGCCCTGGCTCAGCATGCGGGCGCGATAGGTCGCTGCGAGCACCAGCTGGAAGCGGTTGGGGATCTTCTGGAGGCAGTCTTCGACGGTGATGCGGGCCATGCGGTACTCCGGGGTCAATCGAGGTTCAGGGCGGCGAAGACGGAAGGCTTGCTTCGACGCAGCGCAGCGTACTTGAGCCGCTGCGAGTGGACGATCGCTTTCAGGTCGAAAAGCGCCGTCTCGAAAAGAGCGTTGATTATAACGAAGTCGAAATGCCGGGCCTGGGCCACCTCGATGCGCGCATTGCGCAATCGTTCCTCGATCACGTCGCTCGCGTCCTCGCCGCGGCGCGTCAGGCGCTGGGCGAGTTCGTCCCAGCTCGGCGGCAGGATGAAGATGAGGATGGCGTTCGGGAACAGCTGCTTGATCTGCAGCGCGCCCTGCCAGTCGATCTCGAGCACCACGTCCTGACCGGTCTCGATCTGGGCCTCGACGCCGGCCTTGGAGGTGCCGTAGAGGTTGCCGTGCACCTCGGCCCATTCGAAGAAATCACCGTGGGCGATCTTCTGGCGGAAGGTGGGTTCGTCGATGAAGTGGTATTCGCGGCCGTCCTGCTCCTGGCCGCGCGGCTTGCGCGTGGTGTGCGAGACCGAGACGACGAGATGCGAGTCGAGTTCCAGCAAGGCCTTCACGAGGCTCGACTTGCCGGCGCCGCTGGGCGCGGCGACCACGAAGAGGTTGCCGGGGTAGTCCATCCCCGGATTCTGCACCGGGCACGCGGGCCCGCGGCTCAGTCGCGATGGACCGGCGACACCAGCACGTCGGCGTGGCCCTCGGCGATCACCATGCGCGTGGTGCTGCCGAGCAGCAGTTCCTCCAGCGCGTGGCGGCCATGCTTGCCGATCACGATCAGGTCGCACTCGCGCTCCTGCTCCTGCTGCACGACGAGCATCCACGGGTCCGCACCTTCCGGCGTGGCGAACTGCACCCGGTCGGCCGGCAGGCGGCTCGCCGCCGCCAGCTGGCGCAGGCGCTCCTCGGCCTCGCGGCGCGCTTCATTGCGGTAGCGCGCCACCACCGTGTCGGCAACGCCGGCCAGACGCAGCTTTCGCTCGTAAGGCAGCTCCAGCGCATGCATGAGGACCAGCGTGGCCTGTGGCACGGTGCGCAGCGCGAGCTCCACGGCCGAAAGGCTCCAGGGGGAGAAATCGACTGGCACCAGCACGCGGCGGTAGGGCACATGCGCTGGCTCGCGCACCATGAGCACCGGCCGCTGCGAACGCCGGGCGATGCGCTCGGCGGTGGCGCCGAAGACCACGCCGCGGAAGAATCCGGCGCCGCGCGTTCCGGTCACGAGCAGTTCGGGATCCAGGCGTTGGGCCTCGAGCGTCACCGCGTCGACCGGGTGGCCGGGCACCAGCGTTTCAACGATTGCGCCGCCATGGCGCTGCGCAAGGTCTGCCGCGAGCGCACGCAGCTGCTCCCGCGCTTCGGCTTCGAGG
This sequence comes from Rubrivivax sp., assembly GCA_044507405.1. Taxonomy (GTDB): domain Bacteria; phylum Pseudomonadota; class Gammaproteobacteria; order Burkholderiales; family Burkholderiaceae_C; genus Rhizobacter. The sequence continues at coordinate 11,622 of JBIQJS010000032.1, read as the reverse complement.
GTGTCGCAGGTGGTGTCGGCGTCGCCGAGCCAGCGGCGCAGGTCGTCGAGCGCCGTGGCGCCCAGCGTGTGCACCAGGTGGAGCGTCGCGCCATGGTCGCTCGCGAGGTGCGCCGCGCGCTCGGCGGCGTGCCGTGAGGGCGGGGAGAAGTCGGTCGCCGCCAGGATGGTTCGCAGCGTGCTCATGTCGAGGCTCCTGGGCTACATGGGGTGCGGTCCAGCATAGCAGCGCCCCGAAGGCTTCCAGGCCTCAGCGCTGGTCTTCGCCGAGGGGCGGTGGCAGGGGGTCGCCGGCCTGGCGGCGGCGAAAGAGCGCGGCCCGCGCGAGCACGAGCGTCGTCACCGGCGCGGTGATCGAGAGCACGATGATGATCAGCCACACGTGCAGCGAGAGCGCGCCGGCGCGCGTGCTGAAGTGGATGATCGAGGCGAACGTGACGATCCACGCCGCCAGCGTGGAGGCAAGCGCTGGGGCGTGCATGCGCGTGAAGAAGTCCGACAGCCGACGCAGCCCCATCGCGGCGATGAGGACCACGACGCCGCTGGTCAGCAGCAGCAGCGCGACGACGGCTTCGGCAAAAGTGGGCCAGGTCATTCGATCACCTCGCCGCGCAGCAGGAACTTGGCGAGCGCGATCGAGCCCACAAAGCCGAAGAGCACCATCAGCAGGGCGCCTTCGAAGTACATCTCGCTGTCGTAGCGGATCGCCAGCACGAGCATCATGAGCGTGCCCGTCACGTAGATGAAGTCCAGCGCCAGCACGCGGTCCTGCGCGCTCGGGCCCCCGAAGAGCCGGGTGAGGGCCACCCCGATGGCGGCCACGTACAGGAGCAGCGTGACGGTGATGGACAGCGACAGCAGCATGTTCATCCGAAGATGTCCTTCAGCGGTTGTTCGTAGTCGGCCTTGAAGTGGGCGATGAAGGCGGCCTCGTCGGTGAGGTTGAAGACGTGCAGCAGCAGCCGGCTGCGGTCCGGCGCGAGTTCGCACCACACCGTGCCGGGCACGACGGTGGTGATCATTGCAAGCGCAGCCAGGCCGTGGGTGTCCTTCAGGTCCAGGGGGATCACCACGAAGTCGCTGACCGGCTGCCGATGGCGCGAGCGGAAGGTGCCCAGGGCGACGGCGATCGCCGAGGTGATCACGTCACGGCCGACGCACAGGATGAGGATGCCGAGCCGGCGACGGCGGCGCAGCCGGCCGGGCGTGGGGCGCAGGGGCGCCATGAGGAGCGGCGTCGCCACCGCCACCAGCAGCGCGAGGGCGACCTGGCCCGGGCTGATGCTGCGGTTGAGCAAGAGCCAGCCCGCGAAGATGCCGAGCGAGAGCCACGGGGAGGGGATCAGGCGTCGCATCACGATCCGCTCCCCTGCGCGCGGGCGGACACCGGCCGCGCCTCCATCACCGCCTTGATGTACTGCTGCGGCGCATGCAGCGTGTCGGCGGTGCCGCGGGTGTAGGCCAGCACATGCTCGCCCTGCGACACGAGCGCGATGACGGCGGCGAGCAGGCCCGCGATGGGCAGCGTCTCGGCCACCCGCAGCCGCGGTGCAGGGCGGTCGGCGCCGCTCCAGAAGTGGCGCACGCCCACGCGCAGCAGCGCGAGCGCCGCCAGGAGGCCCGAGACGATGAGCAGGCCGAAGAGCATCCAGGCCGGCAGCGTCTGCAGTTGCAGCAGTGCGGTGAGCATTGCCAGCTTGGCGACGAAGCCCGACAGCGGCGGCAGCCCGGCCACCACGACCGCACAGATCGTGAAGGCGACACCCAGGAAGGCGAGTGCGGCCGGAATGGCACGGCCGATGAGGGCCTGCTCGTCGTCGTCGAGGTTGGCCCCCTGCGGGGGCTCTGCGTCGAAGAAGGCGGGCAGGGCATCGCCGCCTTCGTCGACCTCCTGCGGCCCGAGCTCCACCTGGCGGCTGCGCTCCAGCAGCTCCACGAGCAGGAAGAGCGCGCTGCCGGCGAGCGTGGAGCTCGCCAGGTAGAAGAGCGCGCCGCCGCTGAGTGCCGGGTGGTCGAAGCCCACGGCGGCGATCAACGTACCGGCCGAGGTGATGACGCTGAAGCCGGCCAGCCGGCCCACCTGCTGCGACGCGAACATGCCGACGGTGCCGAAGGCGAGCGTGGCGAGACCACCCCAGATCAGCACGTCGCCGCCGAAGTGGGCGGAGCTGCCGGCATCCGCCGGGAAGCACAGCGTCCAGAGCCGCAGCACGGCATAGACGCCGACCTTGGTCAGGATGGCGAAGAGGGCGGCGACCGGTGCGCTCGCCGCGGCATAGGCCGGTGGCAGCCAGGCGTTGAGCGGCCACAGCGCCGCCTTCGCCAGGAAGGCGATCGCGAGGATGGCGGCGCCTGCATGCAGCAGGCCGCGGTCGCTCTCGGCCACCGTCGGCAGCTTGAGCGCGATGTCGGCCATGTTGAGCGTGCCCGTCACGCCGTAGAGCACTGCCACGCCGATCAGGAAGAGCAGCGAGGCGGTCAGGTTGATGGCGATGTAGTGCAAGCCGGCCCGCACGCGCGCCATGCCGCCGCCGTGCAGCAGCAGGCCGTAGCTGGCGGCGAGCAGCACCTCGAAGAAGACAAAGAGGTTGAAGAGGTCGGCGGTGAGGAAGGCGCCATAGAGCCCCATCAGCTGCAGCTGGAAGAGGACGTGGAAATAGACGCCGGCGTGCTGCCAGCGCGCCAGCGCGTAGAGCAGCGTTGCGAGGCCCACGCAGCCGGTGAGCACGGCCATCATGGCCGAGAGCCGGTCGGCCACGAGCACGATGCCGAAGGGCACCGGCCAGTTGCCCGGCATGTAGATGCCGAAGGCCGAGGGCTCCATCCGTCCCGCGTTGATGAGCAGGATCACCGCGAGCACGAGGCCGATGGCGGTAGAGGCGAGGTTGATGACGCTCTTCAGCCCCCGCCGGCCCTCGCCGAGCATGAGCATCAGCGCCGCGGTGCCCAGCGGCAGCAGGACCGGCGCGACGACGAGGTGGCTGGCCGTGGAATCCAAAGCGATCAAGGCCGCTCCTCCTGGCCGTCCACGTGGTCGCCGCCGGACAGGCCCCGCAGGGCGAGCAGCACGACGAGGAATAGCGCCGTCGTGGCAAAGCCGATGACGATCGCCGTGAGCACCAGCGACTGCGGCACCGGATCGCTGTAGTTGGTGAGGTCGGCCGCGACGCCCGGCTTCACGATGGGCTCGCGGCCGATCGCCAGGCTGCCCACGCTGAAGATGAAGAGGTTGATGGAGTACGACAGCAGCGACAGGCCGATGAGCACCTGGAACGTCCGTGGCCGCAGGATCAGCCACACGCCCGCGCCCGCAAGCACGCCGATCGCGATCGAGACGACGGCTTCCATGTCAGTGCTTCTCCTCGGTGGGTGGGTCGTCCGCTTCGGCGGCCTGGCGCCGGCTCGCCCGCAGCGACTGGTGGGCGATGGCGGTCAACAGCAGCAGCGTCGCACCGACCACCACCGAGAACACGCCCAGGTCGAAGAGGGCAGCGGTCGGCAGGTGGACCTCGCCGACCCACGGCCAGTGCACATGCGCCGTGTGTGACGTCAGGAAGGGGTAGCCGAGCGCCAGCGAGCCGAGGCCGGTGCTGAGTGCGAGCAGCAGGCCGAACGCGATCCAGCGCGGCGGCAGGAGGCGCATGCGCGCTTCCACCCAGCGCGTGCCGCCCACCATGTACTGCGCGATGAAGGCGATCGCGACCACCAGGCCAGCGACGAAGCCGCCGCCCGGCTCGTTGTGCCCGCGCATGAAGAGGTGGAACGCGAACACCACCGCCACGGGCAGCAGCAGGCGCACCAGCACCGCGGGCACCTCCAGGTACTCCTGCAGGCGGTCGGTGTCTTCGGCGCGGTCGGTCAGGTCACGGCCCATGCCCTGGATGCGCTGCTGCATCGGCTGCTCGATGGTTTCGCGCGGCGGACGGAAACGTCGCAGCAGCGCGAAGACGGTGATGCCCACGATGCCGAGCACGGTGATCTCGCCCAGCGTGTCGAACGCCCGGAAGTCCACCAGCATCACGTTCACCACGTTGGTGCCGCCACCGCCGGGCAGCGCTTCCTGGATGAAGAAGGGCGCGATGGACATTGGGGCCGCACGCGTGATGAGCGCGTACGACAACGTGGCCAGGCCGATGCCGATCACCACGGCAAGCACCAGATCGCGACGCCGGCGCCACCACACGCGCAGCGCGATGCGCGGGTCGTCCTGCTCCATCCGCTTGGGCATCCAGCGCAGGCCAAGGAGGAAGAGCACCAGCGTCACCACCTCCACCGTGAGCTGCGTGAGCGCGAGGTCGGGCGCCGAGAACCACGCGAAGGTGATGCAGATCACGAGCCCCACGACGCCGAGCATGGTCAGCGCCGCGAGCCGGTGGAACTTGGCTTGGTGCGCAGCCCCGATCGCGCACAGGCAGCCGATCGCCCACAGCAGCACGAATTCCGGCGTGGCCGGCACGCGCGCACGGTGCCCCCATTCCAGCGGCACGATCAGCGCCGAGCCCAGGCCGGCCAGGCCGGCGATGAGCACCATCAGGAAGAGCTGCGGCTGCAGCCGGCGCGTGGTCAGGTGGCGCAATGACCACGAGGCCAGGCGCGTGACGAGGGCGAGCGTCTTCTCGAAGAGACGCTTGCCGTCCAGCAGTTGCATCAGCGGCGCACCGCGCGCACGGCGCTTCTTGAAGCGATCGGCAAAGAGCACGTACACGAGGGTGCCCGCGGCCAGGGCGATCAGGCTCATCACCAGCGGTGTGGTGAAGCCGTGCCAGATCGCGAGGCTGTATTCCGGCAGCGTGCCGCCCACGACCGGCTGCGCGGCGGTCGCCAGCAAGGGGCCGACCGACCAGGCCGGCAGCGTGCCCACCACCACGCAGGCCAGCACCAGGAGCTCCACCGGCACGCGCATCCAGTGCACCGGCTCATGCGGCTGGCGTGGGGTGTCCGGCGGTGCACCGAAGAAGACGTCGTGACCAAAGCGCAGCGAATAGACCACCGCAAAGATGCCCGCCAGGGTGGCGGCGGCCGGCAATCCCCACGCGAGCCCCGGCGTGCCGCCCGCGAAGACCGTCTCGGCGAAGAACATCTCCTTGGACAGGAAGCCGTTGAGCAGCGGCACGCCAGCCATGGCCGCGCAGGCCACGATGGCCAGCGTGCCGGTGATGGGCATCGAGCGGAACAGGCCGTCGAGCCTGCGCATGTCGCGCGTGCCCGTCTCGTGATCGATGATCCCCACGGACATGAAGAGCGACGCCTTGAAGGTGGCGTGATTCATCATGTGGAAGACCGCCGCGACGGCCGCAACTTGGCTGTTGAGGCCAAGCAACAGCGTGATGAGCCCCAGGTGGCTGATCGTCGAGTAGGCGAGCAGGCCCTTGAGGTCGTTCTGGAACATCGCCGCGTAGGCGCCCAGCAGCAGCGTTGCCAGGCCGGCGCTCCCCACGATCCAGAACCACGCCTCGGTGCCGGACAGCACGGGCCAGAGACGTGCGAGCAGGAAGACCCCGGCCTTGACCATCGTCGCCGAGTGCAGGTAGGCCGACACCGGCGTAGGCGCCGCCATCGCATGCGGCAGCCAGAAATGGAACGGGAATTGCGCGCTCTTGGTCAGCGCGCCCAGCAGGAGCAGGCCGAGGGCCACCGGGTACAGCTCGTGGGCGCGGATGCGGTCGCCGGCAGCGAGCACCGCGTCGAGCTCGAAGCTGCCGACGATGTGGCCCAGCAGCAGCACGCCGGCCAGCAGCGCCAGGCCGCCGGTGGCCGTGACGGTGAACGCCATGCGCGCGCCGCGGCGGGCGTCCTTGCGGTGCGTCCAGTAGCCGATCAGCAGGAAGGAGAAGATGCTGGTGAGCTCCCAGAACACCACCAGCTGGACCAGGTTGCCCGAGATGACGACGCCGAGCATGGCGCCCATGAAGCCGAGCAGCAGCGAGTAGAAGCGCGCGGCCGGATCCTCGGGCGAGAGGTAGTAGCGCGCGTAGACGATCACGAGCAGGCCCATGCCGCTCACGAGCATCGCGAACATCCAGGCGAAGCCGTCGAGGCGCACGACGATGTCGATGCCCAGGCTCGGCAGCCAGGCAAGGCGCTCCGAGACCACGCCGCCTGAGGCGACATCGGGGTACAGCAGCGCGAGCGGCACTGCGATCGCCAAGGCCACCGCGGCCGACCAGAGCGATTCCAGGTTGCGGGCGGCGGTCGGCAGCAGGGCTGCGACCAAGCAGCCAAGAAACGGAATCAGCAGGAGCAGCAGCAGTGACATCGGCCGGCAGTTTATGGGATGCAGGCCGGCGCACGCCTGCGCTGCAAGGGTGGGACGCTATTCGAGGTTCTGCACCTGTTCGCGCAACTGCTCGATGAGGACTTTCATCTCCACCGAGATGTTGGTGAGTTCGAGCGTCGAAGCCTTGGAGCCCAGCGTGTTCGCTTCACGCAGCAATTCCTGGATCAGGAAGTCGAGCCTCTTTCCGACCTCGCCGCCCGCCTTGAGCAGGCGCGTGATCTCGTCCAGATGCGCTCTCAGGCGCGCGAGTTCCTCGGCGACGTCGATGCGGATCGCGTACGCCGCCGCCTCGTTCAGGGCGCGTTCCTGCAGCGCCTCCTGCGAGACGCCCTGGGCGCCGCCGGTGGCCGCAAGCGCTTCCTGCCAGCGTTCGAGGAAGCGCTGCTGCTGCCGCTGCACCACGGCCGGCACCAGCGGCTCGGCCTTGGCCGCGAGCTCACGCAAGCCGTGCACCCGTTCCATCAACACGGCCACCAGCTTCTCGCCCTCGCGTGCGCGCGCTTCGCGCAGTCCGGCGATGCAGCGCCGCGCGGCGTCGAGCGCTGCCTCGTCCAGTTTTTCGGCCTGACTGCCGCCCTTGCACCACTGCAACACCTCGTGCACCGACAGGTTCTGCGCCTTGGGCAACCATCCCTGCACGGTGCTTTCGAGCCGGGCGAGGCGGTTCAGCTGTTCGGGCTGGGGCGTCGGCCAGGCCTGATCGGCCGAGGTGGCGGCGTTCAGGCGCAACTCGATCTTGCCGCGGCGGAAGGCGCCGGAGATGAGGTCGCGCAGGGCCGGTTCGAGCGATCGGAATTCGTCGGGAAGGCGAAAGCCCAGGTCCAGGAAGCGCCCATTGACGGAGCGCAATTCCACCGTCACGCTCGCCGTTGTCGACGCGCCTGACCGGGCGCCGGCAACCTCGGCGGACCCTGTGCTTTCTGTCGCAGATTGCGCCCCGGCCGTGGCGCTTGCGTACCCGGTCATGCTGTAGACTGGCATTCGACTTATCGCATTGCAAAAAGAGATTATGTCAAAGCCGAAACCTGCACCCTTGCCTTCGGGCACCGTGGTGGGCGGGTACCAGATCATCAAGAAACTGGCAGCCGGCGGCTTTGGCGTGGTGTACCTCGCAGAGGACTCTGATCGGCATCTGGTGGCGGTGAAGGAATACCTCCCGTCGTCGCTCGCCGAGCGTGCACCTGGCGAGCTCATGCCGCGCGTCAAGCCCGAGAAGCAGCCGCTGTACCGCCTGGGCCTGAAGAGCTTCTTCGAGGAAGGGCGCTCGCTCGCGCAGATCTCGCACCCGAGCGTGGTCTCGGTGCTGAACTTCTTCCGCGAGAACGAGACCGTCTACATGGTGATGAACTACCTGCAGGGCGACACGCTGCAGGATTTCATCGTCACCGCGCGCGACCTGAAGCGCGACAAGGTGTTCCGCGAGTCGACCATCCGCAGCCTCTTCGACGAGATCCTGCGCGGCCTGCGCATCGTGCACCAGCACAAGATGCTGCACCTGGACATCAAGCCGGCCAACATCTTCATCACCAACGAGAACAAGGCGGTGCTGCTCGACTTCGGCGCCGCGCGCGAGGTGCTGAGCAAGGAAGGCAACTTCATCCGCCCGATGTACACACCGGGCTTCGCGGCGCCCGAGATGTACCGCCGCGACGGCACGCTCGGCCCCTGGACCGACATCTATGCCGTGGGGGCGTGCATCTACGCCTGCATGCAGGGCTATCCGCCCAACGACGCGCCGCAGCGCATCGAGAAGGACCGCCTGGCGCTGAGCCTCTCGCGGCTACGGAACGTCTATTCCGACAACCTGATCGAAGTGACGGAGTGGTGCATGTCGCTCGATCCGCTGTCGCGCCCGCAAAGCGTCTTCTCGCTGCAGAAGGAGCTCGCCCGCGAGACCGAGCGTCGCTACACCAAGCTGAGCTTCAGCGAACGGCTGAAACTGCAACTCGAAAACCTCACCACCGGCGCGAAGGCCTGATTTCATGCGCTTCTCCGTGTACCAGGTCAGCCGCAAAGGCGGCCGCGAGAAGAACGAAGATCGCATGGGCTACTGCTACACGCGGGACGCCGGCCTCTTCGCGCTCGCCGATGGCATGGGCGGTCATCCCGAAGGGGAGGTTGCCTCGCAGCTGGCGCTGCAGACGCTGGCGGCGATGTTCCAGCGCGACGCCAAGCCGGTGCTCAAGGAGCCGATGCGCTTCCTGCACGAAGCCATCATCGCCGGCCACCACCAGCTCCTGCGCTACGCCACGCAGAAGGCGCTGATCGACACGCCGCGCACCACGGTCGTCGCCTGCGTGCTGCAGGGCAACTCGGCCTACTGGGCGCACTGCGGCGATTCACGGCTTTACCTCGTCCGCGGTGAGAAGCTCGTCGCCCGCACGCGCGACCACTCGTATTCCGAGCTGCAGGAGACCATGAGCCATGTCGTGCCCATGGGCGAGCGCTTCAACCGCAACGTGCTCTTCACCTGCCTCGGCAGCCCCGGCAAGCCGGTGGTGGACACCGTCGGCCCGCTGATGCTCCAGGCGGGCGACCGGCTGCTGCTGTGCTCCGACGGTCTCTGGGGCACGGTGAGCGACGCCGAGATCACCGACCAGCTCGCCCGCAACACGATTTCCGACGCCGTGCCCGAGCTCGTCGAGCAGGCGCTGCGCAACGGCGGCCCCAAGAGCGACAACGTTTCCGTGCTGGCCGTCGAATGGGAATCGGCCGAAGACGGCGACAGCAACGGCGGCATTTCCACGCAGACCCTGGGTGAGGAGGTCTTCGCCTCGACCATCCAGGCGAGCGTGCTCGGCCAGGAGCCGCCCGACGAGCTGGACGAAGCCGAGATCGAGCGCTCGATCCGCGAGATCAACGAGGCCATCCGGCGCTCGTCGCAGAAGAAGTCCTGATCCGACAGCGGGCCGGGCCGAGCGCCGGGCCGTCCCAAGCCGGCCCGGATCCCCGCGGGGGATCGCTCCTGGACCCGGGAGCGAGGGGCTGACATGTTGGCCGACAATACGGCGATGAGCTTCCAACGCACCCAATCCCGCGCCGCCGATGCGCTGCGCCCCGTCACCATCACACGCGGCTACACCAAGCACGCCGAGGGTTCCGTGCTGATCGCCTTCGGCGACACCAAGGTGCTGTGCACCGCCTCGGTCGAAGAAAAGGTGCCGCCGCACAAGCGCGGCAGCGGCGAAGGCTGGGTCACCGCCGAATACGGCATGCTGCCCCGCGCCACGCACACCCGCGGCGACCGCGAGGCCGCGCGCGGCAAGCAGAGCGGGCGCACGCAGGAGATCCAGCGCCTGATCGGCCGTTCGCTGCGCTGCGTGTTCGACCTCAGGAAGCTCGGCGAGCGCACCCTCCACCTCGACTGCGACGTCCTGCAGGCCGATGGCGGCACGCGCACGGCGGCGATCACCGGCGCGTACGTCGCCGCGGCCGATGCGGTGAAGTGGCTGCAGAAGCAGGGCCTGATCGTCGAGTCGCCGATCCGCGAGGCGGTGGCGGCGATCTCGGTGGGCATCGTGGAAGGCACGCCGCTGCTCGACCTCGAGTACGTGGAAGACGTGGCCTGCGACACCGACATGAACGTCGTCATGACGGCCGGCGGCAGCTTCGTCGAAGTGCAGGGCACGGCCGAAGGCGTGGCCTTCTCGCGCGCCGACATGGACCAGCTGCTCGCGCTCGCGGACAAGGGCATCCGCGAGCTCGTGGCGGCGCAGCGGCAGGCGCTCGAAGGTTGAGGTGATGAAGCTCGTGCTGGCGTCCAACAACGCCAAGAAGCTGGTCGAGCTGCAGGCCCTCTTCGCGCCGCTCGGACTGGAGCTCGTGACACAGGGCAGCCTCGGCATCCCGGAGGCGGAGGAGCCCCACGTCACCTTCGTCGAGAACGCGCTCGCCAAGGCGCGGCATGCGTCGGCGCACGCGAAGGCGGCCGCGATCGCCGACGACTCGGGCCTCTGCGTGGAGGCGCTCGGCGGTGCGCCGGGCGTGCTCTCGGCGCGCTACGCCACGCTTTTCGGGCGCCCCAAGGACGACGCCGAGAACAACCGCGTGCTGCTGGAGCAGCTCGCATCGAAGGACGACCGCCGTGCCCGCTTCGTGAGCGCGCTCGTCGCGGTGCGCAGCGCCGACGATCCGGAGCCGCTCATCGCCTTCGGCCGCTGGGACGGCACCGTGCTGCGCGAGCCGCGCGGGGAGGGCGGCTTCGGCTACGACCCGCTGCTCTACATCGCTGCGCTCGACCGGAGCGTGGCGGAGTTCGATGCGGCCACGAAGAACGCGCACAGCCACCGTGCCATCGCATCCCGGCAGATGCTCGCGCTCATGCGCGACGTGTGGCACCTTGGCTGACATCCCCATCACGCCGGCCACCGCCGCCGGCGCGGGCCGCACCGACGAGTTGATCGCCCGCTACATGCGCCCCGGCGTGATGAATCTCGGCGCGCTGCCGCCGCTGTCGCTCTACGTGCATCTGCCGTGGTGCCTGAAGAAGTGCCCCTATTGCGACTTCAACTCGCACGAGCAACGCGGCGGCATCCCGCAAGCGGCCTACCTCGCCGCCCTGCGCGCCGACCTCGAAGCGGCGCTGCCGCTGGTCTGGGGCCGGCGGGTGCACAGCGTCTTCATCGGCGGCGGGACGCCCAGTCTCTTTTCGCCCGAGGCCATCGGCGACCTGATCGCCGACGTGCGCGCGCGCCTGCCGCTCGAGCCCGGCTGCGAGATCACGCTCGAGGCCAACCCCGGCACCTTCGAGCGTGATCGTTTCCGCGGCTACCGTGCGGCCGGTGTCACGCGGCTGTCGATCGGCGTGCAGAGCTTCGACGACGAGAAGCTGCAGGCCATCGGCCGCGTGCACGATGCGGCCCAGGCGCGCGCGGCGGTCGAAGAGGCGCGCGAGACCTTCGAGACCTTCAACCTCGACCTCATGTACGCGCTGCCACGGCAGACGCTCGCCGAGTTGCGAAACGACCTGGCCCAGGCACTGTCGTACGCGCCGCCGCACCTGTCGATCTACCACCTCACGATCGAAGCCAACACCTGGTTCGCCAAGCATCCGCCGACGGTGCCCGACGACGACACCGCCTTCGACATGCTGGACGTCATCACGGCCGAGACCGAACGCGCGGGCCTGTCACGCTACGAGGTCTCGGCCTTCGCGCAGCGCGGCCACCACTGCGAGCACAACCTCAACTACTGGCAGTTCGGCGACTACCTCGGCATCGGCGCCGGGGCGCACAGCAAGCTGAGCTTCCCGCATCGTGTGGTGCGCCAGGTGCGCTGGCGCGAGCCGCAGACCTACATGGACAAGGCTGCGCAGGGTCTCGCCGTCTCGAACGACGAGGAGGTCAA
>JBIQJS010000172.1:0-4828 GCA_044507405.1 Rubrivivax sp. | reverse complement strand
TCACCAAGTACCTGGCCGAGCACGGCATCGTGGTCGAGAAGACGGGGCTCTACTCGTTCTTCATCATGTTCACCATCGGCATCACCAAGGGCCGCTGGAACACGCTGCTCACCGCGCTGCAGCAGTTCAAGGACGACTACGACCGCAACGCCCCGATGTGGCGTGCGCTGCCCGAGTTCGTCGCCAAGCACCCGCGCTACGAGCGCATGGGCCTGCGCGACCTGTGCCAGAGCATCCACGAGATGTACGCCAAGGGGGACATCGCGCGGCTCACGACCGAGATGTACCTGTCGGACCTGCAACCGGCCATGAAGCCGAGCGATGCCTTCGCCTACATCGCCCACCGTCGCACCGAGCGGGTGCCCATCGACGAGCTCGAGGGGCGCATCACCACCTCACTGCTCACGCCTTATCCGCCGGGCATCCCGCTGCTGATCCCGGGCGAGCGCTTCAACCGCAAGATCGTGGAGTACCTGCGCTTCACGCGCGAGTTCAACCAGGCCTTCCCCGGCTTCGACACCGACGTGCACGGCCTGGTGGAATCCGACGGCGGAGAGTCCGGCCCCCGCAGCTACTACGTCGATTGCGTGGCGCAGGCCTGAGGGCCGCCCGGCGCTCGAGGTGTCAGTCCGGCTGGTCGAGCGCCACCGCGGCGCCGATCAGGCCGGGCGAAAACTCGGCATCGATCACCCACGTCGGAATCGGCGCGAGGTAGGCAGCGAAGCGGCCCTTGGCCTCGAAGCGCCGGCGAAACGGCGAGGCGTCGATCAGCGGTAGCAGGCGCGGCGTGACGCCGCCGCTGATGTAGACGCCGCCGCGCGCCCCGAGCGTCAGCGCCAGGTTGCCCGCCGCGCCGCCCAGAAAGCTGAAGAACAGGTCCACCGCCTGGCGGCAGCGCGCATCCTCGCCGGCGAGCGCGCGGCGCGTGATCTCGGGCGCGGCCAGCAGTTCGGTGCTCTCGCCCGCCAGCGCCGCGATGGCTTCGTGCAGGTTCTCGAGCCCCGGGCCGGAAAGCGCCCGTTCGGCCGACGCATGACCGAAACGCTGGCGCAGCCGGGCGACGACGCGGTCCTCGAATTCGTCCGCGGCGGCCAGGCTGCCGTGCCCGCCTTCACCGCCCACCGCCACGAAGCGGCCATCGGGCCGTGGCAGCAGGCCTGCCATACCCAGCCCCGTGCCGGCGCCGATCACCGCGAGCGGCGCCTGCGCTGCGGGCGAGCCGCCGCCGACGGCGCGCAGGTCCTCCGGGCTCAGACGGGGGAGCGCGAGGGCGAGCACCGCGAAATCGTTGAGCACCAGCAGCCGCTCCAGCCCGAGCGCTGCCTTCAACGCGGACACGGAGAACGACCAGTGGTGGTTGGTCATCCTGACCTCGTCGCCCGTGACGGGAACGGCGATGCCGATGGCACCGGCGCGCGGCGCCGGAAGCTGCTGGGACGCCAGGTACGCGCGGATGGCGTCGAGCAGCGACGCATGCGCGTCCGAGGGCGTGACCTGCAGATGCTCGATCGGCCCGCCCGGCTGCGACTGCATCGCGAAGCGGGTGTTGGTGCCGCCGATGTCGGCCAGCAGGCGGGGGTAGCTCACTGCGCGTCCGCCCCGCTCATCGCATGGCTGAAGCCGCCGTCCACGTAGACGATCTCGGAGGTCATGCCCGCGGCCAGGTCCGACAGCAGGAAGGCGGCGACATTGCCCACGTCGTCGATGGTCACGTTGCGCCCGAGCGGGGCGTTCGAGGCGACCACATTGAGCATCTTGCCGAAGTCCTTGATGCCCGAGGCGGCCAGCGTCTTGATCGGGCCGGCGGAAATGCCGTTGACGCGCACGCCGTCGCCGCCAAGGGCGGCGGCGAGGTAGCGCACGCTGGCCTCGAGCGATGCCTTGGCCAGGCCCATGGTGTTGTAGTGCGGCACCCGGCGCACCGCGCCGAGGTAGGTCAGCGTGAGCAGCGAGGCCCCGCGGCGCAGGCGCGGCGCGGCGGCCTTGGCCATGGCCGGGAAGCTGTAGGCCGAGATGTCGTGCGCGATGCGGAAGTTCTCGCGCGTCAGGCCCTCGAGGAAGTTCCCGGCGATGGCCTCGCGCGGCGCGAAGCCGATGGCGTGCACGAAGCCGTCGAACTCGGGCCAGACGTCGCCGAGCTGCGCGAACGTGCGCTCGATCTGCGCGTCGTCGCCCACGTCGCAGTCGAAGACCAGCTTGGAGCCGAATTCGGCGGCGAAGCCGTCGATGCGCTCCTTGAAGCGCTCGCCCACGTAGCTGAACGCCAGCTCCGCGCCCTCGCGGTGGCAGGCGCGGGCGATGCCATAGGCGATCGAGCGGTTCGACAGCACGCCGGTGATGAGGAACCGCTTGCCGGCCAGAAATCCCATGATGTCTCCCGTGTTTCGAAGCAGCGGGAATTCTCGCATCCGCCACTGGCGCGGTCGCCCGGGCGGGCGGCGCGCGAAGGGCTGCGGCGCCCTGTACTTGACAACCACGGGTATTGCCTGTAATTCCGCCTCGCAGTACAATCCACGTTTTCCGAGAAAGCTGAGAATGCTGTGTGGGCGGATTCTTTCCAGCCCATTTTTTTTGCTCGGTCGTCTTTCGAGACGCTGACTGGATTTGTGCAGATCGATGAATTGGCAGGCCGCGATTGAACGCACCGTGACCGGGCTCGGTTACGAACTGGTGGACACCGAGCGTGGTGCTCGGGGGCTGCTGCGCGTCTACATCGACCGGCTGCAGGACGATCCGACCGGCGCGTTCGTCACTGTCGAGGACTGCGAGAAGGTCACCCGGCAGCTGCAGCACGTGCTGGAGGTCGAGGGCTGCGCCTACGAGCGGCTGGAGGTGTCGTCCCCCGGCCTCGACCGGCCGCTCAAGACGGCGGCCCACTACGCCCGGTTCGCCGGCGAGCGGATCGACCTCACGCTCAAGCTGCCCTTCCAGGGCCGCAAGAAGTACCAGGGCGTGCTGCAGGCCCGCGACGGGCAGGAAGGCGAGGGCGCCGGATGGCGGCTGGTGTTCGAGGACGGCCTGCACGAGAAGGCGCTCGATTTCGCATTCGAGGAAGTGCGCGAAGCCCGGCTCGTGCCGGTGATTGATTTCAAGGGGCGCCGGTTCGCGCCCCCGGTGGCGCCCGCGGCCGATGCCGCGGCGCGCGAAGCAGAGGTGGACGGAGAACCCAAACAATGAACCGCGAACTCTTGATGCTGGTGGATGCGATCTCGCGCGAGAAGAGCGTCGATCTCGAGGTGGTGTTCGGCGCGGTGGAAGCCGCGCTCGCCTCGGCCTCGAAGAAGCTGCACGGCGGCGAGGTCGACATGCGCGTGTCGATCGACCGCGAGACCGGCGACTACGAGACCTTCCGCCGTTGGCTGGTGGTGCCCGACAGCGCCGGCCTGCAGAACCCCGACGCCGAAGAACTGCTGAGCGACGCCCTCGAGCGCATCGAGGACATCGAGGAAGGCGACTACATCGAGGAGCCGGTGGAGTCGGTCTCGATCGGGCGCATCGGCGCCCAGGCCGCCAAGCAGGTGATCCTGCAGAAGATCCGCGACGCCGAGCGCGAGCAGCTGCTGAGCGACTTCCTCTCGCGCGGCGAGAAGATCTTCGTGGGCACCGTCAAGCGCCTGGACAAGGGCGACATCATCGTCGAGTCGGGCCGCATCGAAGGGCGGCTGCGCCGCAGCGAGATGATCCCGAAGGAAAACCTGCGCACCGGCGATCGTGTGCGCGCCTACATCGCTGAGGTCGACCCGACGCTG
This sequence comes from Rubrivivax sp., assembly GCA_044507405.1. Taxonomy (GTDB): domain Bacteria; phylum Pseudomonadota; class Gammaproteobacteria; order Burkholderiales; family Burkholderiaceae_C; genus Rhizobacter. The sequence goes on along the minus strand of JBIQJS010000172.1, from coordinate 1,079 downwards.
CGCGGCCCGCAGATCCTGCTGTCACGCAGCGCGCCGGGCTTCATGATCGAGCTCTTCGCCCAGGAGGTGCCGGAGATCGAGCAGGGCCTGCTCGAGATCAAGAGCTGCGCCCGCGACCCTGGCTCGCGCGCCAAGATCGCCGTGCAGTCGCACGACAAGCGGGTGGACCCCATCGGCACCTGCGTGGGCGTGCGCGGCTCGCGGGTGAACGCCGTGACCAACGAGCTCGCCGGCGAACGCGTGGACATCGTGCTGTGGTCCGAGGATCCGGCGCAGTTCGTCATCGGTGCGCTCGCGCCGGCCAACGTGCAGTCCATCGTCGTCGACGAGGAGCGGCACGCCATGGACGTGGTGGTCGACGAGGAGAACCTCGCCATCGCCATCGGCCGCGGCGGCCAGAACGTGCGCCTGGCCTCCGAGATGACCGGCTGGCGCATCAACATCATGACGGCCGAGGAATCCTCGGCCAAGCAGGCCGAGGAGACCGATGCGGTCCGCACCCTCTTCGTCGAGAAGCTCGACGTGGACGCGGAAGTCGCCGACCTGCTCATCGCCGAAGGCTTCTCCAGCCTGGAGGAAGTGGCCTACGTGCCGATGCAGGAAATGCTCGACATCGAAGGCCTCGACGAGGAAGCCATCACCGAGCTGCGCACCCGCGCCAAGGATGCGCTGCTGACGATGGAAATCGCCCGCGAAGAGAAAATGCAGGAGATCTCGCAGAACCTTCGCGATGTGGAGGGCCTCTCGCCCGAACTGATCGCGATGCTGGCCGAGAACGGCGTGCATTCGCGCGACGACCTGGCCGACCTGGCCGTCGACGAACTGGTCGACATGACCGGCGTGGACGACGAACAGGCGAAGGCCCTCATCATGAAGGCGCGCGAGCACTGGTTCACCACCTGACGTCTGCCGACGCACAGACACCGAACGCCCGACCGCCGCACCGCAAGACCGAAGCAAGGATTCAAGAATGGCCGTGACCACCGTCGCACAACTCGCCGCCGAGCTGAACCGCTCAGCCACTGCGCTGCTCGAGCAGCTCCAGTCGGCCGGCGTCCGCAAGGCGTCGACGGCGGACG
>JBIQJS010000171.1:0-4905 GCA_044507405.1 Rubrivivax sp. | reverse complement strand
CATCAACTACATCCGCCGCAACTACGGCATGCTGATCGGCGAGCCCACCGCCGAGGCCATCAAGAAGCAGATCGGCTCGGCCTTCCCCGGCTCCGAGGTCAAGGAGATGGAGGTCAAGGGTCGCAACCTCAGCGAAGGCGTGCCGCGCAGCTTCACCATCAGCAGCAACGAGATCCTGGAAGCGCTCACCGACCCGCTGAACCAGATCGTCTCCAGCGTGAAGAACGCGCTCGAGCAGACGCCGCCCGAACTCGGCGCCGACATCGCCGAGCGCGGCATGATGCTCACCGGCGGCGGCGCGCTGCTGCGTGACCTGGACCGCCTGCTCGCCGAAGAAACCGGCCTGCCGGTGCTGGTGGCCGAAGACCCGCTGACCTGCGTGGTGCGCGGGTGCGGCATGGCGCTGGAGCGCATGGAACGGCTCGGATCGATCTTCACCTCCGAGTGAGCGTGAATTCCAGCACGAAGCCGGCACGTATCGCACGTGGCCGGCTTTTTCGCTTCAAACGTTTGAGAGTTTCCTGACTCACAGCGGCCACCATGCCTCTCGGCACCCTCGATCGCACACCACCGCCCTTCTTCCGGCAGGGGCCATCGGCCTTCACACGCATGGTGTTCTTCTCGGCGCTGGCGCTCTTCCTCATGGTGGCCGATGCGCGCTTCAAGGTGATGCAGCCGCTGCGCGCGGTCGTGTCCACGGTGCTCAACCCGGTCGAGCGCGTGCTGCGCACGCCGGTGGATGTGTGGCATGCCGCCTCCGACTACCTGACCGGCCTGCAGGAGGCGCGCGCCGAGGAGAGCCGCGCCCGCCAGCAGCTCGCGCAGCTGGCCGAGCGCGCCGCCCGCGTCGAGCAGCTGCAGATGGAAAACGCGCGCCTGCGCTCGCTCCTGGAATTGCGCGGCGCGCTGCAGGTGCGCTCGCAGACGGCCGAGGTGCTGTACGACGCACCCGATCCCTATTCGCGCAAGGTCATCATCGACCGCGGCAACCGTGACGGCGTGGTGCTCGCCTCGCCCGTGATCAACGAGGCGGGCGTGCTGGGCCAGGTGACGCGCGTCTATCCCTACAGCTCCGAGGTGACGCTGCTCACCGACAAGGAGGCCGCCATCCCGGTGCTCAACAGCCGCACCCAGGCGCGCAGCGCCGCCTTCGGCAACTCGGCCGGCGCGGGCCTGGAGCTGCGCTTCATGGCCGGCAACGCCGACGTGCAGGTCGGAGACCTGCTCTCCACCTCCGGCGTGGACGGCGTCTACCCCGCCGGCCTGCCGGTCGCCAAGGTGGTGAGCGTGGACCGCAAGGTGGAAAGCGGCTTCGCCCGCATTGCGCTGGCGCCCATCGCAGAGCCCGACAGCGTGCGCCATGTGCTGGTGCTCGAGCCCGTGGGTGTGCAGATGCCGCCGCGGCCCGAGCCGGCATCGGCCGAGGTGCCGCCGGCCAGGAAGGGAGCGGGCAAGTGATGCTGCGCCGGAGGACCGCCCCATGATGCCGCGCGGCGCCGACCAGCTGCTGCTGCCGGTCAACCCGTTGTTCATGTGGGCCACCATGCTGCTGGCCTTCGCGTTCAACCTCATCCCGTTCGGGCGCGTCGCCTACCTGCCCGACATGCTGGCGCTGGTGCTCGTCTTCTGGAACGTGCACCAGCCGCGTCGCGTGGGGCTGGGCGCGGCCTTCGTCTTCGGTGTGATGATGGACGTGCACGACAGCGCGGTGCTTGGCCAGCATGCGCTCGCCTACACGCTGCTCAGCTTCTTCGCCATCACCATCCACCGGCGGCTGCTGTGGTTCGGCGTGCTGTCGCAGGCGCTGCAGGTGCTGCCGCTCTTCGTGGCGGCGCACGCGGTCTCCATGCTCGTGCGCATGATGATGGGCGGCATGCTGCCCGGCTGGGAACTGATGCTCGCGCCGGTGTTCGAAAGCCTGCTGTGGCCGGTCGTGACCCTCCTGCTGCTCGCCCCGCAGCGCCGACCCCCCGACCCCGACCAGAACCGACCGCTATGACCCGCGCGAGGCGCGTCCGGCAGCCATGACCGAGCTACGCGACACCGAACTCGAGCTCGGGCGCTTCCGCGCCCGGCTGCTGGCGGCCGCCCTCTTCGTGCTGATCGGCTTCGGGCTCCTGACCGCGCGGCTCGTGGTGCTGCAGGTTTCGCGTCACGACGAGCTTTCCACCCGCGCCGAGAACAACCGCATCGCGGTCGTGCCCATCGTGCCCAACCGCGGGCTGATCGTCGACCGCAACGGCGTGGTGCTGGCCAACAACTATTCGGCCTACACGCTGGAGATCATGCCGGCCAAGGTGGCGGACGTGGAGGCCACCATCACCGCGCTCGAATCGATCGTCGACATCCAGCCGCGCGACCGCCGCCGCTTCAAGCGACTGATGGACGAGAGCAAGAGCTTCGAGTCGCTGCCCATCCGCACCAAGCTCACCGACGAGGAGGTGGCGCGCTTCATGGCGCAGCGCTTCCGCTTCCCGGGCGTCGACATCAAGGCGCGGCTCTTTCGCAACTACCCGCTGGGCGACGTCGGCAGCCACCTGATCGGCTACATCGGCCGCATCAACCAGGCCGAGAAGGCCGCGATGGAAGACTGGCCGGAGGAGCAGGTCGACAACTACCGCGGCACCGAGTACATCGGCAAGCTCGGCGTGGAGCAGAGCTACGAGACCGAGCTGCACGGCATCGCCGGCGTCGAGGAAGTCGAGACCAGCGCCGGGGGCCGCGCGGTGCGCCGCCTCAAGAGCAGCCCGCCGACCCCGGGCAACAAGGTCGTGCTCTCGGTCGACATCCGCCTGCAGGCGCTGGTCGAGCAGCTCTTCGGCGAGCGGCGTGGCGCGCTCGTCGCGCTCGACCCCCGCAACGGCGAGGTGCTCGCCTTCGTGAGCAAGCCCACCTTCGACCCCAACCTCTTCGTCGACGGCATCGACGTCGAGTCGTGGCGCGAGCTCAACGAATCCATCAACAAGCCGCTGCTGAACCGCGCCCTGCGCGGCACCTATCCGCCCGGCTCGACCTTCAAGCCCTTCATGGCGATGGCGGCGCTCAACTCCGGCAAGCGCAGCGCCACGCAGGTGATCCACGACGGCGGCACCTTCGTGTTCGGCAACCACGTCTTCCGCAGCCATGGTGACCATGGCCTGGGCCCGGTGGACATGGTGCGGTCGATCGCGCTGTCGAGCAACGTCTACTACTACTCGCTCGCCAACGAGATGGGCGTGGACCTGATGCACAAGGAGCTGGAGCCCTTCGGCTTCGGCCGCAAGACTGGCATCGACATCGAGGGCGAGGTCACCGGCCTGCTGCCCTCGACCGCCTGGAAGCGCCGCGCCTACAAGAAGCCCGAGCAGCAGAAGTGGTACGCCGGCGAGACCATCTCCCTCGGCATCGGCCAGGGCTACAACAACTTCACCATGCTGCAGCTCGCCAGCGCCATGGCCACGCTCGTGAGCGGCGGCGAGCGCTACAAGCCGCGGCTGGTGCGCGAGGTCGAGGACGTGGTCACCCGCGAGCGCCGCCAGGTGGCGCACGCCGCGCTCGACCCGCTGATGCTCAAGCCCGAGCACGTGCAGGTGGTCAAGCAGGGCATGCAGCAGGTGGTCGTCGCCGGCACCGGCACGCGCGTCTTCGCCGGCGCCGGCTATCAGAGCGGCGGCAAGACCGGCACGGCCCAGGCCGTCGGCGTGCGCGCCAACGAGAAGTACAACGCCGCCAAGCTCGAGGAGCACAAGCGCGACCATGCGCTCTACGTGGCCTTCGCGCCGGTGGACCAACCCACCGTGGCGCTGGCCGTCATCGTGGAGAACGCCGGCTTCGGCGCGGCCAGCGCCGCGCCGATCGCCCGCCGGGTGATGGACTACCTGCTGCTGGGCCTCTACCCGAGCGAGGAAGACATCGCGCTCACGCGTGAAGGCAGGACGGCTGCGCCCATCGGCACGCCGCGCCGCGCCGATGCCGTGCCGCTGCCAGGCGCTTCGGGCTACGCCGTCGCGCCGGCGCCCGCGCCTGCGATCGCGCAGGCGGTGGCGGTGCAGGCGGCCGCCAGCGGCGCAGGTGCCGCGGCCGCCACAGCGGCCCCGTCGGGCGCGGTGGTGTCGAGGGCCGGGCGATGAGCGTCGTCTTCGAAAAGCCGTCGATGTGGAACCGCATCAAGCCGGTCTTCACCGGCTTCGACGGCCCGCTCGCCACCGCCATCCTGCTGCTCGCCGGCCTCGGGCTCGTGTCCATGTACTCGGCAGGCTTCGACCATGGCACGCGCTTCGTGGACCACGGCCGCAACATGCTCCTCGCGTTCGCGATCCTCTTCGTGGTGGCGCAGATCCCGCCGCAGCGGCTGATGAGGCTCGCGGTGCCGCTCTACATCGGCGGCGTGCTGCTCCTGCTCGCGGTGGAGTTCTTCGGCATCACGAAGAAGGGCGCGACGCGCTGGCTCAACGTGGGCATCGTGATCCAGCCGAGCGAGATGCTCAAGATCGCCGTGCCGATGATGCTCGCATGGTGGTTCCAGCGCCGCGAAGGCATGCTGCGCGTGAGCGACTTCCTGGGGGCGGTGGCGCTGCTCGCGATCCCGGTCGGCCTGATCGTCAAGCAGCCCGACCTCGGGACGTCCATCCTCGTGTTCTCCGCGGGCTTCTACGTGATCTTCTTCGCCGGCCTGTCGTGGAAGCTCATCCTGCCGGTGGTGGCGCTGGGGGCGATCGGCATCACCGCGCTCATCCTCTCGGGCGACGCGCTCTGCCAGCCGGGCGTCGAATGGCATGTGCTGCACGAGTACCAGAAGCACCGCGTGTGCACGCTGCTCGACCCGACCAAGGACCCGCTCGGCAAGGGCTTCCACATCATCCAGGGCATGATCGCCATCGGCTCGGGCGGCCTGTCGGGCAAGGGCTTCATGAAGGGCACGCAGAC
>JBIQJS010000031.1:0-33699 GCA_044507405.1 Rubrivivax sp. | reverse complement strand
CTAGCGCCGGGGCGCCGCGCTCACGAGCGCAGGATGCCGTCGGGCCCGAAGATGCCGAGCTTGACCTGCGTCATGCCCACGTAGGGTGCGGCGCTGGTGAAGCTGATCGTCAGCTCGCCGACCTCGAAGTTGCGCAGGCCGGCGAGCGCGGCGCGCAGCTTGTCGCGCGTCACGTCGCGGCCGGCGCGGCGCAGCGCCTCGGCCATCACCTGCGCGTTGACCCAGCTCTCCAGGCCCAGGCGCAGGTCGGGCGTGCCATGGGCTTCGATGGACGCGAGATAGGCGCGCACCAGGGCGAACTTCTTCACCGAGGCGCTCGGGAAGACCGACGCCATGGCCAGCCCGGTGAGGTGCTTGCCCAGCCGCTTGGTGTCGGTGAAGGTGACCGACAGCCCGATCACCGGCAGGCCGCCCGCCTTCTCGCGCAGCGAGAGGATCAGGTCGGTGGTGCCGGTGCCCGTGGTGCCGAGGAAGACCGCGCCGGCCTTGCTGTCGAGGATCTGCTGCGCCACCTCGGCGTGGTTCTTGCCGTCCACCGCCAGCGGCAGCGCGGCCACGGCCTTGAGCTTGTGGTCGGCCAGCGTGCGCTGGGCGTTGGCCAGCACTTCCTTGCCGAAGGGGTTGTCGAGGTAGACGACGGCGATGTCCTGGATGCCCATCTGCACCAGCTGCTGCACCATGCGTGTGACTTCGTCGGTGTAGCTCGGGCGGATGTGGAAGGTGTGCCGGTGCTCGGGCTTGCGCAGCGAGGCCGCGCCCGTGATCGGCCCGAGCACCGGGATGCCGGCCTTCTCGGTCATGGGCAGGATGGCGCCGTTGTTGGGCGTGCCGATGATCGACATGAACGCGAGCGCGCTGCCCTGGTCGATCATCTTCCTGATGTTCTCGACGGTGCGCGGCGCCTGGTAGCCGTCGTCCTGGGTGACGATGCGCAGCTCGCGGCCGTGGATGCCGCCGGCCTTGTTGATCTGCGCGAAGGCGGCCTGGATGGACTTGATGTGGTCCTGCCCGGCGTTGCCGAGCGGGCCGGACAGGGCGGTCGAGTTGCCGATGGTGATCGACCTGGCCGTCACACCTTCATCGGCTGCCCACGCGTGCATCGCCCAGCCGGCGACCCCGAGGGTGGTGGCGCCGTGCCCCACCCGGTGGAGGAAATGTCTGCGGTTCAAGGGCATGAGCGGTCTCCCTGGGCTCAAGACTTCCTGTGGGCGGCGAGGTCACCTCGCGCCTGAACCGCGATCGGTTCAGACGCGCAGGGTCAGGTCGGGCCCGATCACGCCCAGCTTCACCGGCAGCGTGCCGACGTAGGGCGCCGAAGCGCTGAAATTGATGACGAGCTCACCCACCTCGTAGCCGCGGATGCCGGCCAGGCCGGCGCGCAGCTTGTCGCGCGTGAGGTCGCGGCCGGCGCGGCGCACGCCCTCGATCAGCACCTTGGCGTTGATCCAGCTTTCGATGGCCGAGCCGGTGGGGGCGTCGAACTTCATGGCGTCCATGTCGGCATGGAAGTCGCGCACGGCGGCGAACTTCTTGCTGCGCTGGCTCGGGAAGACGGCTGCCATCGCAAGGCCGAGCGCACGGTCGGCGCCCAGGCGCGGCAGGTCGGAGTAGGTGACCGACAGGCCCACGATCGGCAGCGAGCCGGCCGTGTTGCGCAGTGCGATCACGAAGTCGGTCACGCCCGAACCGGTGGTCGCGAGGAAGATGGCGCCGGCGCGCGAGTCCTGCACGCGCTGGGCGACCTCGGCGGCGTTCTTGCCGTCGAAGGCGAGGGCGAATTCACCCGCGGCGGTGAGCTTGGCGGCGGCGAGCGCCGCCTTGCCCTGCACCAGCACTTCGTGGCCGAAGGGGTTGTCGAGGTAGACGAAGGCGATGTTCGAGAGGCCCATGCGCACGAGCTGCTCGACCATGCGCGTGACCTCTTCGCCATAGCTCGGGCGGATGTGGAAGACGTTGCGCAGCTGCGGGTTGCGCAGCGCGCCCGAGCCGGTGATGGGGCCCACGAGCGGCACGCCGGCCTTCTCGATGATGGGCAGCAGCGCCGCGGTGTTGGGCGTGCCGATCTGCGACACGAGGCCCATCACCGAGTTCTCGGCGACCATCTTCTTGACGTTCTCGGCCGATCGTGCGGGCACGTAGGCGTCGTCCATCGTCAGCAGGCGCAGCTCGCGGCCATGGATGCCGCCGGCGCGATTCACGGCGGCAAACGCGGCCTGGATGCCCAGCGTGTGGTCGCGACCCGAGACGCCCAGCGGCCCGGTCAGCGGCAGCGAGGTGCCGAAGGTGACGTGCTTGGCGGAAATGGCCTCGACGGCGGCAGCCCGTGCCTGAGGCAACCATGCGCCCACGCCCAGGGCGGCGGCGGTCTGTGCGGAGCGGCTGAGGAAGTGTCGGCGGTTGATCGTCATGGCGGCTGCAGTGTTGGTTGAGCTGAGCGGGACGTGCGGAAGGCGCTGTGGGGGCGTTACTTTCGATTACGTCTGTTCGCAGGCTAGTGAGAGCGTGTGCGATTGTCGAGCGGGGTGACACCGTTGCCCACGAATTCCCGGCGTTAGTGCGGCGCGCTTCACGGTCGTTGATCACGACAAACGTCGCACGCTCGTCCACAAACAACGAAGGCCGCCACGCGCCGGCCGCGGCGGCCGTGATTTCCGGACACGCTGTGCGCGCTCGACGGCGGGTGCGGGCCGTGACGCGGCGAGGGCACGGCCGCACGCAGCCTCGCAAGGACTTGACCCCGCGAACGCGGGGATGAACCCGGGTTTCAGGGGATGCAGCATGCGAACGCCGTCACAACAATGTGGCCCACCTCGCCGCCTGTCGCCCATTCCATGCCATCCGTCGTCCTGCTCCAGCGCGATCACGAAGCCAGCCCGAGGTTGCGCGCGCTGATCGACCGGACCGACGCCTTCTGGGTGCGCGACGAGGTCCACACCATCGATGAGGCCCGCCGCGCGATGCGCCGCGGCACCCCCGACATCCTCGTGACCGACCTGCGCGTGCAGGACGGCGAAGTCCTGCCCTTCCTCGGCGAGCTCCGCCAGGGCGTGCGCACGCCGGCCACGCATGTGCTCGTCACCACCGTTTCGCACGACGACACCGTGCTGCTCGACGCCCTGCGGGCCGGGGCGGACGGCTACTGGGTGCACAGCGAGCGGCCCGATGCGCTCATCAGCGCGCTCGAGCAGCTGTGGCGCGGCGAGTCACCGATCTCTCCCACCATCGCGCGCCAGGTGCTCTCGTACTTCCGCAACGTCGCCACGAGCCGCACCGACGCGATCGCCGAGGCGCTCGACCCGCTGGTGCTCACCGGCGTGGAGCAGGAGATCCTGCACTGGGCCGCGCAGGGCTATCTGATCGACGAGATCGCGCAGCAGTGGCATGCCAGCGTGCACAGCGTGGCCTGCGGCATCCGCCGCGTGTACCACAAGCTGCAGTTCGAGCGCCGCGCGAGCATGCTCTCGCTGCACGCGGCGTAAGGCGCGAGGGGCCGGCCGCTCAGCGCGGCGGCAGCGTGTCGATGAAGCTCTGCCGCTGGGCGAGCTTGGCGTCCAGGCGTTCGAGGTTGGGGTACTGCGTGCGCCACTCGATGTGCGGGAAGCGGAAATCGAGGTAGCCGAGCGCACAGCCGACCGCGATGTCGGCCAGCGAGAAATGCGTGCCGGCGCAGAAGGCCTTGTCGGCCAGGCCCTGGCTCATGGCGGCGAGCGATGCATGCACCTTGTCCATCTGGCGGCTCACCCATGCGGCGCTGCGCTGCGCCTCGGTGCGCCCGGCCCAGGTCTGCTCCAGGCGCGCGAGGATCGCCGCATCGCACACGCCATCGGCCAGCGCCTCCCAGGTGCGCACCTCGGTGCGTGCGCGGCCGCGGTCGGGGATGAGCTTGCCCACCGGCGAGAGCGTGTCCACGTACTCGACGATCACGCGCGAATCGAACACGGCTTCGCCACCCTCCATCACGAGGCAGGGCACCTTGCCGAGCGGGTTGGATTTCATGATGGTGTCGCGATTCCAGACGTCTTCGAGCTCCATCTGGTACTCGAGCCGCTTCTCGGCCATCACGATGCGCACTTTTCTGACGTATGGGCTGGTGAGCGCGCCTATGAGTTTCATGCGGGGTGACTTCGCTGTTTGAAATTCATTCTAGGCGCTGGCGCCACCCGGCCATCGCCGGGAAAGAGGAGGCGTCCGCTCAGCGCGGCAGCGTCCAGTCGACGCGTTCGGGGCGGCCCGGCAGCCTGAGCTGCGCGGTGGCAGGCGCGGTCTGCGCCACCACCTCGCCACGCCGCACCACCGCAAGGCGCGTGGCCCGCAGGCGGATCGCCTCCACCGGCGAGCGCGCCTGCAGCAGCACGAAGTCGGCGTGGCAGCCCGGCTCCAAGCCGTAGCCTTCGAGGCCCAGCGCGCGGGCGGCGTTGACCGTGACCGCGTCGTAGCAGTGCTTCATCTGCACCTGCGAGGTCATGTGGCCCACGTGCAGCCCCATGTGCGCGGCTTCGAGCATGTCGCCGCTGCCGAGCGAGTACCACGGGTCCATCACGCTGTCGTGGCCGAAGGCGACGTTGACGCCGGCGGCGATCAGCTCGGGCACGCGCATCATTCCGCGCCGCTTGGGGTAGGTGTCGTGGCGGCCCTGCAGCACGATGTTGGCGAGCGGGTTGGCGATGGCGTGGATCTGCGCCTCGGCCATGAGCGGGATCAGCTTGCTCGCGTAGTAGTTGTCCATGGAGTGCATGGAGGTCAGGTGCGAGCCCGCCACGCGCCCGTGCAGCCCGAGGCGCTGGGTGTGCAGGCACAGCGTCTCGATGTGGCGCGACATCGGGTCGTCGGTCTCGTCGCAGTGCATGTCCACGCGCAGGCCGCGCTCGGCAGCGATCTCGCACAGCAGCCGCACGCTCTCGGCGCCATCGGCCATGGTGCGCTCGAAGTGCGGGATGCCGCCCACCACGTCCACGCCCCTGTCGAGTGCGCGCTTGAGGTTGTCGACCGCGCGCGGCACGCGCAGCACGCCGTCCTGCGGGAAGGCGACCAGCTGCAGGTCGAGGTAGGGCTGCACGCGCTCCTTCACGTGCAGCAGGGCCTCGACCGCCAGCAGCCGGTCGTCGCACACGTCCACGTGCGAGCGGATGGCGAGCAGCCCCCTGGCCACCGCCCAGTCGCAGTACTGCAGCGCGCGCTCCACCAGCGCCTCCTGCGTGAGCAGCGGCTTGAGCTCGCCCCACAGCGCGATGCCTTCGAGCAGCGTGCCGCTCTGGTTCACACGCGGCAGGCCGTGGCTGAGCGTCGCGTCCATGTGGAAGTGCGCGTCGACGAAGGGCGGGCTCAGCAGGTGGCCCTGCGCGTCCAGCACCGGGGTGCCCGCCGGGGCGGTGAGCTGCGGGCCGACGGCGGCGATGCGCCCGTCGAGGGCCAGCACGTCGATGTCGGCACGGCCATCGGGCAGCGTGGCGTGGCGTACGAGCAGGTTCATGCGGGGTCCTCCGGGGCGAAACGATTCTGGCTTACGCTTGACGGTCTCATCTCATGCAAGAGGCGTTCCGCCATGATCTCCAAACGACACCTCCTCACCGTCGCCGTGGCCGCATCCGTGCTGCTCCCGCTGGCGGCCGCGGCCCAGACCGCCTGGCCGACCAAGCCGGTGCGCCTCCTCGTGGGCTTTCCCGGCGGCTCGTCGCCCGACCTGATGGCGCGCGCCCTGGCCGATGGGCTGGCCCGTGCGCTCGGCCAGCCGGTGGTGATCGAGAACCGGCCGGGGGCCTCGGGCAACATCGCCGCCGACCAGGTGGCCAAGGCGACCGACGAGCACACGCTGGGCATCGTCATCAACGGCAACCTCACGGTCGCACGGCTCATCAACCCGGCCACGCCCTTCGACCCCGCGCGTGACTTCGCGCCGATCTCGCTTCTGGGCACCGCGCCCCTCGTGCTCACCGCCTCGAACGATGCGACCGGCAGCACGCCCGCCGAGCTGCTCGCGTGGGCACGCGGCCTGGGCGACAAGGCCAACTACGGCACGCCGGGCAACGGCACCGTGGGCCACCTCGGCATGGAGCTGCTCAAGAGCAAGACCGGGATCGCCGCGGTGCACGTGCCCTTCCCCGGCAACCCGCAGGTGGTGACGGCGCTGATCGGCGGCCAGGTGCAGCTCTCGCTGCTGCCGCCGGGCATCGCGATGCCGCAGGTCAAGGCCGGCAAGCTCAAGGCCGTGGCGGTGACCTCGCCGGCCGCGAGTGCGCTGGTGCCGGGCGTGCCCACGCTGCGCGATGCCGGCGTGAGCGGCACCGACCTGGAGGTGTGGACCGCGCTCGTCGGCCCGGCCAGCCTGCCCAAGCCGATCGCCGCGCGCGTGGCGTCGGTCGTCGCCGAGGTGATGCGCGAGCCGCAGACGCAGTCGCGCCTGCTCACCGCCGGCTGGCAGGCCGTGGGCAGCGCGCCCGACGGCCTGGCCCAGCGCATGAAGGCCGACACCGCGCTGCTCTCCGAGATCATCACCAGCCGCAACATCAAGGCGGAGTGATGCGCCCCGCACGCGCCCGCGTCCTACGGCGCGGCGCGCTGCGGGCTGACGGTGCGTGCGTGCGGCCTGGCCTAGGCTGCGCCGCATGGGATTGCACCGCCTCATCGGGCGCCTCGCGATGGCGCCATTTTCCAAGGCCCTGCCGGCCATGGGCGACACCGAGCGTGCCGCGCTGGAGGCGGGCACCGTCGGCTTCGAGGGCGAACTCTTCGCCGGCCGGCCCGACTTCGATGCCCTGATCGGGCGCGGCGCCAACCGGCTCACCGATGCCGAGCGCCGCTTCATCGACCACGAGGTGGCCGAGCTGATCGCCATGCTCGACGACCACGCGATCGACGAGGCGCGCGACCTGCCGCCCGAGGTGTGGCATCACCTGCGCAAGCACCGCTTCTTCGGGATGATCATCCCGCCCGAGCACGGAGGCCTGGGCTTCAGCCACCATGCGCATGCGGAGGTGGTGACGAAGATCGCGACCGTCAACATCGCCTGCGCGGTCACCGTCATGGTGCCCAACTCGCTGGGCCCGGCCGAGCTGCTGCTGCGCTACGGCACCGACGCCCAGAAGCAGCACTACCTGCCGCGCCTGGCCGACGGCCGTGACCTGCCCTGCTTCGGCCTCACCTCGCCCTATGCCGGCTCGGACGCCGCCTCCATCCCCGACCGCGGCGTGCTCACCGAGCGTGTGGTCGATGGCCGCACCGTGCGCGGCTTCGTCGTCGATTTCGACAAGCGCTACATCACGCTCGCGCCGGTCGCGACCGTGGTGGGCCTGGCCTTCCAGGCGATCGACCCGACGCGGCCCGAGGGGGAGCAGCTGCTGGGCATCACCTGCGCGCTGCTGCCGGTGCCCACCGCCGGCCTGACGATCGGCCGCCGCCATCGCCCCATGGACTCGGCCTTCATGAACGGCCCTCTCCAGGGCGACAAGGTCTTCGTGCCCATGGACTGGGTGATCGGGGGCGAGCCGCAGGTCGGCCAGGGCTGGCGCATGCTGATGGAGTGCCTGGCCGCCGGCCGTGCGATCTCGCTGCCCGCGCTCGGCTCGGCGATGCAGCAGACCTCGCTCTATGTCGTCAACGGCTATGGCCAGGTGCGCGAGCAGTTCGGCCTGCCCATCGGGCGCTTCCATGCAATCGCCGCGCTCACCGCCGGCATGGCCGCACGCCTCTACGCCACGGATGCGGCGCGCCGCTACACCGCCGCCGCGCTCGACGCCGGCGAGCGCCCGAGCGTGGCCAGCGCCATCCTGAAGGTGCAGCTCACCGAGGCCGGGCGCCGTGCGGTCAACGACGGCATGGACGTGCTCGGCGGCAAGGGCATCATCGCCGGCCCGCGCAACCTGCTCGGGGTCGCCTACCGCCATGCGCCGATCGCGATCACCGTCGAAGGGGCCAACCTGCTCTCGCGCGCGCTCATCATCTTCGGCCAGGGCGCGACGCGCTGCCATCCGCATGTGCTGGATGAGATGGCCGCGGTGGAGGCCGGCGACGAGGCCGCGCTCGGCCGCGCGCTCCTGGGCCACGCGGGCCATGTGCTGCGCAACGCCTGGCGCAGCCTGGTGCATGCGCCGGTGCGCGGGCTGGTGCCGCGCAGCCTGGCGAAGGAGGCGCGGCTGATCGCGGCGATGTCGGCGAAATACGCGCTCAGCGCCGACATCGCGATGGGCCTGCTCGGCGGCAAGCTCAAGCGCATGGAGCTGCTCTCGGCGCGCCTGGGCGATGCGCTCTCGCACCTCTACCTCGCGGCTGCCTGCGTGTGGCGTTTCGAGGTGGAAGGCGACCCGGCCATGCTGCCCCTCGCGCGCGCGGCGATCCGCGAGCAGCTGCAAGCGGCGGCGTCGCTGCTGCGCGAGCTGTACGCCAACCTGCCCTCGCGCGCGCTGCAAGGCCTCGCGCCGCTGCTGCTGCGCGGCACTGGCCGGCTGGCGCCGCTGCGCGACCGCGAGACGCTCGCCCTCGCCGATGCGCTGCGCACGCAGCCGGCGCTGGTGCGGCGGCTGTGCCCCGATGTCTCGCGGCCCAAGAGCGGCGGGCTGCTCGACCTGATGGAGGCCCTGGAGGCGGCGCGCGCCGTGGGTGACCAGGTCGACGAGCTCAACCGTGCGCTGCGCCGCGCGCAGTCGCTCGAAGCCGTCGCGCGTGGCGCGCGGCGACCGGCGGCCGCGCTGGCCTACCTGCGCGCGGCCGAGCGCGTGATCGCGGTGGACGACGTGGAAGGCGCGCCGAGCGCCGCGCGCCCGGGCCTGCTGCGCTGGATCCTCGGCCGGCGCTGATCCCTCAGCCGGCGCCCGGGTGCCAGGGGTCGATGTGGATCATGACCTGCAGCACCTGCGGGTGGGCCGCCAGCACCCGGTCGCGCGCCGCGACGGCGATCGCATGGCCGGCCTCGACGGTGAGCGTGGCCTCGACCTCCAGGTGCGCATCGACCAGCACGGTGTCGCCCATCCTGCGCGTGCGGATGTCGTGCGCACCGATCACGCCCGGCGTGGCCGCCAAGGTCGCACGGATCGCCTCGACCTCTTCCGTCGACACCCCGCGATCCATCAGGTCGTTGAGCGCCGTCCAGCCATAGCGCCAGCCCATGCGCACGATCATGAGGCCGACCACCACCGCGGCCACCGCATCGAGGAAGCCGTAGCCGAGCAGGCTGCCGCCGATGCCCAGCGCCACCACCAGCGAGCTCGCGGCGTCGGAGCGCGCATGCCAGGCGTTCGCGGCGAGCAGGCTGGACTTCACCCGGCGCGCCACGCGCAGCAGGTAGCGGAAGAGGCCTTCCTTGGCGACCAGCGTGCCCAGCGCCATCCACAGCGCGGCGGCCTCCACCCCCTCGGCGGGCGGCGCGCCGAGCTTGCCCACGGCCGACCACAACAGGCCGGCGCCCACGCCGGCCATCAGCACGCCCAGCACCAGCGAGCCTGCGGTCTCGAAGCGCTGGTGGCCGTACGGGTGGTCGGAGTCCGGATCCTTGTGGCTGTGCCGGTTGACCACCAGCACGACGACGTCGGAGGCCAGGTCGGAGAGCGAATGCAGCCCATCGGCCACGAGCGCCTGCGAGCGCGTGAGCACGCCCACTACCAGCTGGGCGAGCGTGAGCACCACGTTCACGACCACGCTCACCCATGTGCTGCGCGCCGCGGCGCGGGTGCGCTCCGTCGCCGCAAGGCGGTCGGCGACGGGCGGCATGGCGGTCGTGCGCTCAGTCGAAGAGGATCACGCCGCGGGCGTTGCGCCCCTCGGCGAGGTCGGCGAAGGCCTGCGGGGCTTCGTCGATCTTGTAGGTGCGGGTGATCAGCTCGTCGAGCTTGAGCTGGCCGCTGCGGTAGAGCTTGATGAGGCGGGGGAAGTCCTCGCGCGGGCGGGCCGAGCCGAAGTAGCTGCCCTTGAGCGAGCGCTCCATCGCGGTCATGGCGAGCGTGCGCACGGCCGCGGTGTCGGTCGCGGCCGAGACGCCCACCGTCACCGCCATGCCGCCGCGCGCCAGCACGTTGACGGCCTGCGCCACCACCGCGCCCACGCCCACGCACTCGATGGCGTAGTCGGCGCCGCCGCCGGTGAGCTTCATGATGGCCTTGACCACGTCTTCCACGCTCTTGGCGTTGACCGTGTGGGTCGCGCCCATGTCCTTGGCCATCTGCAGCTTGAGGTCGGAGGTGTCGACCGCCACGATCATCGCGGCGCCGGCGATGCGGCAGCCCTGCACGGCCGACAGGCCCACGCCACCGCAGCCGAAGACCACGCAGATGGAGCCGGGCTGCACGTTGGCGGTGTTGATCGCGGCGCCCACGCCGGTCATCACGCCGCAGCTCACGAGGCAGGCCTTGTCGAGCGGCATGTCCTTGTCGATCTTCACGACGCTGTCCACCGCCAGGGTGGCGTACTCGGCCATCACGCCGCAGGCGCCGAAGACGTTGAAGCCCTCGCCCTTCTCGGACGTGAAGCGCGGCACGGCGCCCGGCGCGGCGAGCGCGGCGCGCACCGGCTGGTCGCACAGCTGCGGACGGCCGGTCGAGCAATAACGGCAGCGGCCGCACATCGCGACGAAGCTGCTCAGCACCGTGTCGCCGACCTTGAACTCGGTCACGGCCGAGCCGACGGCCTGGACGATGCCGGCGCCCTCGTGGCCGAGCACCAGCGGGAGCGCCATCTGGATCGTGCCGTTGGCGGCCGACAGGTCGCTGTGGCAGACGCCGCAGGCGCTCATCTTCACGAGGACCTCGTTCGGGCCCGGGTCCTTGACCTGCAGGGTCTCGACGGTGATGGGGCCGTTGACTTCTCGAACAACGACGGCGCGCGCGGTGGTGGGCATGGACGATCCTTTAATGAACACGGGTGCAAATTTTGCGAAACAGCGGAGGTTACGCCGTCCCCCGCGATCGTCAAGGGCGGATCACCCACTTTCGTGTCACCTGCGTGACGCGCACTGCGGTGGTCGATGCGCACCCCCACGCGCGGGTGCGGAAAGCGGTGCGCATCTAAGGCAGATACCTTACAGTTGAAACCTTTCATCGATTTCTACTGCTGATATATGAGTGCTGATCCCACCCTGGTGAACTCCGCGCCCGCCGGCGCTGCCACGCCGCCCGGCATCTCGCCGGAGGTGATGGCCGAACTCGTCGCGCTGCGCGAGCGCTACCGCATCGAGCGCGACAAGCGCCTGCGCGACGACGGCAACGAGCAGTACGTCGAGATCCGGGACGAGCTCTCGCGCTACGCGGACGATCCGTACGTCGAGCCGGGCTACACGCGCGCGCCGATCACCGACCAGGTCGAGGTGCTCATCATCGGCGGCGGCTTCGGTGGCCTGCAGGCCGGCGCGCACCTGCGCATGCAGGGCGTGCAGAGCATCCGCATGGTCGAGGCGGCCGGCGATTTCGGCGGCACCTGGTACTGGAACCGCTACCCCGGCGCGGCCTGCGACATGGAGGCGTCGGTCTACCTGCCCATGCTCGAGGAGCTGGGCGTGAAGCCGCCGCGGCGCTTCGCCAACGGCGCCGAGATCCTCGCGCACGCGCAGCACATCGCACGTCACTTCGACCTCTACCGCGACGCCGTCTTCCAGACGCGCATCACGAAGATGGAGTGGGACGAGGCCGAGGCGGTGTGGGTGGTGCACACCACGCGCGACGACCGCATGCGCGCGCGCTTCGTCATCATGAGCAACGGCCCGCTCAACCGGCCCAAGCTGCCCGGCATCCCGGGCATCCTCGACTACAAGGGCCACACCTTCCACACCAGCCGCTGGGACTACGCCTACACCGGCGGCGGCCCGCTCGGCGGGCTCGACCGGATCGGCGACAAGCGCATCGCCATCATCGGCACCGGCGCGACGGCCGTGCAGTGCGTGCCGCACCTGGCCGAAGGTGCGCAGCACCTCTATGTGTTCCAGCGCACGCCCTCGTCCATCGATTACCGCAACGACCGCCCGGTGCCGCCGGAGTGGTACGACGAGCAGAAGCCCGGCTGGCAGCGCGAGCGCATCGAGAACTTCACGACGCTCGTGGCGGGTGGTTATGCCGACAAGGACCTGGTGCGCGATGGCTGGACCGAAGCCGCGCGCAACTTCCGCCAGCTCGCCGCGGCCGACCGCTCGGTGCTCAGCTCGATGGACCGGATCATGCAAGCGATGGAAGTCGCCGACATGAAGAAGATGAACGCGGTGCGCGCGCGCGTCGACGAGGTGGTGAAGGACCCGAAGGTCGCCGAGTCGCTCAAGCCCTGGTACCGCCAGTTCTGCAAGCGCCCGTGCTTCCACGACGAGTACCTGCAGGCCTTCAACCGCGACAACGTGACGCTGGTGGACACGCAGGGCAAGGGCGTGGACCGCATCACCGAGAACGCGATCGTCGCCAACGGCCAGCACTACGAGGTGGACGCGATCGTGTTCGCGACCGGCTTCGAGGTCGGCACCGGCTACACCCGCCGCGCCGGCTACGACCTCGTGGGCCGCACCGGCCAGACGCTGTCGCAGAAGTGGGCCGGCGGCATGCGCACCCTGCACGGCATGCTGACCCACGGCTTTCCCAACCTCTTCATCTTCGGCCCGCCGCAATCGGGGCAGACCGCGAACTACACCCATTCGCTCGGCGAGCAGGCGCGGCACGCCACCTTCCTCATCACCCAGGCCGTCGAGCGCCAGGTGCGCACGCTGGAGCCGACGGTCGAGGAAGAAGACGCCTGGGTGCAGACCATCATCGACGGCCAGCGCCGCAACCAGGAGTTCCTCGCCTCTTGCACGCCGGGCTACTACAACAACGAGGGCAAGCCCGAGGCGCGCGGCGTGCAGAACTCACCGTACGGCCAGGGGCCGATTCCCTACTTCAAGATGCTGGCGAAGTGGCGCGAGGAGGACCGGTTCAGCGGGTTGGCGTTGACGTATCGGTGAGGGGTGAAGTGCCCCATGCCATTGGCCCTCCCCCGTTCGGGCTGAGCTTGTCGAAGCCGTCGCGCGAGCCCTTCGACAGGCTCAGGGCGAACGGGGAGGGGTGGCGCGCAGCCCTTCGACGGGCTCAGGGCGAACGCAGGATGGTGGCGCGCGGCCTTTCGCGATACCTCAGGGCCAACGGGTAGGGGCCTCAGCCCCAGGAGAACCCCTCACCCCTTGAACTCCCTCGCGTGCAGGAAGTCCGCATGCCTGGGCGCCCGCTTGGTGCGTGACCATTCCTCCAGCATCCCCCACTTCACCGCATCGAGCTTGCGGATCGTCGCTTCCTCATCCGGATCGGGACAGGCGAGCTCCACCCGGTGCCCGTTGGGGTCGAAGAAGTAGATCGAATGGAAGGCGCCGTGGTCGGTCACGCCGAGCACGTTGACGCCGTTCGCTTCGAGATGGGCCTTGTAGGCCAGCAGCGTCTCGCGGTCCTTCACGCGGAAGGCGATGTGCTGCACCCATTCCGGCGTGTTGGGGTCGCGCCCCATCGCGGGCTTGGTGGGCAGCTCGAAGAACGCCAGCACGTTGCCGCCGCCGGCGTCGAGGAAGATGTGCATGTACGGATCGGGCTCCTTCGTCGAAGGCACACGGTCCTCGGCGATGGCGAGCTGGAACTTGAAGTTGAGCATCTTCTCGTACCAGAGCACGGTCTCCTTCGCGTCCTTGCAGCGGTAGGCGACGTGGTGGATCCGTTCCGTTTTCAGTTCCATGGTCACACCTCCACTTTCAAGGCGCCGCGGCGGATCTGATCGCGCTCCAGCGACTCGAACAGCGCCTTGAAGTTGCCTTCGCCGAAGCCCTCGTCGGCCTTGCGCTGGATGAATTCGAAGAACACCGGCCCGAGCAGGTTCTGCGAAAAGATCTGCAGCAGCAGGCGCTTGTCGCCGCCCGCGGTGCTGCCGTCGAGCAGGATGCCGCGCGTCTGCAGCTCCTGCACCGGCTCGCCGTGGCCGGGCAGGCGCTCGGCCAGCATCTCGTAGTAGATGTCGTTGGGCGCCGTCTGCAGCGGGATGCCGGCGAGCTGCAGCGCATCGACGCTCGCGATCAGGTCGTCGGTCAAGAGCGCGATGTGCTGGATGCCCTCGCCGTTGAACTTCATCAGGAACTCCTCGATCTGCCCCGAGCCCTTGCCGGCCTCTTCGTTGAGCGGGATGCGGATGAGCCCGTCGGGCGCCGTCATCGCACGGCTGGTCAGGCCGGTGTACTCGCCCTGGATGTCGAAGTAGCGGATCTCGCGGAAGTTGAAGAGCTTCTCGTAGAAGCCGCCCCAGAAGGCCATGCGCCCGCGGTACACGTTGTGCGTCAGGTGGTCGATCACCTTGAAGCCGTGGCCGCGCGGGTGGCGCGCCGCCGGGTCCTGGAAGGCCGGCAGGAACTCGAAGTCGATGTCGTAGATGCTCTTGCCGTCTTCATAGCGGTCGATCAGGTAGAGCGGCGCGCCGCCGATGCCCTTGATGGCCGGCAGCTTGAGCTCCATCGGGCCGGTGGGCACGTCGACCGGCTGCGCGCCGAGTTCGAGGGCGCGGTAGTAGGCCTTGTGCGAATCCTTCACCCGGAAGGCCATCGCGCACGCGCTCGGCCCATGCTCGGCGGCGAAGTAGCCGGCCAGGCTCCTGGGCTCGCGGTTGACGATGAAGTTGATGTCGCCCTGGCGGTAGAGCAGCACGTCCTTGCTGCGGTGGCGGGCGACGAGGCTGAACCCCATCTTCTCGAAGAGGGGCTCCAGCGTGTCGGGCGTGGGCGAGGCGAATTCGACGAACTCGAACCCCATCAGGCCCATGGGGTTGTCGAAGAGATCGGGCATGGCGTGCTCCTGGTGCGTTGCGACGTGTGCGAGCGGCCCCGTCGAAGCAGGGCCGTGTCGGTCAACGCCGGGGCGGCGCGCAGGCGAGACCACGCACCGAGGCAGCCAGGTGCTCACCGAAGGTCATGGCGAGGGGCGGAAGGCGGGTGTGGTCCACGGGCCGAGCATAGCGCTGCGGCCCCGGCCGTGCGCACCGGCGCGCGATGCCCCTCGGGGCGTCAGCGTGGGGGCGGCAGCGGCTCGCCCAGCGCACGGCGCCAGAGCCAGTCGAGCGCCCGCCCGACGTCGTCCGGCCGCCGGCCTTCGTGCACCGCCTGCGGCAGCGCGACCACCTCGCCGCCGCGCCGCTCGGCCACCGCGAAGTCGAAGCTGTAGGCCGGCTCCTGGCCCATGCGCAGGTCGGTCACGTAGAGCCGCCCGCCCGTCTCGTGCAGCTTGTAGTGGCCGTGCGTGAAGGCCTGCATGCGCTGCACGCCATCGAGCCGCTCCAGCTCGGGCGCGAGCGCCAGGCCGCGCGGGAAGCTGTCGAACTGCATCGGCTGCGCGCCATCGAGCAGCGAGCGGAAGCCCTCGTGATAGCGGTCGCCGTCGATCGCCACCACGCGCCAGAGCAGCGTGTTGAAGGCGGTGGGCGTGACCAGCAGCTGCGAGGCTGCAATCCCTTGCGCCTTGAGCGCCTTGAGCGCCGTGCGCGCCGTGTGCGTGACCATCGCCTGCGCCGCAACGCTCCAGGCGAGGTAGGCGGTGGCGAGCCCGAAGCCCACCGCATTCGCCCGCAGGCCGCGCGGGCTGCCGCGGGCCACGAGCGCCCACACGATGCCCACCAGCAGCGGCACGGTGTAGAGCGGGTCGATGATGAAGATGCTGCCCACGCCATACGGGTGGTTCGTGAACGGCAGGCCGAGCTGCGTGCCGTAGACCGTCATGGCGTCCAGCAGGGGGTGTGTCACGAGCATCAGCCACACCGCCAGCCACCATCGTCGCCAGATTGCCCATTCGCCATGCAGCCGCGCGATGGCCGCGGCGATCGGCAGCGAGGCCACGCTCAGCCAGAAGAGCGCATGCGATTCGGCGCGGTGCAGCACCATGTTGAGGATGGGATCGCCATGGTCGATGAACACGTCGAGGTCGGGCAGCGTGCCGCACACCGCGCCCCAGAGCGCCGGCTTCCAGACCGCCGTGCGGCCGGACATGGCCGCGATGCCCACCGAGGCGCCGAGCGCCACCTGCGAGAGTGAATCCACCTGTGCCCCTTCTTCAAATTCAATAGGCCGCGAGCATGCACGGTTGTGGCCCATCGTGCAGGGCGCACGCCCTATGCTTGCCGCCCATGCTGCGACAGGCCCAGACCATCCTCGCCTTCGATACCCGCGGCCGCGGCCTCCTGGAGATCACCCGCCCGGTGGCCGACTGGGTGGCGCAAAGCGGCCTGCGCGCCGGGCTGCTCACGCTCTTCGTGCGCCACACCTCGGCCAGCCTCGTGATCCAGGAGAACGCCGAGCCCGACGTGCGCGGCGACCTCGACCGGTTCTTCGCGCGCCTGGTGCCCGATGGCGACGCGCTCTTTCGCCACCGCGACGAAGGCCCCGACGACATGCCCGCGCACGTGCGGTCTGCGCTCACCGCGGTGCAGCTCTCGGTGCCGCTCGTCGACGGGCGGCTTGCGCTCGGCACCTGGCAGGGGGTGTACCTCTGGGAGCACCGCCTGCGCCCGCACCGCCGCGAGGTGGTGCTGCACCTGATGGGGGACTGATGGCGAGGATCTCGATCCGCCCGGCGCGGCCCGATGAACACGAGCGGCTGTCGCAGATCGCGCGGGCGGCGAAAGCCCACTGGGGCTACGAAGACGCCGACATGGCGGCCTGGCGCGAGTCGCTCACGATCACGCCACAGTCCCTCGCGCAGGGGCCGGCGCGCGTGGTCGAGGTCGCGGGCCGGGTGGTGGCCTTCGGGCAGCTCGTGCTGCAAGGCGAAGACGCCGACCTCGAGCACCTGTGGGTGCTGCCCGCCTGCATGGGCACCGGCCTCGGCCGCCGCCTGCTGGAGACCCTGCTCCACGAAGCCGCCGAGCAGGGCTATGCCCGCGTGACGGTGGATGCCGATCCCTTCGCCGAAGGCTTCTACCTCGCCTGCGGCGCGGTGCGGGTGGGTGAATGCCCCGCGCCGACGCGCCACCAGCCGGCGCGCGTGCGGCCGCAGCTCTACTTCGTGCCGAAGATGCGGTCGCCCGCATCCCCGAGCCCCGGCACGATGTAGCCGTCTTCGTTCAAGGCGCGGTCGATGGCCGCGGTGTAGACAGGCACGTCGGGGTGCGCCTCGGTGAAGTGCTTCAGGCCCTCGGGCGCCGCCAGCAGGCAGACGAAGCGGATCGATTTCGGGTTCGTCTCCTTCAGCCGGTCCACCGCCGCCACGGCCGAGTTGCCGGTGGCGAGCATGGGGTCGAGCACGATGGCGTCGCGCTCGTGCATGTCGGCGGGCATCTTGAAGTAGTACTCCACCGCCACCAGCGTCTTGGGGTCGCGGTACAGGCCGATGTGGCCGATGCGAGCGCCCGGCACCACGTTGAGCATGCCGTCGAGGAAGCCTGCGCCCGCGCGCATGATGGAGACGAACACCGTCTTCTTGCCGTCGATCACCGGGCTTTGCATCGTCTCCAGCGGCGTCTCGATGTCGATCAGCTGGGTGGGCATGTCGCGCGTCACCTCGTAGGCCATCAGCATGCTGATCTCGCCCAGCAGGCGGCGGAAGCTGTTGGTGCTGCGGTCCTTCTCGCGCATCAGCGTGAGCTTGTGCTGGATCAGCGGGTGGGTGATGTGGTGGACCTGGGGTGTGCTCATGGTGGGCTCTGAGTCTTGTGATGAGGGGAAGTCGCAGCCGGCATCAGAACACCGTCCCGTCGCTCTCGATGCGCAGGGGCGGGCTGCCGCCGCGCAGCGTCTGCGCGATCTCGCGGCCGGCCGCCCAGGTGCCGCCTTCGAGGATGCAGGCGAGCGGCAGCTCCTCGGGTTTCTTGTGCAGGCGCTCGCGCACCAGCGGCGCGAGCTCGTCGATCAGCGCCACCGTGAGCGCGCGCCATTCGACGATGGCCTCGTCGGCCACGGTGTGCGTGCCGGCGGCGAAGGTCGCGTCGCGCGGCACGATCACGCGCGCATCGAGCAGCAGGCCGCCGTTGCGGTATTCGGGCAGGCCGGTCAGCCCGTCGAGCTCGGTGAGCGTGACGCCGGCCCAGGCATAGGGCTCCAGCAGCGAATAGGTCAGCCACTGGCTGAGCTTGTGGAAGGGCACCCAGCCGGCGGTGAGGCCGCTTCCGCCCGCGTGCGGATGCGGCCAGCAGTCGCCGAGCGGCGTGCCCTGCAGCTGGCTGCCGGTGAGCCAGATCGGCCCCAGGTGTTCGAGCAGCGCCTGCAGCAGCGTGGGCGCGGCCAGGCGGTCGAGCTGGCCGGCCTGCGTGAGCGTGTCGTAGAGGCCGCCCGGGCGGCCGTCGGCACCGAAGACCTCGGGCCGTGCCGCGAGCGTGTCGCCCAGCCGGCGCATGAGCTCGGCACGGCCCGCGAGGCCGACCAGCGGGTTGTCGTCGCGCACCTGGAAGACCTGCGCGAGCAGCGCTTCGTCCACCCGCTGCAGGGCGGGTGCGTCCACGCGCAGCGGGTCCAGCGGATCGCTGGAGAAGCTGCCGGCGAGGAAGGCGCGGAAGGTCGCGACGCCGAGGCCCTCGGAGCGCGTGTAGGTGCGCCCGGCTTCGTCGTAGCGCCACGCCGCGCCCGCACCCGCATCGAGCAGCACGCTCATCACCGTGAGGTCGATGCGGGCCTGCGCCTGCTCGGCGGCGTCGCGCCCCTGCAGCAGCAGCGCGAGTTCGCCGCGGCGGTCCACGCCGCCAGCCTCGAAATGCCGCCAACGGCTGTGGTACGGGATGCGCAGGTCGGGGTACTGGCGCCGCGTCACCGCCTCCACGCGGCGCGCCACCTCGTCGAGCTGGCTGCGGTTCACCGTGTAGTGCTTCGACCGCCCCGCCTCGGCGGCCGCGAGGATGTGGCCGCAGCGTTCGCGGATCGTGGCGGGCGCGCGCAGCAGCGCGGTCGGGTCAGACAAGGTCGCGCCCCTTGGTGGCGGCCAGCGCCGCCGCGTCGGGCACGGTGCCGTCGGTGAAGTAGCCGGCGGCGATCTTGGCCTCGATCTCGACGCGCGCGTCGGCGGGCACCAGCGCATCGGGGATCTTGACGCGCTCGCCGACCTCGATGCCGCTGCCGGTGATGGCGTCGTACTTGTCGTTGCTCATGCTGACCAGCCGGTGGATCTTGCGGATGCCCAGCCAGTGCAGCACGTCGGGCATCAGCTCCTGGAAGCGCATGTCCTGCACGCCGGCCACGCACTCGGTGCGCAGGAAGTACTTGTCGGCGCTGTCGCCGCCCACCTGGCGCTTGCGCGCGTTGTAGACGAGGAACTTCGTCACCTCGCCGAGCGCGCGGCCTTCCTTGCGGCTGTAGGCGATGAGGCCCACGCCGCCGGCCTGTGCGCCCCTGATGCACTCCTCGATGGCGTGCGTGAGGTAGGGGCGGCAGGTGCAGATGTCGGAGCCGAAGACATCCGAGCCGTTGCACTCGTCGTGCACGCGCGCGGTGAGCGTGACCTCGGGGTTCGCCAGGTCGCGCGGGTCGCCGAAGATGTAGAGCGTCTGCCCGCCGATGGGCGGCAGGAAGACGCCGATGTCGCTGCGCGTCACGAGCTCGGGGTACATGCCGCCCGTTTCCTCGAACATCACGCGGCGCAGCGTGGCTTCGCTCACGTTGAAGCGGCGTGCCACGCCTTCGATCCACCACACCGGCTCGACGGCGACCTTGGTGACCGCAGCCGACGTGTCGTCGAGCAGGATCTTCCCGTCGATGCCGAGCCGCTGGAAGGCGATTGCCTGCTGGATCTCGGGCAGGTGCACGTGCGCCTGCGTCACCGCGATCGTCGGGCGGATGTCGTAGCCGGCGGCGATCTGCTCGGCGAAGGCCTCGCCCACCATCGCGCCCCAGGGGTCGAGCGAGACGATCTTGTGCGGATCGCGCCATTGCGGATAGGGCCCGATGGGCGTGGTGGGCGCCGTGTTGGTGAGGTCGGCGCGGTGGCCGCGGGCCAGGTTGCCGGCGGCCACGGCGAGCGCGCGGTAGATGCCGTAGCTCCCGCTGTGCGTGCCGACGACGTTGCGGTGTGCGCGCTGGGTGGTGGTGCCGATGACGGGCCCGCGCTCGGCCGCGGTGGCGGCCCCCCAGTGGATCGCGGGGGTGGCCTGCGCTCCGGGGTGGGACGTGAGGCGGATGTGCTTGGACCCGTGGGTCTCGGCGGCCTTGTCGCTGCTCATGCGTGCGTCGCTCCTGTCGTCTGACGGCGTCCCAGCATACGCCCGGCACCGCCGTGACCGCAGATGCAAGCGCCGGACCAGGCCGGCGCGGGATCGAGCGCCGAGCGTCAGCCGTCCACCGGGTGCGCGGGTGTGGCGAGCAGGCGCTGGTAGAAGGCCAGGTCCAGCCAGCGGCCGAACTTGAAGCCCGCCTGGCGGATGGTGCCGGCGTGCTGGAAGCCGAGCTTCTCGTGCAGCGCGATGCTCGCGGCATTGGCCGCATCGATGCCGCCGATCAGCGTGTGCACCTCGCGCGCCTGCGCCGCCTCCACGATCGCCTGCAGCAGCCGGCGCCCGAGGCCGCGGCCGCGGTGGTCACGGTGGATGTAGATGGAGTGCTCGACCGAGTACTTGTACGCCGGCCACGCGCGGAAGGTGCCGTAGCTCGCGAAGCCGAGCAGCGTGCCAGCGTCGTCTTCATAGCCGATCACCGGGAAGCCGTTGGCGCGCTTGGTGGCGAACCAGGCCGCCATCGCCTCGGGCGGGCGCGGCGTGTAGTCGTACAGCGCGGTGGAGTGGACGATGGCGTCGTTGAAGATGTCGAGGATCGCCATGGCATGGCGCTCTTCGGTGCAGTCCACAAGTGTCATCGTGCTCTCCGGGGTGGGGCCGCGATCGTACCCACCCGGAACGCACGCTGCCGCGCACGGGCAGGGCGCCCGTGCGCGCCGTTCGTCGCGGTTGAGCCGCGCCGGGGGCGCTGCGGCTCAGGCGCCGCGTGCGAAGTCGGGCAGGCCGGGCTTGATGTTCTCCGCCTGCTGGTCTTCACCGCGCGGCGGTGCGAGCAGGTCTTCGTTGTCCTCGTTGGCGCTGGAGCCGAGGCCCGCGTTCGCGAGCTTGAGGTCCTGCAGGCGTTCGCCCGGGTTGGTGGCCGCCGTGGCCGAGCCGAGCGGCGCGCGGCTCGCCTCGTCCAGCCCGGCGGACGACCCGGTTAGCGCCGACGACGAGGCGCCGGTGTGCACCGAGCGTTGCCCGGCACGGTAGAAGGCCGCGGCGATGCCGCCGACGGCGAGTAGCAGCGAGAGGGTCTTGATGGCCATGGTGTGAGCTCCGGTTGGAGTGCCGTTCAGGCAAGCGGTGTTCCGGTGCGACGCTCCCCGCCGGCGCTGCGATGGCGTGCCGGGCGCCACGCGAGCAGCAGCAGGCCACCACGCCGTCGTTCGCCCAGTTGGCCTGCGCGGGGTCGATCCGTGCGCTGCCCAAGTCGCATCGACCCGACTTCTGCGGCGAGTGCAACGACGCCTTCTCCGAGGTCGAGCACCGGGCCGGGGGGCACGACGCGCGTGCTGAGAGGCCGGGGCCTCCCCACGCTGCCAGGTCTCATCGAGGCTCCTCGGCCCGCCCGCATCTGCCGCAATTTCTTCCGCCTTGCACGGGCGTGGCCGACCGCGCCCGGCCCGGCGCGGCGGCGCACCGATTGCCCGCGACCGCACCGCTTGCCGGCACACGCTTCCTTCCACCGCTCTTCCACTTCAGGAGACCCCCATGCGCGACCACGACGACGACACCGCATCCGACCCGTCACCCCGCGCCACGCGCCGCCATGCCATGGGTTGGCTGGGCGCGGGAGTCGCCGTCCCCGGCCTCGTGGCCGCGGGCGGCGCCGCTGCCGCGCCTGCGCAGGCGCCCCGCCCGCTGGTCGATCCGCGCACCGCGTACCCGCGCCCGCCGTTTCCCGAGCAGCGCCAGCCGTGGCCGGGCCTGGCGAGCCAGATGACGCCGCGGCCGGACCATGGCGAACGCAGCTACGTCGGCTCGGGGCGGCTCGCCGGTCGCCGCGCGCTCATCACCGGCGGCGACTCCGGCCTCGGGCGCGCGGCGGCGATCGCCTATGCGCGCGAAGGGGCCGACGTGGCGATCGGCTACCTGCCCTCGGAGGAGCCCGATGCGCGCGAGGTCATCCAGCTCATCCGTGCGGAAGGTCGCCGCGCGCTCGCGCTGCCCGGCGACATCCGCCTCGAAGGGGTGTGCCAGCGGCTGGTGGCCGAGACCGTCGCCCACTTCGGCGGGCTCGACATCCTCGTCAACAACGCGGCGCGTCAGCAGGCTGCGGCCTCCATCCTCGACATCAGCAACGAGATCTTCGACGCCACGATGAAGACCAACCTCTACGCGATGTTCTGGCTGACGAAGTACGCGCTGCCGCACCTGCCGCCGGGCGCGTCGATCATCAACACCGCCTCGGTGGTGGCCTTCGATCCGCCGGAAGACCTGCTCGACTACTCGACGACCAAGGCCGGGATCATCGCGTTCACGCAGTCGCTGGCGAAGCAGCTGGCCAGGCGTGGCGTGCGCGTCAACGCGATCGCGCCGGGCCCGTACTGGACGCCGCTGCAGCCCAGTGGCGGCCAGCTGCCGGGCAAGATTGCGAACTTCGGTGCGGAGACGCCCTACGGCCGGCCCGGCCAGCCGGTGGAGATCGCGCCGCTCTTCGTGCAGCTCGCCGATGCGATGGCGAGTTACACCAGCGGCAACGTCTTCCCGAGCACCGGCGGCAGCGCGGCGCCCTGACACGAGCCGTCGACGCCCTGGCAGCGCGTGCCGTTCAGGGCGGGTGTGCCGGGCCGGTGGCCGGCGGCGGCAGCAGCCAGCCCAGGCGGCCGAGCAACGAGGTCGAGTCATTGACGAAGTCGGCGAGCTCGACGAGGGTGGCGCCGTCTTCGGCATCGAAGCGCTTCTCCGGATCGGTGCTCACCACCCACACCGTGCCCACGGGCCGGCCGCCGAGGCGAAACGGCGCGAGCAGCAGTTCATGCATCGCCACCGGCAGCGCGGCGGCGTAGCGGTAGTGGCGCACGGGCTCGCGCATCAGCGTGAGGGCGTTCTTGCGCAGCACGTCGCCGCACGGGCTGAACCAGCGCGGCAGGGTGCCGCCGCGGTACGCCGCCAGGGCGCCACTCGTCGCCACCCAGCGGAAGACCGCGTCGTCGTCGTCGGATTCGCTCACGCTCACGCCGCTGCCGTGTGCACCGGTGAGATGGCAGGTCCACCAGGGCCTGCAAGGCGCCTGCCGGGTCTTCGGCGATCTGCTGGGTGAGCGCGACCAGGCGTGACGCCCGCAGCCGCGCCGACGCCGGAGCCGACGAGGGGCGCCGGGCCAGCTCGTCGGTGATGTCCACCTCGGCGTAGCTCGGCAGCTGGTGTTGGGTCTGGCGCGGCATGGCGGTACGGCCTGAGCCAAGTGCAGCGCGGGGCCGCGGAAGCCGCATCCTATGCGGCGAGCGTGACACCACCAAGCGCGGGGTCAGCGCGGCGGCGGCAGTCGGGGGATCCACCATCCCAGCACGCCGGCCGCCGCGAGCGCGAGCAGCCCGGTGGCAGCCACCCCGGCGCCGAGCGTGAGCAGGCCCGTCAGGAACGAGAGCACGAAGGGCCCGCAGGTCGATCCGAGGTCCACCATCAGCCGCCATACGCCCAGGAAGCGTGCCCGGCCGCCCGGCGGCGAGTGGTCGGCGCCGAGCGTCATCACCAGGCCCGAGCCGATGCCGTTGCCGAAGCCGATCGCCATGGCCACCAGGCCGAGCGTCCAGACGCCGTGCGTGAAGGGCATGAGCAGCAGCGCCGTGCCCATGATGAGCATCGATGGCACCGCCACCGCCCGGCGGCCATGGCGGTCCATCACCCGCCCGGCCGGGTAGAAAACCAGCATGTCGAGCGCGGCCGACAGGCCGTAGACCAGCGAGGCGGCCGAGGGCGCGAGGCCCAGGTGCTCGGCCCACAGCGGGATCACCGCCTGCCGGCTCGCCCGCACCGCGGCCACGAGCATCACGCCGACGCCGAGCGTGACGAAGACATGGCGGTGGTCGCGCAAGGTGGTGCCGAGCGCCAGGGAGGCGCCTGCCGACGGCCGGGCATGCGGCGCCTCGAGGTCGGGCATGCGCGCGGCCACGAGGGTGGCCAGGAGCAGCACCGCGATGGCCACGCCGTAGGCGCCGGCCATGCCGTGGCGGTGCACCACCGCGGCCGAGACGAAGGGGCCGACGAAGAGCCCGATGCGCATCACGCCGCCGAGCGTGGAGAGCGCCCGCGCGCGCCATTTGTGCGGCACCGCTTCGCTGAGGTAGCTCTGCCGGGCGAGGTTGAAGACCGCCTGCGACATGCCCACCATGAAGCAGCCCACCGCGAAGACCGCCAGGTGCGGCGTCAGCGCGCACAGCGCCATGGCAAGCGCCGCCCAGAGCGCCGCGGCGACGATTGCCCAGCGCTCGCCGTGCCGCATGGTGAGCAGCGAGGCCGGCAGGTTCGACAGCAGCGAGCCGACGCCGATCAACGCCACCATCAGCGCGGCCACGGGCACCGAGGCGCCGAGGTCGCGCGCGGTGAGCGGCAGGATGGGCAGGATGGCGCCTTCGCCGATGCCGAAGAGCAGTGACGGGCCGTAAGCCGGCACGGCGATGCGGCGCAGGGGATGGGAAACGGCGGACATGGAGAGCGGGTGATTGTCGGCCACCTAGAATTCCCCTCCGCCTACACCGAGCGACCCGACCGTGGACCTGAAGCTGCCCATCACCATCACCGACGAGCTGACCGACGAGGTCATCACCGCCACCGGCATGCTCGACCTGGCCAGCGGCGAGATCCGCAACGTGCAGTACCAGGACTACGACCTCGACGCCGAGGGCCTGCCGGCCGAGCGCGACGACTACGAGTTCACCTCGGGCGCGCTGTCCAACGGCAAGAAGGAGGTCGAGTTCGGCATCCAGGTGAACCTCGCCACCGGCCAGTACTCGGTCACGCCCAACGAACTCCTGGAGCTCAAGGGCCGCGCCGCCAAGCTCTTCACGCTCGCCCCGGGCGAGACGACGCGGCCCGAGGCGGCGGGCCGCAAGCCGGCCGCCAAGGGCCGGCCGCGCGGTTGATCCGGCCCGCGGCGGGCTGATGCCGGGGCGTCGAGGGGCGCCACCTAAAATCGCAGGCTGCTTTGCTTTCCTCGCCCTGCCATGAACCTCAGCCCCCTCACTGCCCTCTCGCCGCTCGACGGCCGCTATGCCTCCCGCATGGGCGCGCTGCGTGGCCTGCTCTCCGAATTCGGGCTCATGCACCGGCGCGTGCAGGTCGAGGTGGAGTGGTTCATCGCGCTGTCGGACGCGGGCTTCGCCGAGTTCAAGCCGCTCACCGGCGCCGGCCGCGGCCTGCTGCGCGGGCTCGTCACGCGTTTCTCCGAAGCCGATGCCCAGGCGATCAAGGAGATCGAGAAGACCACCAACCATGACGTGAAGGCGGTCGAGTACTGGCTCAAGAGCCGCTTCGAGAACAGCGCCGAGCTCAAGGCGGCCTCTGAATTCGTGCACTTCGCCTGCACCAGCGAAGACATCAACAACACCAGCCACGGCCTCATGCTCAAGGCCGCGCGGCAGGACGTGCTGCTGCCCACGCTCGACAGGATCATCGGCTCGCTCACCACGCTCGCCAAGGACCTGGCCGAGGTGCCCATGCTCTCGCGCACGCACGGCCAGACCGCGAGCCCGACCACCGTCGGCAAGGAGATTGCCAACGTGGTGGCGCGCCTGCAGCACGCGCGCGAGCGCATCGCGGGCGTGCAGATCCTCGCCAAGATGAACGGCGCGGTGGGCAACTACAACGCGCACCTGTCGGCCTACCCCGAGTTCGACTGGGAGGGCTTCAGCCGCAAGGTCATCGAGAAGCAGCTGGGCCTCACCTTCAACCCGTACACCATCCAGATCGAGCCGCACGACTACATGGCCGAGCTCTTCGACGCCGTGACGCGCACCAACACCATCCTCATCGACTGGTCGCGCGATGTCTGGGGCTACATCAGCCTGGGCTACTTCAAGCAGCGCACCAAGGCGGGCGAGATCGGCTCGTCGACGATGCCGCACAAGGTCAACCCCATCGACTTCGAGAACGCCGAAGGCAACTTCGGCCTCGCCAACGCGCTGCTCACGCACCTGAGCCAGAAGCTGCCCATCAGCCGCTGGCAGCGCGACCTGACCGACAGCACGGTGCTGCGCAACATGGGCGTGGCGCTCGGCTATGCGGTGCTGGGCTACGACAGCCTGTTGAAGGGCCTCGGCAAGCTCGAGGTCAACCGCGAGGCGCTCGCCGCCGACCTCGACTCGGCCTGGGAGGTGCTCGCCGAGCCCATCCAGACCGTGATGCGCCGCTACAAGCTGCCCAACCCGTACGAGCGCCTGAAGGAGCTCACGCGCGGCAAGGCCATCACGCGGGACGACATCCAGGCCTTCATCGGCACGCTCGAGATCCCCGAGAGCGAGAAGACCCGCCTGCTCGCGATGACGCCCGGCAGCTACACCGGCGTGGCGGCGCAGCTCGCCGGCCGCATCGACGGCGCGCCGCCGGCCGAGGCCTGACCCGACCGCGAGGATCGCCATGACCTTCACCGACCAGCTCGCCGCCGCCCAGCGTGGCCACGACTCCCTGCTGTGCGTGGGCCTGGACCCGGAGCCCGCGCGGCTCCCGGGTGCGTGGAAAGGTGATGCATCGCGGCTCTACGACTTCTGCGCCGCGATCGTCGAGGCGACGAAGGACCTGGTCTGCGCCTACAAGCCGCAGATCGCCTACTTCGCCGGCCACCGCGGCGAGGAGCAACTCGAGCGCCTGATCGCCCACATCAAGCGCGTCGCGCCCGAGGTGCCGGTGATCCTCGACGCCAAGCGCGGCGACATCGGCGCGACCGCCGAGCAGTACGCCCGCGAGGCCTTCGAGCGCTACCAGGCCGATGCGGTCACGCTCTCGCCCTTCATGGGTTACGACTCGCTGGAGCCCTGGCTGCGCTATGCCGACCGCGGCCTGATCCTGCTGTGCCGCACCTCCAACCCCGGCGGCTCCGACCTGCAGGCGCAGCGCCTGGCGAACGGCGACCTGCTGTACGAACACGTGGCCAAGCTCGCGCAGGGCCCCTGGAACACCACCGGCCAGCTCGGCCTGGTGGTGGGTGCGACCTTCCCGGCCGAGATCGCGCGCGTGCGCGAACTGGCGCCCACGCTGCCGCTGCTGATCCCGGGCGTCGGCGCGCAGGGCGGCGACGCGCAGGCCACCGTGAAGGCCGGCTGGCGCGCCGGCGGCACCATCGTCGTCAATTCGTCGCGCGCGGTGCTCTACGCGTCCTCGGGCGACGATTTCGCGTCGGCCGCGCGTTCAGTCGCGGAGCAGACCCGGGCGGCGTTAAATGCCGCACGGTCATCCTGCGCAGACCGCTGAAACCCCGATACACGCCAGCGCCCGGCGCGACACACTAGCAGCGGCTGCAGCGCGTCCAGTTCGCGCGCGCCCGCTGCATGAGCGAAGCAGAACAACCATCCGGAGGGCCGCTCGCCGCGATTTCGCGCGACGGGCTGAACGCCACGATCGCCCGCCTGTTCTTCGGGCTGGGCTGCGGCATGTCGCTCTTCGGCGCCGCGGCCTACGGCTGGCTCGACCTGCAGCTGCCCGCGGGCACGCAGATCCTGCTCGTGGGCGCATGCGTCGCGCTTTCGATCGCCTTCGGCCTCGCCGCACGCTTGCTGCGGCGCGCCCCGATCACGCAGGTCGTGCTCGCGGTCGGCTGGAGCGGCGCCGCCGTGGTGGCGCTCACCGCGGTCGGCGTGGGCGAAGGGCTGCGCAGCCTGAGCCTCGGCTTCTTCGGCCTCATGGTGTGCCTGGTCACCGTGCTCACCAGCCTGCGTGCCGGCGTGATGCTGGCCGCGGGCTGCCTCGCGGCCGTGGGCGGGCTGGCCTGGGCCGAGGCCACGGGCCTGCTGCCGGGCGCCACGGCGCAGCGCAACCCGTGGACGCTGCCCGTCGTCTCGCACGTCATGCTGCTCGTGACGGCGGTGGTCGCGGGTGCGCAGATGTCGCGCATGATCGACCGCGCGCTCGCCGAAGCCGAGGAGCGCGAGCAGCGCTTCAAGGCGCTGCTCGGGATCGCCGCCGACTGGTACTGGGAGCTCGATGCCGACCTGCGCTTCCAGCGGATCGACAACCGCATCCGCCCTGGCGGACAACAGCCCATCGCGCAGGATCGCCTGGGCATGCACCCCTGGGAGTCCGACCGCCTGATCTTCGAGCCCGAGGTGCTCCGGCGCAACCGCGAAGACCTCGACGCCCGCCGCCCCTTCAGCGGGCTGCCGGCGCGCTACCGCACACCCTCGGGCGGACTGATGCACTTCACCCTGAGCGGGCGGCCGCGCTTCGATGCCGAAGGCCGCTTCGCCGGCTACTGGGGGGTCGGGCGCAACATCACGCCGGAGGTGCAGGCGCGCGAGGCGCAACGGGCGAGCGATGCGCGCTACCGCGAGCTCTTCGCGCTCACGCCCACGCCGCTGGTCGTGCACGACAACGGCATCACCCTGCAGGCGAACGAGGCCGCGGCGCACCTCTTCGGCTTCACCTCGGCCGAGGCCATGACGGGCTACGACCTCGCCGAGCTCTACCCGCTGCCCGCGCGCGGGCTGCTGCGCGAGCGCGTGCGCCGGCTCGCCGACTACCCGGTGGGCAAGAGCCTGGAGCTCGCCGAATTCCAGCTGCGCGCGGTGGATGGCCGTCGCCTCACGGTGCAGGCGACCGGCGCGCGCATCAGCACCGACAACGGCACGGCGGTGCTGTCGATGTACTACGACGTCTCCGCGCGCGTGGCGGCCGAAGGGCAGCTGCGCCGTTCGCAGGCGATGCTCTCGCACCTCTTCGCGACCAGCCCCGACTTCATCACGCTCTCCGACATGGAGACCGGCGTCTACGTGATGGTCAACGAGAGCTTCACGCGCATGTTCGGCTACACGGCCGAGGAAGTGGTGGGCAAGAGCGCACTCGACCTCGGCATCTGGTATGCGCCCGAGGACCGCCGCAAGATGGTGGACGAGCTGCGCGCGCACGGCGGCGTCAACGAGGTCGAGACGCTCTTCGTGCACAAGACCGGCTCGGTGGTCACGCTCATGATGTCGGCGGGCCGCTTCAGCATGGACGGGCGCGACTACCTGGTGGTCAACGGCCGCGACGTCACCGAGATCCAGCGGGCGCGCCTGGAGCACGAGGCCATCCTCAAGAACGCCTCCATCGGCATCGCGCTCACGCGCGAACGGCGCTTCATGCAGACCAACCCGAGTTTCGAGCGCATGCTGGGCTACGGGCCGGGTGAGCTGGTCGGCCAGCCGGCATCGGTCGTGTGGGAGAGCCCCGAGGCCTACGCCGAAGTGGGCCGCCTGGCCGGGCCGCTCCTGGGCGAGGGCAAGCCGGTGGCGCTGGAGCGGCAGCTGCGCCGCCGCGACGGCAGCCTCTTCTGGTGCCGCCTGCTCGCGCAGGTGGTGGACCCGACGCACCCCAGCATGGGCGGCACGATCTGGATCGGCGAAGACATCACCGAGCGGCGCCAGATCGAGCAGGCGCTCGCGGCCGCGCGCGACGTGGCCGAGGCCGCGAGCCGCGCCAAGAGCGCCTTCCTCGCCAACATCAGCCATGAGATCCGCACGCCGCTCAACGGGCTGCTGGGGCTGGCCAACCTCGCCATGCAGACCGGCACCGAGGAGCCGCGCCGCATGCAGTACCTGGAGCAGATCCAGGACAGCGCGCAGAGCCTCACCGGCATCATCAGCGACATCCTCGACCTGTCGAAGATCGAGGCCGGCAAGTTCAACATCGAAGCGGTGCCCTTCAACCTGCACGCGCTGCTGAAGGCGGTGCACCACGCCTACCAGTCGCTCGCCACCGCGCGCTCCCTGGAGCTGCAGCTCGACGTGGCCCGCGGCGTGCCGAGCACGGTGCGCGGCGACCCGGTGCGGCTGCGGCAGATCCTCTCCAACTACATCACCAACGGCCTCAAGTTCACCGAGCGCGGCTCGGTGCGCCTGTCGGTGAGCATGTCCGGCGCGGCCGACCGGCCCGCGCACGTGCGGTTCACCGTGTGCGACACCGGACCGGGCATCGACACCGCCACGCAGAAGCGGCTCTTCCAGCCCTTCACGCAGGCCGACGACTCCACCACGCGGCGCTTCGGCGGCACGGGCCTGGGCCTGTCGATCTGCAAGGAGCTCGCCGAGCTGATGGAAGGCGAGGTCGGCGTGGACAGCACGCCGGGCATCGGCAGCTGCTTCTGGGCCGAGCTGCCGCTGCCCGAGACCGACCTGCCCGTCACCGACCCGCGCCTGGAGGCCGAGGACTTCCAGCGCCTCGAAGGCCTGCGCGTGCTGCTGGTCGAGGACAACCCCGTCAACATGATGATCGGCGTGGCCATGCTCGAGCAGTGGGGCGTGGAGGTGATGCAGGCGAGCGACGGCGCCGAGGGCGTGGCGGCGGTCGAGCGCGCCGCCGCCGAGCAGCGGCCCTTCCACGTGGTGCTGATGGACGTGCAGATGCCGCGCCTGTCGGGGCACGAGGCCGCGCGCCAGATGCGCTGCCTCTACAGCGCCGAGGAGCTGCCCATCATCGCGCTCACGGCGGCTGCGCTCGTCTCCGAGCGCGAGGAGGCGCT
This sequence comes from Rubrivivax sp., assembly GCA_044507405.1. Taxonomy (GTDB): domain Bacteria; phylum Pseudomonadota; class Gammaproteobacteria; order Burkholderiales; family Burkholderiaceae_C; genus Rhizobacter. The sequence goes on along the minus strand of JBIQJS010000031.1, from coordinate 3,143 downwards.
GGCCTCCGGCATGAACGACTTCCTGACCAAGCCCGTCGATGCGCACAAGCTGCGACAGGCGCTGATCCGGGTGGTGGGAAAGAGCCGCACGGGCTGATCCCCACCGGGCGCATCACATCTTCGGCGGCACCACCGGCAGCGACGAGGTGAGCCCGCCATCCACCGGCAGGGCCTGGCCGTTCACGTACGACGCGTCGTCGCTCGCGAGGAAGAGCGCGGCCTGCGCGATCTCGTGCGGCAGGCCGCCGCGGCGCAGCGGGTTCAGCTGGCCGATCTTGTGCTCGGTGCCGCGCTCGCGGGCGCGGTCGAACACCGGCTTGGTCATGCCCGTCTCGATGAGGCCCGGGCAGATCGCGTTCACGCGCACGCCGGTGCCGGCGAACTGGTTGGCCGCCGTCTGCACGAGGCTCACCACGCCCGCCTTGCTCGCGCTGTAGGGCACGCCCCCCGCGCCCGAGCGCAGGCCGGCCACCGAGGCGGTGCAGATGATCGAGCCGCCACCGGCCGGCACCATCACGCGCGCGGCGTACTTCACCGCGAGGTAGGTGCCCACGAGGTTGATCGAGAGGATGCGGTTCCATTCCTCGACCGTCCATTCGTCGAAGACACGCGCGCCGCCGCTCACGCCGGCGTTGGCGTAGCACACGTGCAGGCCGCCGTGCTGGCGTACCGCGGTTTCGATGAAGTCGGCGACGTCGGCTTCCTGCGAGGTGTCGCGCTGCAGTGCGACGGCGGTGCCGCCCTGGGCGCGGATCGCCTCCACCGTGGCCTCCACCTCGGCGGCGCGGTCGACCGCCACCACCTTGGCGCCGTGCTCGGCGAAGAGGAGTGCGGTGGCGCGGCCGATGCCGCTCGCTGCGCCGGTGACGACGGCCGACTTGCCTTCAAGACGTTTCATGGGTGCTCCGTACCAGGGTTTCCGAAACCGCGAAGGATACGGCGTCGGCGCAGCACGGCCGTCTCAACCCACCAGACGCTCGCCCGCCGTGACCGGCCACTGCCCGCCGAGCGTGCGCGTCGCGGTCTCGGCGGCGGTGAAGAGCAGCGAGTTCATGCGCTGCACGGCCAGCTCCGAGAAGCGCTCCAGCGGCCCCGAGATCGACAGCGCCCCGAGCAGGATGCCGGCCGGCCCGAACACCGGCGCGGCGACCGCGCCGCACAGCGGGTCGCGCTCGCCGAACGAGTGGTGCAGGAGCGGCGTGTCGCCCGCCGTCGCCAGGCCGCCGGCGTAGGCCTGCAGCACCTTGCCGGCCGCACCGCGGTTGAGCGGCAGCACGTCGCCCGCGCGCACGCGGTCGAGCGTGGAGTGCGACGAGTCGATGCGGAAGAGGCACAGCCGCGAATCCTTGCCGTGGCGCACGTGGAAGGAGGGGCTCTCGGTGCCCTTGCTCACCAGCCACTCCAGCACCGGGTGCACCCCTTCCTTCAGGCCATAGGTCTGCTCGAAGGAGCGGCCGAAGAGAAAGGCGAGCGGCCCCAGCGCATAGCGCTTGTCGCTGCGGTGGACCACCAGCCCGGCGCGCGCGAGCGAGGCCAGCAGGCGCAGGAGCGTGCTCTTGTACATGCCGGTGCGCCGCGCCAGCTCGGCCAGCGTGAGGGGCGCGCTCGCACGCGCGAGCGTGGTCGCGATGGACAGCGCCCGGTCGACGGCGGCCACGCCGTCCGCGGGCGCGGAAGGTGGTGGCGAGACGGTGGGCGGGATCCCCGGGGACGAGAAGTCGGTGGGGGCGACCGTGGTGGCCGCAGGCGGGGACGACAGGACGTGGGACATGCGCAAGACCTCCTTGCACACCAGAGCGGGTGAGTCGCGCGGTGTTCTGCTAAGTGGAACCAGGATTCTTTTTTGTGCGGCCAGTTTGCGCTGCGTCGCGGCCAGGTGCGCCCCGGGTGATCCCTATTGACCTGCCGGCCGGCCGGTTCCGATACTAGAAAAACGGACCACAAGTTCCGTTACACAGAACCAGGAGACAGCCGATGAACTGCAGCGTGGCAAGACGATTCCTGTGCATCGCGGTGGCGTTGTGGGCCGCCGGCGTGGGCTCCGCCCAGGCCCAGGCGTACCCCAGCAAGCCCATCCGTTTCGTGGTGGGCTTCAGCCCCGGCAGCTCGATCGACTCGGTCGCGCGCATCCTGGCCGACCACCTCAAGACACGCCTCGGCCAGCCCGTCACCGTGGACAACCGCACCGGCGCCAACGGCATGCTCGCGGCCACCGAGCTCGCGCGCTCTCCGGCCGACGGCTACACGGTGCTCGTCTCCAACTCCAGCACCATCACGGTCAACCCGCTGCTCTACGGCAAGAAGATGCAGTACGACGTGGAGCGCGACCTGGCGCCCGTGTCGCTGGTGGTCTCGGTGCCCTTCATCCTCACGGTCAACCCCGAGAAGGAGAGCACGGCCAAGGTGATGAACCTGGGCGACCTGGTGAAGGCCGCCAAGTCGCAGTCGCTCGCCTACGGCTCGGCCGGCATCGGCAACCTCACGCAGCTCAGCATGGAGATGCTGGCGCAGCAGGCGGGCGTGAAGATGACGCACGTGCCCTACAAGGGCTCGGCGCCGGCGCAGCTGGGCCTGCTCGCCAAGGAGGTGGACGCTGCCTTCGACAACCCCGCCGCCATGGGGCAGATCCGCGCCGGCAAGCTGCGCGCGATCGCCGTCTCGTCGGCGCAGCGCTGGCGTGACCTGCCCGACGTGCCCAGCATCGCCGAGCAGGGCTATCCCGGCTACGACATCTCGTTCTGGGTCGGCGCCTTCGTGCCGGCGCAGACGCCGCCGGGCATCGTCAAGGCGCTGGCCGACGCGATGAAGGCCGCCACCGAAGACCCGGCCACGCAGAAGCTGCTGGCGCAGCAGGGGAACATCCTCGGGCTCGGTCCGAAGGAGTTCGCCGCGCGCATCAAGAGCGAGACCGCGCAGTACGCCGACATCATCAAGCGCTCGGGCATCGAGCTGAAGGAATGAGGAACTGCATGTCAGGCTCCGCCAGCGGGCCGAGCGCCGGGCCGCTCCCAAGCCGGCCCGCCATCCCCTCGGGGGATCGGCCGACGTACCCGTCGGACGAGGGGGCGTCATGACCTGGGGGCCAGAGCTCGACGAGCTCGCGCGGCGCCGCGCGCTCGCCGAGCGCATGGGCGGCGAAGACA
>JBIQJS010000030.1:22732-34782 GCA_044507405.1 Rubrivivax sp. | reverse complement strand
CGAGTTCGTGAAGATCTACGGCGCCAAGGGCCTGGCCTGGATCAAGGTCAACGACGCCGGCAAGGGCCGCGAAGGCCTGCAGTCGCCGATCGTGAAGAACCTGCACGATGCGGCCATCGCCGAGGTGATCGCGCGCACCGGCGCCTGCAACGGCGACCTCATCTTCTTCGGCGCCGACAAGGCCAAGGTGGTGAACGACGCCATCGGCGGCCTGCGCATCAAGATCGGCCACAGCGAGTTCGGCCGCAAGAACGGCCTCTTCGAGGACAGGTGGGCGCCGCTGTGGGTGGTCGACTTCCCGATGTTCGAGTACGACGACGAAGCCGAGCGCTGGAACGCCGTGCACCACCCGTTCACCTCGCCCAAGGACGGCCACGAGGACTACATGGACAGCGACCCGGGCAAGTGCATCGCCAAGGCCTACGACATGGTGCTCAACGGGTGGGAGCTCGGCGGCGGCTCGATCCGGATCCACCGCGCCGAGGTGCAGAGCAAGGTGTTCAACGCGCTCAAGATCGGCCCCGAGGAGGCGCAGCTCAAGTTCGGCTTCCTGCTCGATGCGCTGCAGTACGGCGCCCCGCCCCACGGGGGCCTGGCCTTCGGCCTGGACCGCCTGGTCACGCTCATGACCAAGGCCGATTCCATCCGCGACGTGATCGCCTTTCCCAAGACCCAGCGGGCGCAGGACCTGCTCACGCACGCGCCCAGCCCCGTGGACGAGAAGCAGCTGCGTGAGCTGCACATCCGTCTGCGCAATCCGCAGGCGGTGGCTCAGGGTTGATCGACCGAAGGCGCCGCACGCTGCGGCGCTGGCATCATCCGGGGGCAGCGCGAGCTGCCCTTTTTTCATGCCATGTCGCCAGATCGACCGCACAAGATTCCCGAATCCGTCCTCGTCGTCATCCACACCGACGAACGCCAGGTGCTGCTGCTCGAGCGCGCCGACCGGCCTGGCTTCTGGCAGAGCGTGACCGGCTCCAAGGACCGCCTCGACGAGCCGCTTGCCGAGACCGCCTGCCGCGAGGTGGCCGAAGAGACCGGCATCGTGATCGGCTCGCCGCCCGTGCCGCTCCAGAACCTGCGCGACTGGCAGCTCCGCAACATCTACGAGATCTACCCCGTGTGGCGCCATCGCTATGCGCCGGGCGTCACGCATAACACCGAGCACGTCTTCGGCCTGCGCGTGCCGCGCGGAACGCCGGTTGCCCTCGCACCGCGCGAACACCTGCGCTACGAGTGGCTCGATTGGCGCGAGGCCGCCGACCGCTGCTTCTCGCCCTCCAACGCCGAAGCGATCCTCCAGTTGCCACGGTTCACCTCACCGACCCCATGACACGAGGCGCCAGCTCCACCACCTTGCACCCGGCGCACGTCCTGCGCGTGGCCACCTACAACATCCACAAGGGCGTGCGCGGCATCGGGCCGCGCAAGCGCCTGGAGATCCACAACATCGGCCTCGGCATCGAAGCGCTCGATGCCGACCTCGTGTTCCTCCAGGAGGTGCGCAACTTCAACCATGGCGAAGCGCGGCGCTTCCCCGACACGCACATCGGCTGGCCGCGCGCACCGCAGGCCACGCACCTCGCGCCCGAGGGCTACGACGTGGCCTACCGCACCAACGCCTACACGCACGAGGGCGAGCACGGCAACGCGCTGCTGTCGCGCTGGCCGCTCGGTGAAGACGTGGGTCACCACGACGTCTCCGACCACCGCTTCGAGCAGCGCGGCATCCTGCACGTGCTGGTCGACTGGCACGGCGTCAAGGTCCACGCGCTCGTGGTGCACCTGGGCCTCATGCACTCCAGCCGCGTGCGGCAGGTGAGCCGCATCGCTTCCTTCATCGAGGCGGCGGTGCCACGCAGCGAACCCGTCGTGCTGGCCGGCGACTTCAACGACTGGGGCGAGAAGCTCGATGCGCCCATGCGCGAGATGGGCCTGGCCCGCGCGGCCTCGGAGGGCGGCATGCCGCAGCGCACCTTTCCGTCGCGCGTGCCGCTCTTCTCGCTCGACCGCATCTACACGCGCGGTTTCCACTGCGCCTCCACCTTCGTGCCGCGCGGCAGCGTGTGGGCGCGCATGTCCGACCACCTGCCCCTGGTCGCCGACCTCGAACTCGACTGATGGTGGACGCGCGCAGACCGCCCACGCCACGGCCCGTGCGATCGACCACGCCGCCCGTCTACAGCGGCGGCAACCGCGCGCAGCTGCTGCGCGGCGGCGACCAGCTCTTCCCGGCGATGGTGCAGGCGATCGAGAACGCGCGCCACGAGGTCTGGCTGGCCACCTACATCTACGACAACATGGGCAGCGTCACGCTGGTCACGCAGGCGCTGGTGGAGGCGGCGCGCCGCGGCGTGCACGTGCGCGTGGTGGTCGACGGCTTCGGCACGCGCGGCACGCAGTCCGCTCTGCGCCGTGCGTTGTGCGATGCAGGCGTGGCGCTGGCGGTCTTCCGCCCGCTCGACCGCTGGTGGGCCTGGCTGCAGCCGAGCCAGCTGCGCCGGCTGCACCAGAAGATGTGCGTGGTCGATGGTCGCGTCGCCTTCGTCGGCGGCATCAACCTGCTCGACGACTGCTACGACCAGGTGCACGGCTGGAGCGAGCAGCCGCGCCTGGACTACGCCGTCGAGCTGCGCGGCCCCATCGTCGCGCCCATCGAGCAGGCGGTGCATGCGCTGTGGATGCGCGCCAACGTCGGCAGCCATTTCGCGCGCGAGATGGCCGCGCTCGCCCGCAGCGCCGAGCCGGTGGCGCGGGCGCGGCGGCTCGTCAATCGCCTGCGCATGCCCAAGGGCCTGAAGGAGGGCGAGGACGTCACCGACCTGCCGCCGGTGCGCGCCGCCTTCCTGATGCGCGACAACCTGCGCCAGCGCCGCGCGATCGAGCGCAGCTACATCCACGCGATCCGCAAGGCGCGCACGCGCGTGGACCTCATCTCGCCGTACTTCTACCCCGGGCGCGCCTTCATGCGCGTGCTCATCAACGCCGCGCGCCGCGGCGTGCAGGTGCGCCTGGTGCTGCAGGGCAAGGTCGACTACCGCATCGCGGCAGTGGCGGCCCAGGCGCTCTATGACCAGCTCCTGAGCGCGGGCGTGCGCGTCTACGAATACACGCCGGCCTTCCTGCACGCCAAGATCGGCCTCGTCGACGACGAGTGGGCGACGATCGGCAGCTCCAACATCGACCCGCTGTCGCTCCTGCTCAACCTCGAGGCCAACGTCGTCATCCGCGACGCCGATTTCATCCGCACGCTCGCGCAGGAGTTCGACGACGCGGTGTCGATGTCGCGCGAGATCGATCCGGCGCACGCGCGGCGCGCGGGCTGGCGCGGCGTGCTGCGGCGGGGCTTCGTGGCGTGGGTGGCGCACGTGTACCTGCGTGTGGCGGGCATCACCGGGCGGTACTGAGCCCCCCAGTCACTGACGCTCCTGCCCCCAAGGGGCGCCCCGCCTGCGGCCGGGAAACCCGTTCCGCGGCGGGCGGCTTGAAGCGGGCGTAGGCTTTGCCTCGCCCCATGGCTCGCTGTTTGCCGCTTGTGTGCCGATGGCTTCAGACCTCATCGTCCAGCGCCCGGAAGGCCTCTACTGCCCGCCCGGCGATTTCTACATCGACCCCTGGCGGCCGGTGGCGCGCGCCGTCATCACGCATGCGCATGGTGACCATGCACGGGTGGGCAGTGGCCAGTACCTGGCGAGCCGCAGGTCCGAGGGCGTGCTGCGGTCGCGCCTCGGTGCCGACATCGCGCTGCAGACGCTCGACTACGGCGAGACCATCGTCCACCACGGCGTGCGCCTGAGCCTGCACCCGGCCGGGCATGTGCTGGGCTCGGCGCAGGTGCGGCTCGAGCACGGCGGGCAGGTGTGGGTGGCCTCGGGCGACTACTTCGTCTCGGGCGCGGACGACCACAACACCACCTGCGAGCCCTTCGAGCCGGTGCGCTGCCATTGCTTCATCACCGAATCCACCTTCGGGCTGCCGATCTACCGCTGGCAGCCGCAGCGCGAGGTCTTCGACGACATCAACCAGTGGTGGCGGCGCAATGCCGAGGCCGGGCGCGCCAGCCTCCTGATGGGCTACAGCTTCGGCAAGGCGCAGCGCATCCTCGCAGGCGTCGAGGTGTCGATCGGCCCCATCGTCACGCACGGCGCGGTCGACCCGCTCAACGAGGCCTACCGTGCTGCGGGCGTGCCGCTGCCGCCCACGCACCGTTTGACCGATCTCGACAAGGCGGCACTCGGCCGCGCCCTCGTGGTCGCGCCGCCTTCGGTGCAGGGCACGCCGTGGGTGCGCCGCTTCGGCGATGCGAGCGACGCCTTCGCGAGCGGCTGGATGCAGCTGCGCGGCGCGCGCCGCCGCCGGGCGGTGGACCGCGGCTTCGTGCTCAGCGACCACGCCGACTGGCCCGGGCTGCAGCGCGCCGTCCGCGCCACCGGCGCCGAGCGGGTGATCGTGACCCACGGCTACGAGGCCATCATGGTGCGCTGGCTGCAGGAGCAGGGGTTGCAGGCCCAGTCGTTCAGCACCGAATTCGGCGACCTCGACGACGAAGCGGTGCCACGTGCTTGAGGGGATGGGTGCGCAGGGCGAGCGGCTTAAACTGCGATGCTTCGAGAGCACCCAGGCCCGGTTCAGGAGCGCGAGATGCAGACCTTCGGCACGTACACGGGCGGCCGCGACAACAACTTCAATCTCCTGCGGTTCACCGCCGCGTTGATGGTGATCGTCAGCCATTCGTTCGTGCTGTGCACGGGCAATGCGCACGACGAACCGTGGCACACGCGCCTGGGAATCACGCCCGGCTCGCTCGCGGTGGACATGTTCTTCATCGCGAGCGGCTACCTCGTCACGGCCAGCATCTGGCACCGCGGCAGCGTGCCGCAGTTCGTGTGGGCACGGGTGCTGCGCATCTATCCGGGGCTGGCCGTCGCGGTGATCTCCACCACGCTCGTCTTCGGCATCTTCTTTTCCACCTTCTCGTTCAGCGAATTCCTGGCGCAGCGCGACACCTGGCGCTATGTCGTGCGCAACATCGCGCTCGTGATCCCCGGCGGTCTCACCTGGAAGCTGCCCGGCGTGTTCGAGGACCACGTCTCCGGCACGGCGATCAACGGCTCGCTGTGGACGCTGCCCGAAGAGGTGCGCATGTACGCGTTGCTCGCGGCCACCTGGTTCACGATCGGCCTGCTGCGCGGCTCGCAGCGCCGGCTGATGGGCATCGTCGCCCTGGCGATCGTGGCCGCCGGTTTCACCTGGCACTTCGCCACCCGCGGCGACGAGACGCTCACGGCCACGCCGCGCCTGATGGCGCTCTTCTTCACCGGAGCGGTTTTCTACATCTGGCGTGAGCGCATTCCCGCGACCTGGCCGATCTTCGGGTCCATGCTCGCCGCCACGCTGCTCGCCTCCATCGACCGCAGCGTCTTCAGCATCGTCTGGCTCTTCACGCTGCCGTACCTGGTGCTCTTCTTCGCGCTCGTGCCCGCAGGCCCGATCCGCCAGTTCAACCGCATCGGCGACTACTCCTACGGCCTCTACATCTACGCCTTTCCGGTCCAGAAGATCGTCATCGCCTTGCTGCCGGCGATCGGCCCGTGGACGGTGACGGCGATCGCCACGCCGATCACGCTGGTGCTGGCCATCGCCTCGTGGTACCTCATCGAACACCCGGCACTGCGCCTCAAAGACCGCACGTGGACGCGCGTGATGCCGTTCCAGCGCGCGTGAGGCGGGGCGGGCGGGCGGCCCTCGCCGCGGCCGCGGCGCTCGGGCTCGCCGCGTCGTCCGCGCCGCAGCTGAACGGGCCGAGCTTCGACCGCTTCGGCCGCGTGCAGGCGATGGCCGGCAAGCAGGAGGTGGTCTGCCCCGCACCGGGTGAGCGCGTGGCCGTGCTGGTGGTGGCGGGGCAATCCAACGCCGGCAACCACGGCGAGCTGCGCGCCGATGCCGCCATCAGCGATCGCATCGTCAACTTCCACCAGGGCCGCTGCTGGCGCGCCGAGGCGCCGTGGCTGGGCGCGACCGGCGTGGGCGCGGCCTACTGGGATCTCCTCGCCACGCATCTCCTCGACTCCGGGCGCTACGACCATGTGGTCGTCGCGCCTTTTGCCGTGGGCGGCAGCCGCGCGTCGCGCTGGGGCGAGGGGGGTGACCTGCACCGCTCCTGGCAGCGCATGCTCACCGAGCTGCAACGCCACCATCGCGTGACCCATGTGCTGTGGCATCAGGGGGAGGCCGATTTCCTGCTCGGCACGCCGGAGCTGCTCTACGCGGCCCACATCGCCTCGATGTGGCAGGCCGCGCGCAAGACGGGTGTGAGCGCGCCGCTCTACATCGCCCTGGCCACGCGCTGCACGCGCGCGCCCTGGTCGGCCGATCACCCGGTGGCGCGCGCACAGCGCCGGCTCGCCTACAGCTTGCCGCACGCGCTGCCGGGCGCGGATGCCGATGCGGTGTGGGGCCCCGGCGATCGTTTCGACGACTGCCATTTCTCCGCGCAAGGACAGCAGGCGATGGCGCGCCGATGGGCCGAGCGGCTGTTGTCCGGGGCCTCGTCGCCGCAGTAGACGCAGGGCGGCGCGGGCATTGCGCGCGCGGCATCATGGCCGCCATGCAGCAGTTCGCGCACCTCTACTCGGAGCTCGATGCCACCACGGGCACGGCGGCGAAGGTGTCGGCACTGCAAGCGTATTTCGCGCGAGCCGACGATGCGGACGCCGCCTGGGCCGTGTACTTCCTCTCGGGTGGCAAGCCGCGCCAGGCCGTGCCGGCAGCCGTGCTGCGCGCCACCGCCATCCGCCTGGCCGGGATCTCCGAGTGGCTGTTCGAGGAGTGCTATCAAGCGGTGGGCGACCTGGCCGAGACCATCTCGCTCGTGCTGCCAGCCAACCCCGTCACCTCGTCGCTGGGCCTGGCCGCCTGGGTGGAGCAGCGTCTGCTGCCGCTGCGCACCCTGCCGCCCGAGGAGCAGGCCGAGCGCATCGCGGCCTACTGGAACGAGCTCGACACCACCGGCCGCTTCCTGCTCACCAAGCTGATCGGCGGCGGCTTTCGGGTGGGCGTGAGCAAGCTGCTGGTGCAGCGTGCGCTGGCGGCACATGCGGGGCTGGACGCCAAGCTCGTCGCGCAGCGCATGATGGGCTACACCGACAAGACCGCACGGCCCGATGCCGCGGGTTACCGCGCGCTGCTCGCGCATGCCTCGGTGCAGGCGGCGGCCGACTCGGGCCAGCCCTATCCCTTCTTCCTCGCGCATGCGCTGGAGGCGCCGGTCGAGGCGTTCGAGGCCAAGCTCGGCCCGCCGGCCGACTGGCTGGTGGAGTGGAAGTACGACGGCATCCGCGCGCAGGTGGTGCGCCGCGCCGGCAACATCTGGGTGTGGTCGCGCGGCGAGGAGCTCGTGACCGAGCGCTTCCCGGAGGTGATGGCCATCGCCGGCCAGTGGCCCGACGGCACGGTGGTCGATGGCGAGATCCTGGTCTGGATGAACGATCGGCCGGCGCCCTTCAACCTGCTGCAGCAGCGCATCGGCCGCAAGTCGCTGACGAAGAAGATCCTCGCCGACGCGCCGGTGAGCTTCATGGCCTACGACCTGCTCGAGTGGCAGGGGGAAGACATCCGCGCCTGGCCGCAGCACCGGCGTCGCGAGGCGCTGCTGGCCCTGGCGGGCCAGGTGTCGGGCGGCGCGCTCAGGGTCTCGCCCACCGTCGAGCGCGAGCGCTGGGCGGACCTCGCCGCACTGCGCGAGGAGTCGCGCGCGCGCGGCGTCGAAGGCTTCATGCTCAAGCACCGTGACGCCCGCTACGGCAGCGGGCGCACCAAGTCCGAGGGCACCTGGTGGAAGTGGAAGATCGCGCCGCTCAGCGTCGACTGCGTGCTCATCTACGCCCAGGCCGGCCATGGCCGCCGCGCGAGCGTCTACACCGACTACACCTTCGCGGTGTGGAACCGCCAGCCCGTCGACGCCGCGGAGGCCCAGGCCGTGGTCGAAGCGATCGCGCGGCGCGAGCCCCCCGCGCCCGATGGCCTGCAACTGGTGCCGTTCGCCAAGGCGTATTCCGGCCTCACCGACGAGGAGTTCAAGGACGTGGACCGCGTGATCCGGGCCCACACACTGGAGAAGTTCGGCCCGGTGCGCAGCGTCAGGCCGACGATGGTCTTCGAGCTCGGCTTCGAGGGCATCAACGCCAGCACGCGCCACAAGAGCGGCATCGCGGTGCGATTCCCCCGCATGCTGCGCATCCGTTCCGACAAGCCGCTGCACGAGGCCGACACATTGGAGACACTGCGCGGGTTGATGAGCCACAGCGACTGACGCTTTCCGTTCGGGCCGAGCGTACCGAAGCCCTCGCAAAGAGAACCCCCCATGACCTACGACTTCGACCTCTTCGTCATCGGCGCCGGCAGCGGCGGTGTGCGCGCGAGCCGCATGGCCGCGCAGCGTGGCGCGCGCGTGGCGGTGGCCGAAGGTGGCGCACTCCGCGGCACCTGCGTCAACGTGGGCTGCATCCCCAAGAAGCTCTACAGCTATGCCGCGCAGTACGCCGACTGGGCCGAGCAGTCGCACGGCTACGGCTGGGTGGGTGAGGCGCCGCGGCTCGACTGGGCCGTGCTGAAGCAGCGCCGCGCGGCCGAGATCCAGCGGCTCAACGGTGTCTACGCCGGCCTGCTCGAAGGTGCGGGCGTGCGCCTGCTGCGCGGCTGGGCCCGCCTGGTGGACGCGCACACCGTGGCGGTGCAGGGCGAGGGCCGCGAGCAGCGCCTCACCGCGCAGCACATCCTGCTGGCGACCGGTGGCGCGCCCGTGAAGGCCGACCTGCCGGGCGCCGAGTGGGCGCTCAGCTCCGACGACATGTTCGACCTGGAGCCGTTCCCCAACCGCCTCGTCGTCGTGGGCGGCGGCTACATCGCCTGCGAGTTCGCGTCCATCTTCCAGGGCCTGGGCGCGCAGGTGACGCTGGTGCACCGCGGCCCGCAGTTGCTGCGCGGCTTCGACCCCGAGATGGCCGCTTTCCTCGCCGCCGAGATGCGCAAGAAGGGCGTGCGCGTGTGCCTGGACACGACCGTGGCCGAGGCCGCGCGCGAGGGCGACGTGCAGCGCCTCTCGCTCTCCGACGGCCAGGTGCTCGAAGCCGATGCGGTGCTGCATGCCACCGGCCGGCGCGCGCGCACCGAGGGGCTGGGGCTGGAGGCGCTGGGCATCGCGGTCAACAAGGACGGCACGGTGCCCGTCGACGACCGCCTGCAGACGCGTGTGCCCTCGGTGCATGCCCTCGGTGATCTCGTGGGCCGCAAGGCGCTCACGCCGGTGGCGCTGGCCGAGGCCATGTACCTCGTGGACCGGCTCTACGGCCCGCCCGCCGGCAAGCTCGTGCGCCAGCCCATCGACTACGACCTCGTGCCCACGGCCATCTTCACGCACCCCAACGTGGGCACCGTGGGCCTGAGCGAAGAGGCGGCCTGCCGCATCCACAAGCGGCTGCGCGTGTACCGCGCCGAGTTCAAGGCGCTGCAGCACACCCTGAGCGGCAGCGACGAGCGCACGCTCGTGAAGGTGCTGGTCGACGACGCGAGCGACCAGGTGGTGGGCCTGCACATGGTCGGCCACGACGCCGGCGAGATCGTGCAGGGCTTCGCGGTGGCGCTGCAGGGCGGCCTCACCAAGGCCGTGTTCGACCGCACGGTGGGCATCCACCCGACGGTCGCGGAGGAGTTCGTGACCCTGCGCGATGTGCTGCGGGTGGTGGAAAGCGATCAGGCCGTATCCGCGGGGTGAGCGCGACAATCCTCGGCATGTCGTCCCCCGAGTTCCTCTTTGCCGCGTCCATCGCCGCCGTGGCGTTTCTCGGTGGCCTGCTGTGGCTGCGCCGTCGCGGGCCGCGCACACGCAACGTCGTGCACGGCAAGGGCCGCCGCGCCACGCCCGCACCGGCCAACCTGCGCTACACCTGTGCCGGCTGCTCCGGCGCGTTCACCCACTCGCGCCGCACGCTGGCCGCGCGCGAGCAGGGCGCGAAGAGTTTCCACTGCAACGCCTGCCACACCCGGTTGCTCACCGCGCCCAAGCCCAAGCCATGGCAGCTGGTGCCCGGCGCCGGCGAGAAGCGCGGCTGCCTGCCGGTGCTGCTGGCGATGATCGCCACGCCCGTGGCGCTCGCGCTCGGCGCGTGGCAGTGGCTCGCCTGACGGGCACGACGCTTGCCGGCAGGGCGCGTGCCTCTCACGCGCCTCAACACCGACCTCCTCACCCAGACCACGCTCGGAGAAACCGAAGCGCGTGACCTGCGCTGCAGCGCCGGCGGCCACAGCCTGGCCATCGGCCGCGCGGTGATGCGCGGCCTGGCCGTCGAGGCCGCGGGCGATGCGGGCCTGCAATTCGTGCTGCGGGAGGCCGAGCTCACCGGCGTGACCGTCGCCGGCCCGCTGGCGCGTCCCGCGGGGATGGGCGCGCCGGCGCACGACGCGCTGGTGGCGACCACGCCGCCGCCCGACCACGCCACCGCCGCCGGCGCGGCCCCCAGCCGCTGGTGCCTGGAGCCGCTCGCCGGCGCGGAGGGCACGCTGCGCGCACGCATCACCGATGCGCACTTCCTCTTCGATGCCGACGTGACGGTGCCGCTGCGCCAGGGCAGCGTCGATTTCAACCAGGCGACGGTGGAGCATGTGGGGCCCGATTCACGCATGGGCGTGAGCCGGATGGGCGTCTATGTCGATGCGCCCAACGGCCGCAGTTACCTCTACCAGTTCGATGCCGCGCCGGTCGAAGGCGTGCGCTTCGAGCAGCGCGGCTCGCTCTTCCAGGGCCTGCGCAGCGCACTCGGCGGCGACCGCGGCTCGATCCGTCTGCAGCCCTTTTCCGAGACGCTGCTGCGCCAGGCCGGCCTGGGCCTCGCGCGCGGGGTGACCGACCAGCTGCGCCTGCTGCTCGCGCGCACCGCGGCCGAGGGGCGACTGCGGCTGGGTGACGGCAAACTCTGCATGCCGGGCGTGCAGCTCGTGCTCGCGTCGCAGGCCGCCGACCACAACACGCTCACGCTCAGCTCCGATGCGCTCGGCCACGGGCTCACCGTCTCGCTGCCCGCGCTCGCGGCGCGCGAGGCCAGCGTGCGCTGGGGTCGCGCGAGCCTGGTGTGCGACACCTTGAGCGCGCACCTCACGGCGACGCTCGCACGGCCGGCGGCGACGAGCTTCGAGCTGTCGATCGACAAGCTCATGGCGCAGGGCGTGCGGCTCACGCTGGGCTGACACCCACCGATCTGCGCTGGCCGCGCAGGCACAATCGGCGGCTTCATGCCGCTCTCCGCACTCGCCCTCGTTCTCGTCGCCGCGCTGCTGCATGCGCTGTGGAACGTGGCGGCCAAGAAGGCGGGCGGCGACAGCCGCTTCGTGCTGCTGGTCGCGCTCATGATCGTGGTGCTGTGGGCGCCCGTGGGCCTGTGGATCGGCTGGGAGGCCGTGCCGCGCTGGGGCTGGGCGGAGTGGGGCCTCATCGTGGCCAGCGGCGTCACCCACCTCGTCTACTTCAACGTGCTGCTGCGCGGTTATGCCGCAAGCGACCTGACGGTGGTGTACCCGGTCGCGCGCGGCACCGGGCCGCTCGTCGCGTCGCTCGGCGCCTTGCTGCTGCTCGGCGAATCGATGAGCTGGCTGGGCGCGGTCGGCGTGGTGGCGGTCACCGGCGGTGTCTTCCTCATCGCGGGCGGCCCGGGGCTGTGGGCCAAGGCGCACGACCCGGCGCAGCGCGACCGCGTGCGCGCGGGCGTGGCCTGGGGCGCGGCCACGGGCGTGCTGATCTCGGGCTACACGCTCATCGACGGCTACGCGGTCAAGGTGTGGCTGATCTCGCCGGTGCTGATCGACTACTTCGGCAACTTCGCGCGCATTCCCTTCATGCTGCCCTCGGCGCTGCGCGATACGGCGGCCTTCAAGGCCGCCTGCCGCACGCAGTGGAAGCATGCGCTCGTGGTCGCGACCATCAGCCCGCTCGCCTACGTGCTGGTGCTGTATGCGGTGCAGGTGGCGCCGCTGTCGCACGTGGCGCCGGCGCGCGAGGT
>JBIQJS010000030.1:6893-22632 GCA_044507405.1 Rubrivivax sp. | reverse complement strand
TGCTGTATGCGGTGCAGGTGGCGCCGCTGTCGCACGTGGCGCCGGCGCGCGAGGTCTCCATGCTCTTTGCCGCGCTGCTCGGCGGCAAGCTGCTGGGCGAGGGCGACCGGGGCTGGCGCATCGTGGGTGCCGCCTGCATCGGTCTCGGGGTGGCCGGTCTGGCGCTCGGCTGATGCAGCTCGCCGGCATCGACTTCACCAGCCGACCCACGCGGCGCAAGCCCGTCACGGTGGCGCACGGCCGGCTGCAAGGCAGCGTGGTGACGCTTCGGGCCGTCGAGTTGCACGAGAGCTTCGAGGCGCTCGCGCAGTGGCTGCGCACGCCGGGCCCTTGGGTGGCGGCCTGCGACTTCCCCTTCGGCCTGCCGCGCGAGCTGGTGACGACGCTCGGCTGGCCCACGCAGTGGTTGCCGCTCATGCGCCACTACACCGCGCTCAGCCGCGACGAGATCCGCCAGACCTTCTCTGCCTTCTGCGATTCGCGGCCCGTGGGACACAAGTTCGCGCACCGCGCCTGCGATGCGCCGGCCGGCTCGTCGTCGCCGATGAAGTGGGTGAACCCGCCGGTCGCCTACATGCTGCATGCGGGCGTGCCGCTGCTGCTCGAAGCGGGCGTGCACCTGCCCGGCCTGCACGAGGGCGACCCCGACCGCGTGGCGCTGGAGGGCTACCCCGGCCTGCTCGCACGCGAGCTGATCGGCCGGCGCTCGTACAAGAGCGACGAGAAGCCGAAGCAGACGCCCGAGCGCCTCATCGCGCGCAAGGACCTGATCGATGCGCTGGTGCAGGGCCGCAGCCGCCTCGGCTTGCGCCTGCGGGTCACGCATGCCCAGCACGACACGCTGGTGGCCGATGCCTCGGGCGATGCGCTCGATGCGGTGCTGTGCCTCGTGCAGGCCGCGTGGGCGTGCCTGCAGCCGAACTGGGGCAAGCCGGTTGACGCCGACCCGATCGAGGGCTGGATCGTGAGCGCCTGACGTCGCTCAGTACACCTCGCGCAGCTGGATCAGCGGCGAGCGGTGCTGGCCGAAACTGATGCGGGCGGCGGGGTTCTGGTCGTGGCTGGCGCCGCTGCCGCGCGCTTGCAGCCACGGCTGCGCCGCGGTGGTGGCGGCGATGGGCGCGCTGCCCACGCCCGCGCAGTGCTGGCCGGTGGCGGTGGCGCCGAGGTTCACCTGAAGGTCCAGCGAGCCGGTGTTGCCCGCGCCCGGCGCGCGCAGGCGCAGCACGGCGCGGCCGCTCGCGAAGGCGAGCGAGGTGCCGGTCGGTGCGGTCTCGCAGGCGGCGAGGTTCTGCCGGTAGTGGCCCATGGCGATGGCGCCCGTGGGCAGGGTGGTGCAGCTGTCGTCGGTGTGGGTGACGAAGCTGCTGCCGTTCCATGCACGGATCTCGGCGAGCACGGGCAGCGCGACGAGCTCGCTGCCGTAGGCATTGGGCAGGTGCAGCGTGCCGTAGCGGAAGCGCCGCGGCGCCGCGCCCATGCCATCGAAGGCGAGGCCCGGCGCGACCGGCGGGGAGCCGTTGTAGGTGGGTGCCGAGGGGTCGAGCACCGTGATGGCGCCTTGCGCGGGCGCGTCGTCCGTACGGTCGGCCACGATCCAGCGCAGCGAGATGCGTGCATCGTCGAGCGGCGCGAGCGGGCCGCCGGACGGTCGCACCATGGTGAGCCGCTCGTCGGCACTGCCGGTCATGAGCGCCGTGCCGGCGTTGGTGCCGGTCTGTGCCAGCAGCGTCGGCATCGCGCTGGGCGTGGCGCCGGCGTTGCTGACGAGCGCCACGCCGGCGACCGTGGTGTCCACCGCGTACGCGGGCGTGTCGATCACGATGCCGGCCCACTGCGCGTAGTTGCGCGTGATGCCACCCGCCGCATTGCGCGCTTCCACGCGCGCCTGTGGTCGCACCGTGTAGCCGAAGGGCTGGCCGTAGTAGGTGAAGCTGCGCGTGGTGCAGCTGCTGTCGCCGAAGGTGCGCAGCACGGGCTCGATGACGGGCACGAGTGCGAAGTGATCGGGCACGAAGCGGCCGATGAGCGCCGGTGCGGCCACCGGGTCGGAGCTGATGGTGCGGTCCGCGAGCGGCGTGTCGTCTTCGTCCACGTTCGCGTAGCTCGTGTCGGTGAGGCGCACGTTGACGACACCGGCCTCGCTGTAGGTGGCGGTGGTGCTCACGAGCTGGCCCGTGGTGCCGACGGCGGCGAGCGTGGCGCTGAGCGTGCCGAGCGTCGTGCCGCAGGCACCGCCGCTGCAGGCCACGGCGGTGGCGGTGGCCGAGCCGCTGTAGCCGGTGGTCGCCGCTCCTGTGCTGCTGCGGGCCACCGCACGCAGCGTGAAGGGCCGGCCCGCCTTGTGCACACGCCCGCCGGTCGCGCTGGTGGTGTCGAGTCGGCGCGTGTCGCCGGGCGTGGCCCAGTCGGCGTCCCAGGCCTGGATCGTGTCGAAGCGCGCCGGCCGCACGGCGAAGTGGTCGGTGCTGCAGCCGGTGGCCGTGGCGCTGCCGCTGTCGGGGTGGGTGACGCGGATGCGCGCGTCGCGGAACGCCTCCGGCACGGTGAGGGTGACGTTCTTGCGGCCCAGGTCGCTGGCCTCGAAGCTGAGCGTGACCGCGCTGACCCCGGCCGCCGCGCCCCAGCTCGAGCGGCAGTTCGTGCTGCCGTTCATCGCGCCGCTGTTGTTGCTGCCGTCGAGCAGCTCCACACGCACGCTGCCGGTGAAACTCGTGTGCACGCCGTTGCCGGCCGGGTTGACGGCCACGATGGCAAGCGTGAAGGCCGTGCCGGCGATCTTGGTGCGGATGTCGCCGGTGATCTGCCCGGCCGCGGTGCCGGTGTCGACGGCGTTGAAGCGGCTGGGGGCTGCGGGCGGTGGCGTGCCGCCGCTGCACAGCGCCGGCATGGCCGCGCCGCTGTTGTTGACCACGCAGCTCGTGCTGCACGAGCCCGGCGCGCCGCAGCACACGCCGCCATTGGCGCGGTCGGCCCAGGCGAGCGTGATCACCGAGGCGCTGGTGCTGCGCAGGCACTGCGGCGCCTGGATGTTGCCGTTGAGGCGCAGGCTGCCGCCGGCCGTGACCGCGCCGGCAAGGGTGCTGCCGTAGCCGACCTCGAAGTTGCCGCTGGTGGTGACCGCACCCTGCAGGAAGACCTGGCCGCTCGCTGACACGCTGGCCGCATGGATGTTGCCCACCACGCGCGCGTTGTAGGCGAGCGTCACGGCGCAGCTGCAGCTCACCTGGCCGCCCACCTCCACGATGCCGCCGATGGCGATGGCGCCCGTGGTGCTGGTGAGGTCGCCCGTCACGCGGCTGCCGTAGCCGAGCGTGATGGCGCCGGTGGTGGTGGCGAGCGAGCCGCCGAAGATCACCTGCCCGCCGCCACCGTCGTGGATCACGCCGGCCGTCACGTTGGCGTTCACGCGCGCCTCGTAGCCGGTGGAGAGCGTGCCCGTCACCTGCAGCGTGAGGTTGGCCGCCGAGCCGCTGGCGTTGATGCGTGCGTTGTTGGTGCTCAGGTTGCCGTTGATGCGGATGGTGGTCGGCGTGCCCGAGGCGATGGAGATCGTGTCGTTGTAGCCGAGGCTCACCGAGCCGCAGGTGTAGCTCGCGCCGCTGCCGCTGCAACCCGCAGGCATCAGCGTCGGGAAGACGTAGTTCACCGCGAGCGACGGCAGGCTCATCAGCATGAGCACGAGGGCGAGGGCAGCGCGCAGCAGCGTCATGGCGTCACGGGCGGGCGAGCACCGCCTGCAGCTGTCGCTCGGCATGGCCGAGGTCGCCCGGCGTGCCGGTGCTGGCGGTGGCGGTGATCTGGTAGAGCGTGACGGTCACACCGCCCTCGTCGTGCGTGCTCGCGCTGCACGAGACCTGCACCGCGAAGTCGGTGGCCGCCACCGCATTGGGCAGCGCGGTGGTGCCGGTGCAGACGTTGTTCTGCAGCGCACGGTAGGCGCCCCACTCGATGCCGGCACGTGCGGCAAGGTAGGCGCGCGTGCCCAGCAGGTCACGCACCGCGCCCACCTGCTGCGTGTTCGACATCGAGAGCATGAAAGCGCCCAGCAGCCCCAGCAGCACCATCACGAAGATGGCGGAGATGAGCGCGAAGCCCTGCTGTGCGCGGCGCCTCATGGCGAGGCCTCCACCTGCACCTGCTGCACGAGCGCGATGCTCTCGCCGCCGCTCGTGAGGGCGAGCCGCAAGGTGACGAGTGCATTGCGCGAACCCGCGCCTGCGGTGTACG
Source organism: Rubrivivax sp. (assembly GCA_044507405.1). Classification (GTDB taxonomy): domain Bacteria; phylum Pseudomonadota; class Gammaproteobacteria; order Burkholderiales; family Burkholderiaceae_C; genus Rhizobacter. Next base: position 18,402 of record JBIQJS010000030.1, on the reverse strand, counting down.
AGAAGGAGCAGCCCGTCACGTGCGGGCTCACGAGCGCGTTGTCGGGGCCGGCGGGCCCTGCGAGTGGCGCCACGCCGGCGGCCATGGGCTGCACCGGCTGGATCGCATAGCCGGTGTAGCGGCGCAGCTCCCCGCCCGCCGCTGCGGGCAGGCAGGCCAGCGTGACGGGGCGGCCGACGATGTGGAAACGGTGGTTGGGCGAGGCGTAGGGGAAGGGCGTGCCGGCCGCGTCGTAGGTCACGCTCGCGAGCGTGTTGCCGGTGGTGACCAGCGCGCGGCGGCTGCTGCCTTCGTACGCATCGGCGCCGGGCAGGCCGAGGTTGTGGATGACGAGCGTGTCGCCGGTGGCGGCGCTCACCGCCGGGCCGAGCACCTCGAAGCTGTCGTGGCCGATGGCGCCGAAGTCGAGCGCATCGCCGCTGCCGTCGGCGCGCGGCGCGGCGCGGTAGCGACCGGCCGAGCGCACCGGCAGGTACTCGAGGAAGCGGCCGGTCGGGTCGACGCGCACGCTGTTGGGCAGCGCCTGCCGCAGCTCGCGGCCGAGGCGGCGCAGCGCGATGTCGGCTGCGTCGGTGAGCTCGGTGCGGCGCGTGAGGTCCACGTAGGCATCGACCGGCTGGCGCACGAAGCCCGAGATCATCACGCCCACGATGCCGGTGAGCATGATGACCATCACCGCCTCCATCAGCGTGAGGCCCCGTTGGGCATGGCGGGGCGCGTGCGTCATCGCATCACCCCGTGACGTTCGGTGCATAGCGCATGCGGTAGCCGATGAGCGTGACGCTCTCGCCGCGGCCGGTGACGCGCACCGCGACCCGCAGCGCCGCATCGGCCGGCAGGCTGAAGGTGGCGCCCGCCTGTGTGACGCTCACCGAGACGGTGTAGTCGGCCAGGCCCGGCACGGCCGCGCCGTCCAGGCCGGCGAAGCCGGTGCTGGTGTAGCCGTGGTAGTCGCCCACGTTGTCGTACGGGTTCGTGGCGCTGAAGCGGCTCTCGCCGGGCGTGGGGCCGGGCGTGGCCTGCGAGGGGCCGCTGCAGGCGGCGGCGCTCGCGGGCGGTGGCGCCGCGTCGTAGGCCGGGTCCTGCGGGTCGCAGTAGGTGTAGGGCTGGGCCAGCACCTCGTTGAGCAGGGCTTCGGCCACCGCGAGCGCCTGCTTGCGCACCAGCGGGTCGGCGCTGCCGCGCACCGTGGTGTTGAACACCATGAGGGTGCCCGCCACCGCCACGCTGATGATGACCAGCGCCATCACCAGCTCGATGAGCGACAGGCCGCGCTGGCGGGCGCGGGGGTGCTCAGCGCACGATGCCGGTTTCAGGCTCGATCGTGAGGGGGCTGGCATGTCCGTTCACCGTGAGGGTGAGGGCGGTGGTGCGCGGCGTGGCAGGCGGCGCGAGCGGCCGGCCTTGCGCGTCGAAGATGAGCGTGACGGCCGGCGAGACGCTCGCCTGCAGGGCGTTGCTCGGGTCGCTGTAGGCGCGGCCGTTGCCGGGGTTGGCGAGCTCGCTCGACGAGCAGGGCTGGTTCGCCCCCGGCGAGGCGGCATAGGTCATCGTGAGCTGAGTGGCGGTGATGCCCACGCAGACGTTGCGCCGCATCGCGATCGCCGACTTCTGCGCATGGCGCAACGCGGCACCGACGAAATCGCGGGTGCCGCGTGCCGAGAACTGGTCGGGCGACACCATCCGCGGGATGGCGAACACCGCGAGGATGCCGATCAGCACCATCACGGTGACCAGCTCGGCCAGCGTAAAGCCGGCTTGCGAGCGCATGCGTTCTTCCGTCGCCGGGCCGCACGGGCCCGGCTGCAGCCGCGGTCAGCGGGCGCAGAAGACGGTGAAGTTCTGCTGCTGGATGCCGGTGCCGTTGCCCGTGGCGCGGATCGAGCACTCGGCGGTGTTGGCGTTGACGGCGGCCGCGCAGCTGGCGTTGGCGCCGGCGTTGGTCGACGGCATGATGCGGAAGTTGCGGTCGCCCATCGGGGTGGCACCGTTCTGCAGGGTCGTCGGGCCGTTGTTGCCGCCTTCGAGGAACCGGCTCAGCGAGGCTGCCGTGCAGACGTTGGCCTGGTTCAGGACGATGGCGTTGGTGTTCCCGACCTGGCGCTGGGCGTAGTTCATCGAGGTGCCCGACGAGATCGCGGCCGCGACGCCGCGTGCTGCGGCATTGCGGGCGTCGTCGCCCAGGCTCGTGAAGCGCGGCACCGCCACGGCGGCGAGCACGCCCAGGATGATGATCACCACCACCAGTTCGATGAGGGTGAAACCGCGTTGCTTGTTCATGATGAGACTCCTAGAGGGGCGAGGGCAGGGCGAGGGATGGATGCAACGGCTCAGCATCCGGAAACGACGGGTGGGGAAATGGCCGCCGCCGTTCGGGCGTCCAGGGCTTGGGTGTAGGTGAAGCTGCAGCGCTCGGGGTCGCGTGCATCGGTGCGCATGAAGAGCGTCTTGCCGCCTTGAGTGCGCAGCGCGTAGCGGTCGGCGGGCAGCTCCTCGGGGCCGAAGCCGTAGCGCTGCGTGGCGGTGGCCGCCGGGTAGCCGTGCCACAGGGCGACGAGGCCGCGGTCGGTGCACACGCTGCCGCGGCCGGTGATCTGGTTGTCGGCGATGGCGCCGCCCGCGCAGGGGCCGGCATCGGGGCGGCCCTGGCGCGCCTGCACGGCGATGTGCGCCAGCATCACGCGGGTGCTCAGGAGCCCGTGCAGGTGGCGCAGGTCGCCCACGCGCACGGCGCGCTGCAGCTCGGCCATGCGCGGCAGCAGCACGGCGGCCAGGATGGCCACGATGCACAGCGCGACGCTCAGCTCGATCAGCGTGATGCCTTTCATGAGGGCACTCGTCCGGAACATCCCGGGATGGTGGTCGGCGGTGCACGCGCCTGCTCGGTGGAACAGCAGTGCGACTCCATGCCAAATCCGTGCGGGCGTGCACCCTCACGGTCCTGCGAGGGCTATCGGTGGGCGGCTGTGCTTCTTGAGCGGTGAGGCCCGCGTCTGCGTGACGCAATGCGCGGCTGGGGCGGTCGCAAGCGGTGATCCGCGACTGGCGTCCTAGGCCCTACCCGGGCGCGGGCAGGCGTTCGCACGGACAATCCCGCCAGTCTTCTGCGGTCTCCCCACGATGGTCTTCAAAGTCGGCAAGCTGATCCGTGCGGCCAACAAGGCGCGTCTCGCGACGTACGTGATCGCGCTCTGGAAGCTCGCGCGCCATCCGCAGACGCCGCGCGCGGCCAAGCTCACCGCGATGGTGGTGCTGGCCTACGTGCTGAGCCCGATCGACCTCATCCCCGACTTCATCCCGGTCCTCGGGCAGCTCGACGACCTCGTGATCCTGCCGCTGGGCATCGCGCTCGTCGTGCGGCTCACGCCCCGCACGCAATGGGAGGCGCGCCTGCGCGAGGCCGAGGTCTCGCGTGAGAAGCTGCCGCGGCTGTGGTGGGGCGTGGCGGTCGTCGTCGTGCTGTGGCTCGTGTTGATGGGCCTGCTCCTCTGGGGGCTGGTGAGCCTTTTTTCATGAGGGCGACCGCGCGTCGACTGCTCACGCTGTGCGCCTTGCTGGGAACGGCTGTCGCGGCGCACGCGCTGCAGGGCGTGGTCACGCGCGTGAGCGACGGCGACACCTTGTGGGTGCGGCCGGCGCAGGGCAAGCCGGTCAAGGTGCGCCTGCAGGGGCTGGATGCACCCGAGCGCTGCCAGGCCTGGGGGCCACAGGCGCGCGAGGCGCTGGCCGGTCGGGTGGTGCACCGCGAGGTGCAGGTGCAGACCCGCGCGCGCGACGCCTACCGCCGCACCATCGGCGTCGTGCGCCTCGGCGGCGAAGACATCGGCACCTGGCTGGTGCGCGAGGGCCACGCCTGGAGCCAGCGCTACCGCCGCAGCCTCGGCCCCTATGCCGAGCAGGAAGCCGACGCCCGCCGCCACCGGCGTGGCCTGCACGCAGACGCCGGTGCGCTCGAGCCGCATCTCTTCCGCAAGACACACGGGCCCTGCCCTTGACCTCTCACTTCCATGGACCACACGATGAACTTGATCGCAAGACGCGCCCTGGGCGGCGCCCTGATCGCCGCGGCGTGCGGGGCGCAGGCCCAATCCTTCGACGCGGTTCGGTTCGACGGAGCCGATGACGCCCGCGGCGGCCAGGGCCGCGCCGGAGTCGTCGCCGTCGCCGGCCACCGCTACCTCGGCTCGGACGAGCGCCGCTGGCTGGTCGCGCCCACCATCGACTACCGCTGGGCCAACGGCTGGTTCGCCGGCGTCGGCAACGGCGTCGGCTACCGCTTCAAGGGGCCGCCGGGGCTGCAGTACGGCGTGCGCCTGGCCGCAGACTTCGGCCGCAAGGAAAGCCGTTCGCCGGTGCTGCGCGGTCTCGGCAACATCCCGGCGCGCCCGCAGGCGGGCGCCTTCGTCAACTGGTTCGCCTCGCGCCACCTCGCGCTCACGAGCTCGCTGCGCTACGGCTCGGGCGAGGACCGCGATGGCCTGGTCCTCGACGTCGGGGCCCACACCGGCGTGCAGCTCGCGCCGCGCTGGCGCCTGGGCCTCGGCCTCTCGGCCGCCTGGGTGAACCGCGCCTACATGCAGTCGTACTTCGGGATCACGCCGGAGCAGAGCGCGCGCAGCGGCTATGCGGTCTCGCAGGTCGATGCGGGCGTGCGCGACGTGCGCGCCAGCACCTCGCTCAGCTACTTCATCAGCCACGACTGGGCGGCCACGCTGGTGGTGAGCGCCGGGGCGCTGCAGGGCGACGCGAGGCAGAGCGTGATCGTGCGCGAGCGCACGCCGGTGACGGCGGTGCTGGCGGTGGGCTATCGGTTCTGAGTGCGCGTCACTTGCGCATCAGAGTACTTTTCCCGAACAGGCTCTCGATCAGGTCCACCGCCACCTCGGCGGTGCGGTTGCGCACGTCCAGCGCCGGGTTGAGCTCCATCACGTCGAGCGAGGCCATGCGCCCGGTGTCGGCAATCATCTCCATGCACAGCTGCGCCTCGCGGTAGGTGGGGCCGCCCATCACGGTGGTGCCCACCCCGGGCGCGTAGTCGGGGTCGAGGAAATCGACGTCGAAGCTCACGTGCAGGTGGGTGTTGGCGTCCATCGTGGCGAGCGCGAGCTCCATCGCGTGGCGCATGCCCATCTCGTCGATGTAGCGCATGTCGAAGACCTCGAGCCCCATCTCGTGCACGAAGCGCTTTTCGCCCGGGTCCACGCTGCGGATGCCGACCTGGCGGATCCACCTGGCGCTGATGGCCGGCACGTGGCCGCCGATCTCGACCAGCTCGCGCGGCCCCTGTCCGCACAGGCAGGCGACCGGCATGCCGTGCAGGTTGCCGCTCGGGGTGAGCACGTTGGTGTTGAAGTCGGCGTGCGCGTCGAGCCAGAGGATGCGCAGCTTGCGGCCGGTCTCGCGGCAGTGGCGCGCGACCGCGCTGATGCTGCCGAGGCCCAGGCAGTGGTCGCCGCCGAGAAGGATGGGAAAGCGCCCCTGCGCAAGCTCCGCGTGCACCGCGTCGTGCACCAGCCGGTTCCACGCGACGACTTCGGCCAGGTGCCGGTAGCCCTCGACCGGCGGCTGCCAGGGATTGGCCGGGCCGGCGAGATTGCCGCGGTCCGCGACCTCGAAGCCGTGGCCCTGCAGCACCGGGCCGATGTTGGCCACGCGCAGCGCCTCGGGCCCCATGCTCGCCCCGCGCGCCCCGGCGCCCACGTCGGTGGGCGCACCGATGATGCTGATCGGCCTGGGGGCGGCGGTGTCGGGCATGTCAGTCCTCCATGTCGAGGCTGCGCAGGTCGTCGAGCTCGGTGGCGGGAATGTCGAACGCGTACTCGGCTTCGAGCTCGCGCCAGGCTTCGTCGGCGGTCTCGACGAAGCGGAAGAGCTGCAGGTCCACCTCGCTGATCATGCCGGTCTCGACCAGGTGCTCGAAGTTGACGAGCTTGGTCCAGAACTCGCGCCCGAAGAGCAGGATGGGCCGGCGGCGGCACTTGCCGGTCTGGATGAGCGTGAGCACCTCGAACATCTCGTCGAGCGTGCCGAAGCCGCCGGGGAAGCACACCAGCCCGATGGAGCGCATCAGGAAGTGCATCTTGCGCAGGCCGAAGTAGTGGAACTGGAAGCACAGCTCCGGCGTGATGTACGGGTTGGGCGCCTGCTCGTGCGGCAGCACGATGTTCAGGCCGATGCTCTTGCCGCCGATCTCGTATGCGCCGCGGTTGCCCGCTTCCATGATGCCGGGCCCGCCCCCGGTGACCACGTAGATCGGCGTGGCGAGCTCGCGCGACTTCTCCGTCACGATGGCCGCGAAGCGCTTGGCCTCCTCGTAGTAGCGCGACATGCGCAGGTGCCGCTCGGCGATGCCGATGGCGGTGTCGTTGCCCGCAGATCTTGCGTCGGCCAGCAGCCGCTCGGCCACCTCGCGCGAGACGATGCGCGCGCTGCCGAAGATGACGATGGTGGACTCGACGCCCTCCTCCTGTTGCACCAGCTCCGGCTTGAGCAGCTCGAGCTGCATGCGCACCGGCCGCAGCTCGTCACGCAGCAGGAATTTCTCGTCGGTGAAGGCGAGCCGGTAGGAGCTCTCCGGCCCGTCGTAGACCGAAGGCGGCGGACCTTGCAGCTCGGCCTCCTTCTTGGCGGGGAGGATGTTGCGGGCGGTGAGGTCTTTGCGTTTGATGTCCATAGGCGTGCAGCTTACCCCCGCGTTCCGGCAACTAGCGTGCCTTGCACACAGGGCAGCCGGTCGTGCGTGTGGTCTTGATCTCAGTCCACTCCATGCTGCGGGCATCGAGCATCTGCAGCCGCCCGGCGAGCGACGAGCCCACGCCCGCCAGCAGCTTGAGCGCCTCGGCCGCCTGCACGCTGCCGACGATGCCCACGAGCGGTGCGAAGACGCCCATGGTCGCGCAGCGCGCCTCCTCGAAGGCGGCGTCGGGCGGGAAGAGGCAGGCGTAGCAGGGCGCGTCGGGCTGTCGCGTGTCGTAGACCGAGATCTGCGCGTCGAAGCCGATGGCCGCGCCCGAGACCAGCGGCTTGCGGTGCCGCACGCAGGCGGCGTTGACCGCCTGGCGGGTGGCGAAGTTGTCGGTGCAGTCGAGCACCACGTCGGCCTGCCCGACGAGCGCGTCGAGCCGCTTCGCGTCGGCGCGCTCGGTCAGCGCCACCGCCTGCACCTCGGGGTTGATCTCGCCGATCGACTGCACCGCCGACTCGGCCTTGGGCCTGCCCAGCCGGCTCATGTCGTGCGCGATCTGCCGCTGCAGGTTGGTGAGGTCCACGCTGTCGTCGTCGACGACGGTGATGCGGCCCACGCCGGCCGTCGCCAGGTACAGCGCCACCGGCGAGCCCAGGCCGCCGGCCCCGATCACGAGCGCGTGGGCATCGAGGAGCCGGCGCTGCCCTTCGATGCCCAGCTCGTCGAGCAGGATGTGGCGCGAGTAGCGCAGGAGCTGGTCGTCGTTCATGTCTTGTGCGGCGCTGGAATGACAAACGCCCGTGGCGGGCACGGGCGTCGTCTGTGGCGAAGCGCGATCAGTTGGTCGTGGAGGCCTCGGGTTTGCGCTCGACGGCGCTCTTGGAGACCAGCACCGGCTTGCCCTTGAGCTGGTTGAGCGCCTGGGCGAGCTGGAAGTCTTCCGCGCTGCCGAACTCGGGCAGGGGCTTGGGCGGCCCGCTCATCTTGGCGGCCTCGGCCTCCAGCTTCTTGCGCGCTTCCTCGCGCGCCTTCTCGCGGGCCGCGTCCTTCTCTTCCGGGCCCTGGCCGCTGTTGAGGTGCTTGTCGAGATCGGCCTCGCGCATGCGCAGGGCGGCGAAGACGTTGCCCTCGGCGGTCTCGTCCAACATGATGTCGGGCACGATGCCGCGGGCCTGGATCGACTTGCCGCTCGGCGTGTAGTAGCGCGCGGTGGTGATCTTCACCGAGGTGTTGGAGACCGGCAGCTGGCGGATCTCGGTCTGCACCGAGCCCTTGCCGAAGGTCTGCGCGCCCATGACGGTCGCGCGCTTGTGGTCCTGCAGGGCGCCGGCCACGATCTCGCTGGCCGATGCGGAGCCCTCGTTCACCAGCACCACCACCGGCACGGTCTTGATCGCCTCGGGCAGGCCCTTGAGCGGATCGAAGCCGGGGCGGCGGCTGTAGTCGCGCTGGGTGGCCTTGAATTCGGCACGCGACTGCGGGATCTGCCCGTTCATCGTGACCACCGTCACGCCCTGCGGCAGGAAGGCGGCCGAGATGGCGACGGCCGCGTCGAGCAGGCCGCCCGGGTCGTTGCGCAGGTCGAGCACCAGGCCCTTGAGGTTGGGATCCTGCGCGTAGAGCTCGTTGACCTTGCGCACGAAGTCCACCACGGTGGGCTCCTGGAACTGGCTCACGCGCACCCAGCCGTAGCCGGGCTCGACCATCTTGGCGCGCACGCTCTGCACGTTGATCTCGGAGCGCGTGATCGTCACCGGGAAGGTGCGGCTCTCGGCCTTGCGGTAGATGGTCAGCATCACCTGCGTGTTGCGCTCGCCGCGCATGCGCTTGACGGCCTGGTCCATGGTGAGGCCACGCACGGCGGTGTCGTCGATCTTGGTGATGAGGTCGCCCGACTTGATGCCGGCCTTGAAGGCGGGCGAGCCCTCGATCGGCGAGACCACCTTGACCAGGCCGTCTTCCATGCCGATCTCGATGCCCACGCCGACGAACTTGCCGGAGACGCTTTCGCGGAACTCGCTGAAGTTCTTGCCTTCGAGGTACTGCGAGTGCGGGTCGAGGCCCGACACCATGCCGCTGATGGCGTCACGGATGAGCTTCTTCTCGTCCACCGGCTCCACGTAGGCGTTCTTGACCACGTCGAACACCGCGGCCAGCTGTTGGAGCTCTTCGAGCGGAAGCTGGGTGACGGGATTGCTGCGGGCCGTCGCCTGCAGCTGCATGGTGGCCAGGCCGCCGGCGACGGCCCCCACGACCACCCAGCCCGCGACCTTGAGTTTGGCGCCCATATATGACCTGCTTCCTGCTAAAGATGGGGTTTTCACGCAAATTCAGTATAAAACTGCGACCCCGCTTGGAGGGTCGTGATAGCACTAAGTTTCAGGCCTTTTTGCCGGGGTGCTGCGGGCACCCGTTCAAGCCGTGCAAAGCACCACGATGTGGTGCCGCATCTGCCCGTTGCAAGGGCTTCAGCCCTCGTCGGTCGCGACCTCGTAGCGGCCCCGGCCGCCGCGCTTGGCCTGGTACAGCGCCACGTCGGCGCGGTGGGTGAGTGCGGGCACGGTGTCGTCGGCGCGGGCCATCGCGAGCCCGACGCTTGCGCCGATGGAAAGTTCCTTGCCCTCGATCTTGAACCGGTCGCCGAGCGCCGCCACGATCTTGCGCGCCACGGTGGCCGCCGCGGCGTCGTCCTTGATGTCGGGCAGCACCACGGCAAACTCGTCGCCGCCCAGGCGCGCGAGCATGTCGGTCGGCCGCAGCACGTTCTGCAGGCGCTGCGCCACGGCCACGAGCAGCCCGTCGCCGGTCGCATGGCCGTGCTGGTCGTTCACCGGCTTGAATCGGTCGAGGTCCACCATCAGCAACGCGAGGGGCCGCTCGTCGCTCGCGCCCTGCAGCGCTTCGTTCACGCGCAGGTCGAAGCCGGCGCGGTTGAGTGCGCCGGTGAGCGGGTCGGTCTGCGAGGCGTCGAGCAGGATCTGGTGCTGGCGCTTGTGGCCCGTCACGTCCTGCGACACCGACACGAGCCCCGCCACCTGGCCTTCCGCGTCGTGGAAGGGGATGTAGCTCGTCTCGAAGTGGTGGCCATCGGTCGTGGTCTCGAACATCTGCCGGTGTCCGGCGAGCGCCTGCTCGATGTGCGGCATGCGGCGCTGATGCTCCGCCTCGCCCAGCACCTCGCGCGCCGACAGGCCGACGATGCTGCTCTGCGACCGGCGGGCCGAGCGCGCGAAGGCGTCGTTCACGAAGATGAAGCGCTCCTGGCGGTCCACCACCGCCACCAGCACCGGCAGCGTGGCGGCCACGATGTTGAGGATGGACTCGCTGCGCTGCAACTCGGTGCGCCCGCGCAGCTCCTCGGTGATGTCGCGCATCACGACCGAGTAGGTCTCGACCTCCTGCGCTTCGTCGCGGTGGACGATGAGCATCTCGCTGACGTCGATCTCGCGCCCGTCGCCGGTGAGGATGGAGGTCTCGCCCAGCCACAGGCCGGTGTCCATCGCGGTGGGCAGGATGATGTTGCGGACCTGGAGCTCGCGATGCGCGGGCACGAATTCGTCGTAGTGCAGCTCGCCGATCGGGTCGTCGGGCTTGAGCCTGAGCAGCGCCCGCCCGGCGGGGTTGAGGTAGAGCATGCGGCCATCGGCGCGGACCTGCGCCACGATGTCGGTGCTCTGCTGGAAGATGGCCGTGAGCATGCGCTGTGCACGCTGCTGCTGCACGCGCTCGGTCACGTCTTCCATGGAGCCGACCACGCCGAGCAGCTTGCCGTCCACGCGCAGCGGCGCGGTGTGGACCGAGACGATGCGCTGTTCGCCGTCGGGCCGCGTGATGTGCAGGGTCGAGCGGACGGGCTCGCCGCGGCCGCAGGCCGTGCGCCACTCCTCCAGCATGCGCTCGCGCTCGGCCGGCGCCAGCAGCTCGCTCCAGCCCCATTCGAGGCGGTCGGGCGTGATGCCCACCTTCTGGAAGTAGGCCTCGTTGGCGTAGGTCGTCCTGCCCTGCGTGTCGCTCATGAAGAGCCCGAGCGGAAAGGCGTTGCTCACCGCGGCGAACTGCGCCTGGCTCTGGCGCGTGGCGCGCTGGCTGCGGGCGAGCAGCACGGAGAAGACCGCGGCGGCCAGCGTGAGCGCGCCCAGCACGCCGATGCCGAGGTTGCGGCGGGCGGTGAAGGCGCCCAGCACCTCGTCGCGGTTCTGCGAGACGAGCACCGTCACCGGATACGACCCCAGCCGCTCGAAGGTGCCCAGGCGCCGCTGCCCGCCGGTGAGCGAGCCGTCGTGCTCGAAGACGCCGCGCAGCACGCCCGGCGGCAGCCGCTGCGGCATCGACTGCATGAGGTTCATGCCGATCTGCGGGCCGTTGTAGGGCGTGCGCAGCACCACCACGCCGTTCTGCAGGGCGATGGTGATCGCGCCGGCGGGCTTTTCGCGCAGCCGCTCGTGCTGGGCGCTCAGGCGCGCGAGGTCGACGAAGGTCACCACGGCGGCCACGTCGCCCACCGGGTTGGCCAGCCGGCGCACCAGGGGCCACATCCACGGTGAGGCGGGCGAGGCGCGCACCGGGTCGGCCACGAGGAGCGCCTCGGCCGTGGCCGGCAGCGGGACCTGGGCCAGCCGCGAGACCGATTCGGGTGCACCGGGCCCGGCCAGCACGCGGCCATCGTGGCCCACGAGTGCCACCTGGAGCACGCCGTCGTAGTTGCGCCCGAAGGTGTCGAGCAGCGGCGCGAGGCTCGTCCGCGCGTCGAAGCCTTGCGGCACGGCGGTCGCCTCGCTGGCCTGCGCATGGGTGATCCACGCCTGCACCACCTCCTGGTGCCGC
>JBIQJS010000030.1:0-6793 GCA_044507405.1 Rubrivivax sp. | reverse complement strand
CGCCTCGCTGGCCTGCGCATGGGTGATCCACGCCTGCACCACCTCCTGGTGCCGCTCGGCACTGCGGGTGATGGTGCGCACGTGCTCGGCGACCGCCGTGTTGATGAGGCCGATCTGGCGCCGTGCGCTCTCGACCATGCGCTCCTCCTGCACCAGCGCGAAGCCGATGACGAGCGCCCAGATGAGGGCGAGCAGCACCGCGACGGCGATCAGCGGTCCGAAGGCCACCAGCCGGGAGTAGGGCCGGGTGGCGGGCGGTGGTCGATGGCGGGTCACTTCCGGGCCGGTCTGCGCGCAGGCGGGCTGGCCTCGGGCGGCCGGCTGGCCGGCCCCGGGACGATGCCGGGCGTGGCGATGCACTTGAGCGTGCGCGGCGCCATGGCGTAGGTGCTGGTGCCGGCGACGTTCTGCTCGACCGCGGCCGAGAGGATCGCGGCGCGTGCCGTCTCGCACGCCAGCCCCGAGTTGAACGTGGCGACCAGATACGGGTTCATGCCGTAAGCCGTCACCATGAAGGCGAATAGCGATACCACGGGTGGGTCTCCTGGGAGGTCGGGACGGTACGGCCCCTGATGCTGGTGCGCACCTTAGCGGAATCGCATTTCGTTACACGAGGGAAGAACTGGGCATTCCTGCCGCACTTTGCTGGATGGACCACCAGCCCGGCAGCAGCCGGCGCACGCGCATCCCGGCGTAGCGGTCGTCGATCAGGTGCACCACGCCCTCGTCGTCGGTCGTGCGGATCACGCGGCCGGCGGCCTGCACGACCTTCTGCAGGCCCGGGTAGAGGTAGGCGTAGTCGTGGCCGCGGTCGCTGCCGAAGCGCTGCACGAGGCGCTTCTTCATCTCCTCGTTGACCGGGTTGAGCTGCGGCAGGCCGAGCGTGGCGATGAAGGCGCCGATCAAGCGGCTGCCCGGCAGGTCGATGCCCTCGCCGAAGCTGCCGCCCAGCACCGCGAAGCCGACGCCGCGCCCGCCCGGCTCGAAGCGTGCGAGGAAGGCCTCGCGCTCGGCCTCGCGCATGCCGCGCGACTGCTCCCACACCGGCACCTCGGGCGCGTGCGCGCGCAGCGCCGCCAGCACCAGCCGCAGGTAGTCGAAGCTGCTGAAGAACGCGAGGTAGTTCCCGGGGCGCGCCGCGTACTGGCTCGCGATGAGCCGGGCGATCGGCTCGGCGCTCACCGCACGGTCGGGGTAGCGGGTGGAGATGTGGCGAGCCACCCGCACATCCAGCTGCTCGGGGCGAAAGGGCGTGGGCACGTCGATCCAGGCGGTGTCGTCGGGCAGCCCCAGCAGGTCGGCGTGGAAGGCGCGCGGCGTGAGCGTGGCCGAGAAGAGCGCCGCGGCGTGCGCCACCGCCAGCCGCGGGCCGAGCTCCGGCGCGGGCACCACGTTGCGCAGCGTGAGCAGCGCCTGCGGCTTGCGCGCGCCGGGCTGCAGCGTCACGTCGAACAGCCAGTGCTCGTCGGCCAGCTCCTGCACGCGGGCGAAGTGCAGCGCATCGAAGTAGAAGCGCTGCAACTCCGCATGGGTTTCGGTCGGGTGTTCGGTGAAATGGTCGGTGATCGCGGCCGTGGCCTTCTGCAGCGCGAGGCTGAATGCATCGGGCACGCCCGGGTGCACCTGGTAGGGCGCGGTCTGCGACGCGGCGATCGCGTTCCAAGCCTTGTCGAGCCGCGAGAGCGGCCCCTTGAGGGCCGCCGGCGCCGTGCGGCGCACGAGCTTGAACGCGGCCTGGTCGAGCTCGGCGCTGTACATCTTGCGGGCGCGTTCCAGCAGGTTGTGCGCCTCGTCCACGAGCACCGCCACGCGGCTGCCACGCGCGAGCGCCAGGCCCATCAGCAGCCCGCCGAGGTCGAACCAGTAGTTGTAGTCACCCACCACGATGTCGGCCCAGCGCGCGAGCTCCTGGCTCAGGTAGTAGGGGCAGACCTCGTGCGCGAGCGCCACCTCGCGCAGCGTCGCCTTGTCGAGCAGGGGGCGGGTGAGCGCCTCGAGGCGCGCGGCTGCGAGGCGGTCGTAGAAGCCGCGCGCCAGCGGGCAGGCGTCGCCGTGGCAGGCGAGCTCCGGGTGCTCGCAGGCCTTGTCGCGCGCCACGAGCTCGATCGTGCGCAGCACCGGGCGCCCGGCCTGCACGCGGGCCGACGCTTCGAGCGCCAGCTGGCGCCCGGAGCCCTTGGCGGTGAGGAAGTAGATCTGGTCGAGCTGCTGCCCCGGCATGGCCTTGAGCATCGGGAAGAGCGTGCCCACCGTCTTGCCGATGCCCGTGGGCGCCTGTGCGAGCAGCACGCGGCCCTGCACGGTGGCGCGGTAGACCGCCTCGGCCAGCTCGCGCTGCCCGGTGCGGAAGGCCGCATGCGGAAACGCAAGCGACGTGAGCGCCGCATCGCGCTGCGTGCGGTGGGCCAGCTCCTGCGCGGCCCAGGCGAGAAAGCGCTCGCATTGCAGTTCGAAATGCTCCCGCAGGGCCTCGGCGCTGCAGGTCTCGGTGAGCACCGTCTCGCGCTGGGTGGTGATGTCGTAGTAGACGAGCGCGACGTGGAGCTCGTCGCGCGGCGTGCCGGCGGCGGCGAGCCGCTCGCACATCAGCCAGCCGTAGACCTTGGCCTGCGCCCAGTGCAGCGCGCGGTGGTTGGCGGGCTGTCTGGCGAGCTCGCCGCGGAAGGTCTTCACTTCTTCCAGCGTGTGGGTGCGGGCGTCGTAACCGTCGGCCCGGCCGCGCACGCTGAGGTGGCGCCAGGTGCCGGTGAGGCTGACCTCGGACTCGTAGCCCTCGCGCTGGCGCCGCGCGGCGACGACCGCGTGGCCGGCCTGGCCTTCCTGCGCCGTGGGCGCGGGCGTGAACCGGAGGTCGAGGTCGCCCGCCTTGGCGGTGAACTCGCACAGCGCGCGCACGGCGATCGAGTAGGTGTTCAAGGCGTTCCGGGCGGCGGTCGGGTCAACAGCGCCGGGCATGGTACGCCTGACCGACAATGCCGCCCGTGCCGACTGACCTCGCTCCTGCCACTTCCCCGCTGCTCCATGCCGACGCCGTGACCTGCCGCCGCGGCGACCGCGTGCTCTTTCGCGGGCTCACGCTCACGCTCGTGCCCGGCCAGGTGGTGTGGCTGCGCGGGGCCAACGGCCGTGGCAAGACGAGCCTGCTGCGCCTGCTCGCCGGGCTTTCCACGCCCGAGGACGGTCGCATCGTGCGCCATGCGCCCGTGCTCTACGTGGCGCATGCCAATGCGCTCAAGGAAGACCTCACGGTGCTGGAGTCGCTGCGCTTTCTCGCGCGGCTGCAGGGCCACGACCCGGCCGACGCGGCGCTCGCCGCCGCACTGCAGCGCCTGGGCATCTGGAACCGCCGCAACGCCCCGGTGCGCACGCTCTCGCAGGGCCAGCGCCGCCGCGTGGCGCTCTCGCGCCTGGCGCTGCCGCCGTCGCCGCCGGTGTGGGTGCTCGACGAGCCCTACGACGCGCTCGACGTGGACGGCATCGCCGCACTCAACGAGGTGATCGCCGCGCATGCGCAGGCGGGCGGCGCGGTGGTGTTGACCAGCCACCAGGCCCTCACCCTCGAATCGCCCGAGCCGGTGGTGCTGCAGATCGACGGCTACGCCCCGCCTGCGCGGCAGAAGGAGGCCGCATGAGCGCCTTCACCGCCGTGCTCGCGCGCGACCTGCGGCTGGCCGCGCGCCGCCGAGTCGAGGCGCTCCTGCCCATCGCCTTCTTCACCGTGGCGCTGAGCCTCTTTCCGTTCGGCGTGGGCCCCGAGCCGCAGACGCTGCGGCTCATCGCGCCCGGGGTGGTGTGGGTGTGCGCGCTGCTCGCGGCCATGCTGTCGGTCACGCAGCTCTATGCGGGCGACCACGCCGACGGCTCGCTGGAGCAGATGCTGCTCTGCGGCGAATCGCCGGTGCTGATCGCCGCGGCCAAGGCGCTCGCGCACTGGATGCTCACCGGGCTGCCGCTCATCCTCGTCACGCCGCTCTTCGGGCTGATGTTCGACATGGCAGGCGACGCCATCCTCGCGCTCACCGCGGGCCTCGTGCTCGGCACGCCCATCCTGAGCCTGATGGGTGGCCTGGGCGCGGCGCTCACCCTCGGCCTGCGCAGCGGCGCGGTGCTGCTGATCCTGCTCATCCTGCCGCTGTGCATCCCTGCGCTCATCTTCGGCGCAGGCGCGGTGGGGGCGGTGGAGTCGGGCGTCTCGGCCGAGGGCCACTATTCGCTGCTCGGCGCGATCCTTGCCGCCAGCCTCGTCTTCGTGCCCTGGGCCACTGCCGCCGCACTCAGAATCTCGACCGAATGACGCCCCCAGGCGGCCATTGCAGACCACCATGAACGCTCCTGCCTCCCGATTGCGCTTCTTCACCTTCGCCGCGCCCTCGCGCTTCTACGCGCTGGCCGGTGCGGTGCTGCCGTGGCTCTGGGCCGCTACCCTCGTGCTCACGGTCGTGGGCCTGTACACCGGCTTCTTCATCGCGCCGGTCGATGCGACGCAGGGGCAGTCGTACCGCGTGATCTACATCCACGTGCCGGCGGCGTGGATGTCGATGGTGCTGTACGTGGCCATGGCTTTCTGGGCGGCCATCGGCTGGGCCTTTCGCACCCGGCTCGCCTCGATGGTGGCGCGCGCGATCGCGCCCACCGGCGCGCTCTTCGCCTTCCTGTCGCTGTGGACCGGCGCCTTCTGGGGCCGTCCGACCTGGGGCACCTGGTGGGTGTGGGACGCGCGGCTGACCTCGTCGCTCATCCTGCTCTTTCTCTACGTGGGCTACATCGCGCTCACCGAAGCGATCGACGACGTGAAACGCTCCGACAACGCCGGTGCGCTGCTGGCCGTCGTGGGCGTGGTCAACGTGCCCATCATCTATTTCTCGGTGTACTGGTGGAACACGCTGCACCAGGGCGCCACCATCACCGCGACCGCCGCGCCCACGATCGACATGC
The DNA here is from genome assembly GCA_044507405.1 of Rubrivivax sp. Classification (GTDB taxonomy): domain Bacteria; phylum Pseudomonadota; class Gammaproteobacteria; order Burkholderiales; family Burkholderiaceae_C; genus Rhizobacter. The sequence continues at coordinate 1,858 of JBIQJS010000030.1, read as the reverse complement.
GCATGCTCACCGGCATGCTGCTCATGACGTTGGCGTTCTGGGCCTACGCCTTCGCGGCCGTCTTCACCCGCACGCGGGCCATCATCCTGGAGCGCGAGCGCGACGCCGACTGGGTCGCGCGCGAACTCGAGCGCAAGGCCTGACGCCCCAACCCGCCTACCGCCATGAACAACAACTGGAACAGCGCCGCCGAGTTCTTCGCCATGGGCGGCTATGGCCTCTACGTGTGGGGCGCCTATGCGGTCACCGTGGTGCTGATGCTGGCCGAGCCCCTGCTGGTGCGGCGCCGCCACCACCGGGCCGTGCGCCGCGCCCTCGACCGCGACGACGAGTGACGGCCGCCTGAGCCAGCCTCAGTCCGCCGTGGCGCGCAGCCATGCGCGCGGCGACTGGCCCACCTTCTGCGCGAAGACGCGCGAGAACGCCGAGGCGCTGCTGTAGCCGAGCTGCTCGGCGATCGTCTTGAGCGGCTTGCCCTGGCGCAGCCGCGCCTGCGCGATCGCGAGCCGCCAGTGCGCCAGATACTCGGCCGGCGTCGTGCCCATGTGCGACTTGAAGGCCGCCGCAAAGGCGCTGCGCGACATCCCTGCGGTCGCGGCCATGCGCGCCAGCGTCCACGGCTCGCCCGGGCCCTCGTGCAGCGCGACCAGTGCCTTTGCGAGCTGCGGATGCGCCAGCCCCGTGAGCAGGCCCGTGGGCATGCCGCTCTCGTCGGGATGGTCCAGCATCCAGCGCAGCAGCTGCAGCAGCAGCACCTCGAAGAGCCGGTTGGCGAGCAGGCGCTGGCCGCTGCGCACCTGCTCGGTCTCGGCGAAGAGCAGGCTCAGCGTGTGCTCGAGCGCGGGCAGCTGCGCGAGCGGCACCACCACGACCGGCGGCAGGGCGCGAGCGAGCGGGTGGTGCTCGCCGCCTTCGAACTCCACCGTCGCGCAGGCGAAGTCGCAGCCTTCGTCGGGCAGGCTGTGGAACTCGTGCATGAGCGGGCGCGGATAGAAGAGGAGCGTGGGTTCGGTGATGCGCAGCCGCCGCGGCGCGCCGCTGCGCGCGCGGTGGGTGAGCACCATCTCGCCGGTTCGCATGACGTGCAGGAAACCCCGTCCATGCGCCGCGGCGTAGTGCGTCACCCCGCACAGCGGTCCGGCGTGGAAGAGGTGCGCGCGCAGGCGGAAGCGCTCCAGCAGCGACGACAGGCGATCGACGGGGTCAGCCATGGCGTGGACGAATTGATAAGTCTCTTGGACGAAACATCACCCATGGTACGCGTGCCGTCCCGACACTGGCGGTGCTGGATGGCCCAGCGCGACACAGACAACCAGGAAACCGTCATGTCCCTCGTCCCCCTGCTCAACGCCCAGACCGCCCCCGCCGACAGCCAGCCCGTGCTCGCGCAGATCCAGAGCACGATCGGCTTCACCTCCGGCATGTTCAAGGCCGCCGCCCATTCGCCCGCCACGCTCAAGAGCCTGTGGGGCGCCTTCGCCGCGCATGCGCAGGGTGCGCTGGAGCCCCAGCTGCGCGAGCTGCTCGCGGTGGCGATCGCCGAGCGCAACGGCTGCGCCTACTGCCTCTCGGCCCACATGGCGCTGGGCCGCAAGGCCGGCGCCAGCGCCGAGGAGCTGGCTGCCGCGCGCAGGGGCATCGCACCGAGCGCGCGCAGCGCCGCGGCGCTCAGCTTCGCGATCAAGCTCGTCGAGGCACGCGGCCACGTGAGCGAGGCCGACCTGCAGAGCGTGTGCCGCGCCGGCTACAACGACGGCGAGATCGTCGAGATCATCGGCGTGGTGGCGCTCAATGTGTTCACCAACTACCTGAACACGGCGCTGGAGGTGCCGTTGGACTTTCCGCCGGTGGCGGTGCG
>JBIQJS010000029.1:0-35778 GCA_044507405.1 Rubrivivax sp. | reverse complement strand
CAGCTCGACGAGAGCTTCTCCGACTTGATCGACTTCTTGTCGCCCGGCTTGGCGGTCGACGGCGACGGCGCAGCACCCGGTGCGGCGGTCGGCTTGTGGATCGTGCCCTTGATGCCCTCCTTGGCCCCTTCGGGCTTGGGCGGCTCGGGCGGCTTGGCCTGCAGCACGCGCTTGGGCGCGTTCATCATGGCGCGGATGGCCTGCGCCTCCTCCTCGGCGGCCTTGCGGCGGCGAGCGAGGTCTTCGGCGCGCTTCTTCTCCTCGTCCACGACGTCGGCAGCCTTGACCACGCGCAGCGCGGGCTTGGGCGCTTCGGCGGGCGCAGCCGGTGCGGGCTCGGGTGCAGGCTCTGCCTTCTCCGCCTTCTTGCTGCCCGAGGCGGCCTTGGCGGCCGCCTCTTCGGCTGCCGCCTTGGCAGCGGCTTCGGCGGCTTCACGGGCACGCTGCTCGGCAGCCTCGCGCTCGCGCTGCTCCTGCTCTTCCCGCAGGCGGCGCTTCTCGGCCAGCTCGGCTTCCTGGCGACGCAGCAGCTCGGCCTGGGCCTGCGCCTCGGCCTGACGGCGCTGCAGCTCTTCGTCGCTGATCACGGGCGCGGGCGGCTCCTCGGGTGCGGCCTCATCGCGCTTGATGAACGTGCGCTTCTTGCGCACCTCGACCTGGATGGTGCGAGCCTTGCCGCTGGCATCGGCCTGCTTGATTTCGCTCGTGGACTTGCGCGTGAGCGTGATCTTCTTGCGCTCGGCGCCGGCCGTGCCGTGCGAGGTGCGCAGGAAGTCGAGCAACCGCTCCTTGTCGGATTCGGTCAGCGCATCCTCGGTCGATTTCTTGGCGACGCCGGCCGATTGGAGCTGCTCGAGCAGCGCCGCGGGAGAGCGGTTCAGCTCGGCGGCCAACTGGGCAACGGTGGTCACAGCCATTGTGGAATTCCTTGCGTGGGTCTAGCGGTACTGCTGCGTTCTGTATGCAAATGCTCTCGATGCCGGTCAGGTGGTGAACCAGTGTTCGCGGGCCTTCATGATCAGCGCCTTGGCTTCTTCCTCGCCGACGCCGGTGATCTCGGTCAGCTCGTCGACGGCCAGGTCGGCCAGGTCGTCGCGCGTGTGCACGCCGCCGTCGGCCAGCCGGGCGATGAGCTGCGGGGTCAGGCCGTCGAGATCCTTCAGGTTCTGCGAGACGTCGTCGACCTTTTCCTCGCGGACGATCTCCATCGTGAGCAGCGCGTCCTTGGCACGGGTGCGCAACTCGTTGACGGTCTCCTCGTCGAAGCCTTCGATCTCCAGCATCTCCTGCATGGGCACGTAGGCCACTTCTTCGAGGCTGCTGAAGCCTTCGGCGATCAGGATGTCGGCGACTTCGGCGTCGACGTCGAGCTTCTCGACGAAGAGCGTGCGGACCTGGTCGGTCTCGGCATTCTGCTTCGCCTGGGATTCCTCGGCGGTCATGATGTTGATGCGCCAGCCGGTCATCTCGGAGGCCAGGCGCACGTTCTGGCCGCCGCGGCCGATGGCGATGGCGAGGTTCTCCTCGTCGACCACCACGTCCATGGCGTGGCGCTCCTCATCGACCACGATCGACTGCACGTTGGCCGGCGCAAGTGCGCCGATCACGAACTGGGCCGGATCCTCGGACCACAGGACGATGTCGACACGCTCGCCGGCCAGTTCATTGGTCACGGCGTTGACGCGCGAACCGCGCACGCCCACGCAGGTGCCGATGGGGTCGACACGCTTGTCGTGCGAGACGACGGCGATCTTGGCGCGCGAACCGGGGTCGCGGGCACAGCTCTTGATCTCGAGGAGGCCCTGCTCGATCTCGGGCACTTCCTGTGCGAACAACTCGACCATGAAACCCGGCGCGCTGCGCGAGAGCATGATCTGCGGGCCACGCAGCGTCGGGTCGACGCCGGTGATGAAGGCACGCACGCGGTCGCCGGAGCGCAGGTTCTCCTTGGGGATCATCTCGCTGCGCTTCAGGCGCCCTTCGACGCGGCCGGATTCGACGATCACGTCGCCCTTGTCGAGGCGCTTGACGGTGCCCACGAAGATCTTCTCGCCGCGGGCCAGGAAGTCGTTGAGCAGTTGCTCGCGCTCGGCGTCACGGATCTTCTGCAGGATCACCTGCTTGGCAGCCTGCGCGCCGATGCGGCCGATGGTCACCGACTCGACCGGCTCCTCGATGTAGTCATCAACCTCGATGTCGGGGATCTGCTCCTGCGCTTCGAAGAGGAGGATCTCGGAGTCGGGCAGTTGCAGGCCGGCCTCGTTGGGCACCACGTGCCAGCGACGGAAGGTCTCGTAGTCGCCGCTCTCGCGATCGATGGTGACGCGGATGTCGACCTCGCCGCCATGCAGCTTCTTGCTGGCCGAGGCGAGCGCGGCCTCCACCGCGTTGAACACGACTTCGCGATCCACGCTCTTTTCGCGTGAGATGGCGTCTACCAGCATCAGCAGTTCACGATTCATTGCTTGCGATCTCCGTCAACTTCATCGGCTACCGCGCCGTCGCCGTCACCGGGCTGCGCAGGCGGCAGGAAACGCCGGCCCTTGAAGTCCAGTTGCGGCACCAGGCGGGCCTCCTTTACCTCTTGGAGCGAAAAGTCCAGAGCTTTTTCCGTCTTGCCATCCAGGAACACCAGGCGCCAGTCGTCGCCGTTGGCTTCCAGCGTGCCCTTGTAGTGCTTGCGGCCCTGGAAGGCCACCTTGAGCGTGAGCTCGACCTCCTGCCCGGCAAAGCGGGCATAGTCGGCCTGCTTCTTGAGTGGCCGATCCAGGCCCGGCGAGGACACTTCCAGCCGCTCGTAGGCACAGCCCTCCACCTCCAGCACGTGTTGCAGCTGGCGGGTGACGCGCTCGCAGTCCTCCACCACGATGAACTCACCGGCCGGGTCGTTGGGCGCGCGGTCGATGTAGACGCGCAGCAACCCCCGCGCACTGCGTTCGCAGTCCACGAGCTCGTAACCGAGGCCGGTCACGGTGTTTTCAACAACGGCTTGCCAGTTCAATGTCGCGCCAGTTCCAAGGGTCTCAAAAGCGGTCGAGCAAAAAAAAAGGGCTGGAAGGTTCCGCCCAATGCAGTTTTCTTGCGAAAGGCGCATTGTAGCGGGCGCTTCGATTACCGGCAAGACCTTGGGTTGTCAAGCCCGCAAGGCGCCTGGGGCGCGCAGGAAGACATGCTCCATGGGACCGCGGGCACGCGTGCCGTGCGTGCCAGAATCGCGCCCTGACTTTTGACTCGCATGCGGAGAACAACATGGGTTTCCTGGCCGGCAAACGCTTTCTGATCACCGGTGTCCTAAACAACCGCTCGATCGCCTACGGGATCGCCCGCGCCTGTCACCGCGAAGGCGCCGAACTGGCCTTCAGCTACGTCGGCGAGCGCTTCAAGGAGCGCGTGACCGAATACGCTGCCGAATTCGGCTCCAAGCTGGTCTTCGACTGCGACGTGGGCAGCGATGAGCAGATCGAATCGGCCTTCCGCCAGCTCGGCGAGGCATGGCCCGAGTTCGATGGCTTCGTGCACTCGATCGGGTTCGCCCCACGCGAGGCGATCGCAGGCGACTTCCTGGACGGCCTCACCCGCGAGAACTACCGCATTGCCCACGACATCTCGGCCTACAGCTTCCCGGCCATGGCCAAGGCCGCCCTGCCCCATCTGCGCCCCGGGGCGGCCCTGCTGACGCTCACTTACCTGGGCGCAGCGCGCTACGTGCCGAACTACAACACGATGGGCCTGGCGAAAGCGTCACTGGAGGCGAGCGTGCGTTACCTCGCCCAGAGCCTGGGCGCCAAGGGGATCCGCGTGAACGGCATCTCGGCCGGCCCGATCAAGACGCTGGCCGCCTCGGGCATCAAGGACTTCGGCAAGCTGCAGGCGGAATTCGCCGCCACCGCCCCGATCCGGCGCAACGTGACCATCGACGACGTGGGCAACGCCGCAGCCTTCCTGCTGTCGGACCTGGCCGCCGGCATCAGCGCCGAGATCACCTACGTCGACGGCGGCTTCAGCCAGGTGATGGGCAGCGCCGACGCCGACTGAACAGCGCCTCAGAGTTCGTCCAGGGCGCGGGAGGCGCCGGCCAGGGCCGGTGACTGCTGCGCCCTGATCACGTGGACGGGGATGCGCGCAAGGTACTCGCGGTAGCGGCCCTTGTCTTCGAAGGCGGCGCGGAAACCCGAGCGCAGGATCTCGTCCCCCAGGCGCGGCACGATGCCGCCGCCGATGTACACGCCGCCGAGCGCCCCAAGCGTGAGCGCGAGGTTGCCGGCCATGGTGCCCAGAAGGCTGAGGAAGATCGCAAGCGCCTCGGCCGCCTGGGTGTCGCTGCGCGCGAGCGCCGCGTCGCTGATGGCCGGGGCATCGGTCAGGCGGGGCTCGGCGCCGTCCAGCGTGCACAGCGCCTGGTAGAGATTCACCAGACCGGGGCCGGAGATGGCCCGCTCCGCCGAGACGTGCCCGTAGCGGGCGCGCAGCTCACCGATCACCGCCTCCTCGCGGCCGTTGGTCGCGGCCAGCGTGGCATGCCCGCCCTCGCCGGCGATCGGCACGAGGCGCCCGCCGTGCGGCGCCGGCAGCAGGCCCGAGACGCCCAGGCCGGTGCCCGGGCCGATCAGCGCGATCGGCGCACCGGCCTGGCCGCGGCCGCCGCCGACCTGCAGCAGGTCTTGCGGCGCCAGCCCGGGCAGCGCCATCGCAAGCGCCGTGAAGTCGTTGACCACCAGCAGTCGCTCCACGCCCAGTTCGCGCTGCAGCGCCGAGATGGAGAACGACCAGGGATGGTTGGTCATCTTCACCTCGTCGTCCACGACGGCGGTCGCGATGCCGATGCTGCAGGCACGCGGCGCAGGCTTCCCCTGCTCGCGCAGGTAGTGCTGCAGCGCCGCCAGCAGCGACGCATGGTCCTTGCAGGCGTAGGTCGAGGCGGACTCGATCGGGGCACCGGCCCGCTCGGCCCAGGCGAAGCGCGCGTTGGTGCCGCCGACGTCACCGAGCAGGCGGGGATAAAGCGCCTCAGTCATCTCTCACGCAATCGACGTAGTAGCTGTGGGTGCTGGCGTCGCCGTCCTCCTCGACCAGGCCGTGCACATCGGTGTCGAAGCCCGGGAACTGGTGGTTGAAGGCGCGGGTGAAGCGCAGGTAGTCGACGATCTTGCCGTTGAAGCGTTCACCCGGGATCAGGAGGGGAATGCCCGGCGGATACGGCGTGACCAGCGAGGCGGTGATCCGGCCTTCGAGATCATCGATGGACACACGCTCGGTGTGCCCGTGGGCGATGCGTGCGAAGGCATCGCTCGGCTTCATCGCCGGGTGCAGGTCCGACAGGTACATCTCGGTCGTCAGACGCGCGATATCGTTCTTGGCGTAGGCCTCGTGGATGGCCTGGCTCAGGTCGCGCAGGCCCATGCGCTCGTAGCGCGGATGCTGCGCCACGAACTCCGGCAGCACGCGCCACAGCGGCGCGTTGCGGTCGTAGTCGTCCTTGAACTGCTGCAACGCGGTGAGCAGGGTGTTCCAGCGGCCCTTGGTGATGCCGATGGTGAACATGATGAAGAACGAGTACAGGCCCGTCTTCTCGACCACCACGCCATGCTCGGCGAGGAACTTGGTGACGATGCTCGCGGGAATGCCGGTCTTGGCGAACTTGCCCGACATGTCCAGCCCCGGCGTGATCACCGTGCACTTGATCGGGTCCAGCATGTTGAAGCCCTCGGCGAGGTCACCGAAGCCATGCCACTTCTCGCCGGCCTTGAGCATCCAGTCGGTGCTCTTGCCGATGCCTTCGGCGGCGAGCTTGTCGGGGCCCCAGACGGTGAACCACCAGTCCTTGCCGTATTCCTTGGCCACCTTGCGCATCGCGCGGCGGAAGTCGAGCGACTCCTGGATGCTTTCTTCCACCAGCGCATGGCCGCCCGGTGCTTCCATCATGGCGGCCGCCACGTCGCAGCTCGCGATGATCGCGTACTGCGGGCTCGTGGAGCTGTGCATGAGATAGGCCTCGTTGAAGAGGTGGCGGTTGAGCTTGCGCGTCTGCGAGTCCTGCACCAGCACCTGCGAGGCCTGGCTCAGGCCGGCCAGGAGCTTGTGGGTGGACTGCGTGGCGAAGACGAGCTGGTTCTGCGGACGCTCACGCTTGCGGCCCATCGCGTGATACGTGCTATAGAAGGTGTGGAAGGCCGCGTGCGGCAGCCAGGCCTCGTCGAAGTGCAGCGTGTCGATGTAGCCGTCGAGCGAGTGCTTGATGGTCTCGGTGTTGTAGAGCACGCCGTCGTAGGTGCTCTGCGTGAGCGTGAGGATGCGCGGGCGCACCGTCTTCGGGTCGACGTCGGCCAGCAGCGGGTTGGCGGCGATCTTGCGGCGGATGGCCTCGGGCGAGAACTCGCTCTCGGGGATGGGGCCGATGATCCCGTAGTGGTTGCGCGTGGGCGTGAGGAACACCGGCACCGCGCCCGTCATGATGATGGCGTGCAGGATGGACTTGTGGCAGTTGCGGTCCACCACCACCACGTCGCCCGGCGCCACCGTGTGGTGCCACACCATCTTGTTGCTGGTGCTGGTGCCGTTGGTGACGAAGAAGCAGTGGTCGGCGTTGAAGATGCGCGCGGCGTTGCGCTCGCTCTCGGCCACGGGGCCGGTGTGGTCCAGCAGCTGGCCGAGCTCATCCACGCTGTTGCACACGTCGGCCCGCAGCATGTTCTCGCCGAAGAACTGGTGGAACATCCGGCCCACCGGGCTCTTCAGGAAGGCCACGCCGCCCGAGTGGCCCGGGCAGTGCCACGAGTAGGAGCCGTCGTGCGCATAGTCCACGAGCGCGCGGAAGAACGGAGGCGCAAGCCCGTCGAGGTAGGCCTTGGCCTCGCGGATGATGTGGCGCGCCACGAACTCCGGCGTGTCCTCGAACATGTGGATGAAGCCGTGCAACTCGCGCAGCACGTCGTTGGGCAGGTGCTGCGACGTCCGCGTCTCGCCATAGAGATAGATCGGGATCTCCGCGTTCTTGAAGCGGATCTCCTGGATGAACTTGCGCAGGTTCAGCACCGCAGGGTCGAGATCGGGGCCGCCGGCGAACTCTTCATCATCGATCGACAGGATGAACGCGCTGGCGCGGCTTTGCTGCTGCGCGAACTGCGACAGATCGCCGTAGCTCGTGGCCCCGAGCACTTCGAAGCCCTCGCGCTCGATCGCCTGCGCCAACGCCCGGATGCCCAGGCCCGAGGTGTTCTCGGAACGGTAGTCCTCGTCGATGATCACGATGGGAAAACGAAAGCGCAGCATGGGCAACCCCGGGGGCAGAGGACGGAAAAGCGCGAAGTGTAGAGCCAGCGCACCCTCGGACTACACTGCGCCGTCAACACCCTGAGAGGAGGAGGAATGGACCTGTCTATCGCGACGTTCTGGTGGGTGATGGCCGGTGCAGTCGTGGCCGCGGAGCTGGCCACCGGCACCTTCTATCTGCTGATGATTGCGCTCGGCCTCGCGGCCGGCGCGGTGGCCGCCCATCTCGGCTTCAGCCCGGCCTGGCAGATCTCGTGGGCTGCGATCGTCGGCGTCGCCGCCACGGCGCTTTGGCACTGGCGGCGCATGAAGAGGCCGCGCTCGGCCATCGTGCACGAGAACCGCGACGTCAATCTCGACATCGGCCAGCAGGTGCAGGTCGACGCCTGGAGCGCCGACCGCACCACGCGCGTCAACTACCGCGGCTCGATGTGGACCGCGCGCCTAGCCCCCGGCGCCGTGCCCAACCCCGGCCTGCATGTCGTCAGCGCCGTCGAGGGCAACTGGCTCGTGCTCTCCCCCGCTTCCACCCACTGAAGGCTCACGCACATGGAAATCGCACTCATCCTGGCCGTCATCGCCGTCATCTTCGTCGTCCGTACCTTCAAGATCGTCCCGCAGCAGCACGCCTGGGTCGTGGAGCGCCTGGGCAAGTACGACCGCACGCTCACGCCGGGCCTCAAGTTCGTGGTGCCCTTCATCGAGCGCGTGGCCTACAAGCATTCGCTCAAGGAAGTGCCCCTCGACGTGCCCAGCCAGGTCTGCATCACGCGCGACAACACGCAGCTGCAGGTGGACGGCATCCTCTATTTCCAGGTGACCGACCCGATGCGCGCGAGCTACGGCTCTTCGAACTACATCATGGCGATCACGCAGCTCGCGCAGACGCTGCTGCGCTCGGCCATCGGCAAGATGGAGCTCGACAAGACCTTCGAGGAACGCGACGCCATCAACGCAACGGTGGTCAACGCGCTCGACGAAGCCGCCGCCAACTGGGGCGTGAAGGTGCTGCGCTACGAGATCAAGGACCTCACGCCACCGGCAGAGATCCTGCGCGCGATGCAGGCGCAGATCACCGCCGAGCGCGAGAAGCGCGCGCTGATCGCCGCATCCGAAGGCCGCAAGCAGGAGCAGATCAACATCGCCACCGGTGAACGCGAGGCCTTCATTGCGCGCTCCGAGGGCCAGCGCCAGGCCGACATCAACAAGGCCCAGGGCGAAGCTGCGGCCATCGTGGCGGTCGCCGAGGCGACTGCCGAGGCCATCCGTCAAGTCGCGCAGGCGATCCAGGCGCCGGGCGGCGAGCAGGCCGTGCAGCTCAAGGTGGCGGAAAAGGCCGTCGAGGCCTTCTCCGAGCTCGCGCAGAAGAACAACACCATGATCGTGCCGAGCAACATGAGCGAGGTCGCCGGGCTGATCGGCACCTCGATGGCGCTCATCAAGCAGAAGACCCCGGGCTGACGCGCCGTAAAAGCAAACGGGCCCTGCAAGCGGATTGCATGGGCCCGTGCTGACGATCACTCTGGCGGAGAGGGCGGGATTCGAACCCGCGGTGGGCTATTAACCCACACACGCTTTCCAGGCGTGCGACTTAAACCGCTCATCCACCTCTCCGGAAGGCGCGCATTCTAGCCGACACCTCGACGAAAAAAGGGCGCCTTGCGGCGCCCTTTCTTTCGGGTGCTGAACCTGAGGCTCAGCGCACCACGGCGATCTGCTCGCGCTGGCCACCCTTGTAGGTGTACAGCGTGAGCGCGCCATTCTTGATGTCGCCCTTCTCGTCGAAGCCGATCGTGCCGGTCACGCCCTTGTAGTCGGCCGTCTTGGCGAGCTCGGGCAGGTACTTGGCCGGATCGGCCGAGTCGGCCTTCACCATGGCGGCGACCATCACGTTCACGGCGTCATAGACGTACGGCGCGTAGATCTGCACGTCGACGTTGAACTTGCCCTTGAACTTGGTCTTGAACTCGTCGAGGCCAGCCTTCTGTTCGCCTTCGACACCACCCGCCTCGGCGCACACGACCTGCTCGTCGGCCATCGAACCTGCGGCGAGCTTCGGAAGTTCGCCGGTGCAGATGCCGTCGCCGCCCATGAACTTGGCCTTGATGCCCAGCTGCTTGGCCTGGCGGATCATCGGGCCGGCCACGGCGTCCATGCCACCGTAGAAGATCACGTCGGGCTTGGCCGCCTTGACCTTGGTCAGGATGGCGGTGAAGTCGGTGGCCTTGTCGGTGGTGAACTCGTGCGCAGCGACCTTGCCGCCGGCGCCTTCGACGCCCTTCTTGAACTCTTCGGCGACGCCTTGGCCGTAGGCCGTGCGGTCGTCGATCACGGCGACCGTCTTGCCCTTGAGCTCGTTGATGGCGTACTTGCCGAGCGTGCCGCCCAGGTGCACGTCATCGGCCACGACGCGGAAGGCGGTCTTGAAGCCCTGGCGGGTGTATTGCGGGTTGGTCGCCGAGGGCGAGATCTGCGGGATGCCGGCGTCGCTGTAGATCTTCGAGGCCGGAATGGTGGTGCCGGAGTTCAGGTGGCCGACCACGCCGTTGACCTTCGAGTCCACGAGCTTCTGGGCGGCGGCGGTACCTTGCTTGGGATCGGCCGCATCGTCTTCGGCGAGCAGTTCGAAGGTGACCTTCTTGCCGCCGATGGTCACGCCCTTGGCGTTGAGCTCGTCGATCGCCATGCGGGCACCGTATTCGTTGTCCTTGCCAAGGTGGGCGATGGCGCCGCTGGTGGGCGCCACGTGGCCGATCCGGACCACCGCCGTTTCGGCGGCCGCAGGCGCCGAAGCCGGAGCTGCGGTCTCGGCCGCAGGCGCTGCTGCTTCTTCCTTCTTGCCGCACGCCGCGAGCATCACCACAGCGAGGGAGGCCGCGGAGAGCGCAAAGATCGATCTCTTCATATCAGGTGTCCTTGAAGGTTGGGTAAGCCGTTGAGCAAAGCTTGTGCCGATGCATGCTGCCTCAGGCAGACCGCGATGATCCCGAATGCGGTGCTAGAAAGCAATACGAGGTGTTGCTCTAAAACAGCCGCGATTCGGCCGTGCGCATGGCTTCAGCGCTTTTGGAGGCGATCGAGCTCTTGCGAGACCGCGCGCACCGCCATCTCGCGCATGTTGGCGGCCAGCTGGTTGCGCATCTCGCGCACCAGGCTGTCGGTCATGCGCGCGAGCACCGGCGTCAGGGCCTCGCGCAGGCGCTGCTCGAACATGAGGTCGAGCTGGCGGTCGAGGTCGTTCAGCACCCGCTGCAGCAGGCGTGCCTCGTCGATGGGCGCCGACGCACCAGAAGCTGCCGTTGCACCGGGCGCGGGCACACCGGTCGAGAGCGGGGCCGCACGCGCAGCGGCGCCCACCTCGGCGGCGCCGAGCGGCGCAGGCGCCGTGGCGGCATATGAGGGATCGGGCGCGAGCGGGGGGAACTCGTCGACTTCGGGCGCGGGCTGCGTGGGCGGCAGCACGACCACTTCGGTCAGCACCGGCACACGGTGCGGCGGCTGGGGCGTCGTGGGCTTCACGCCTGGGCCTCCTGTGCGACGTCATGGCGCACGATGTCGTAGCCGCGGTCGCTGTAGTGCTTCCAGCGGGCGCGCCCGGCCTGGCGATCGGCGCCGTCGTGCGACACGATCTCGATCACGCGGGCAAAGCTCTCGAAGCCGTCCACCAGCGTCTCGCCGAGGTTGAGCAGCACCTCGCGATGCGGCACGTCCTGCACGGCCTCGCTCAGCCACACGGGCGTGTCACGCAGCCGCGGCGCAACCGCATGGCCTGGTTTCGCATGGACATGAGGCACGAAGTCCAGCGGCTCGAACACCCACAGCTGCCGGTCCAGCCGCTGCAGCACCTCGCCGGGCGCGCACACGGCCACCTTCGCCCCACGCCGCACCGCCTTGCGCAGCAGGCGGCACGCATAGGCCATGCGATCGGGGACGTTGAAGTGGAAGCTGACCTCGGTCACGTCGGGGCGGCAGGCGCCTGTCGCTTGTTCAGCGGGCCTGCGAGAGCAGGAAATGGGTGAGCAGCGGCACCGGCCGGCCGGTCGCCCCCTTGGCCGCGCCGGACTTCCAGCCGGTGCCGGCGATGTCGAGGTGGGCCCAGCGGTACTGGCCGGTGAATTTCTTCAGGAACATCGCCGCCGTGACCGCACCGCCCGCACGCGGGCCGACGTTGCCCATGTCGGCGAAGTTGCTCTTGAGGCCCTCGGCGTACTCGTCGTCGAGCGGCATGCGCCACGCGGGGTCGAGCGCGGCCCGGCTGGCGGCCAGCAGGTCGTCGGCAAGCGCATCGTCGGGCGAGAAGAGCCCGGTGTTGTGATGACCGAGCGCGATCACGCACGCGCCGGTGAGCGTGGCCACGTCGATGACCGCCGCGGGCTTGAAGCGCTCGGCGTAGGTGAGCGCATCGCAGAGGACGAGGCGGCCTTCGGCGTCGGTGTTGAGGATCTCGATGGTCTGGCCCGACATGCTGGTGACCACATCGCCCGGCTTCACCGAGCGGCCATCGGGCATGTTCTCGCAGGCCGGCACGATCACGACAAGGTTGAGCCGGGGCTGCAGTTCGGAGATCGCGCGCAGCGTCCCGAGCACGCTCGCCGCACCGCACATGTCGAACTTCATCTCGTCCATCTCGGCCGCGGGCTTGATCGAGATGCCGCCCGTGTCGAAGGTGATGCCCTTGCCCACGAGCACGATGGGCGCCTGCGTCTTGGCCGCGCCGTTGTAGCGCGCGACGATGAAGCGCAGCGGCTCCTGCGAGCCCTGGGCGACGGCGAGGAAGGCCCCCATGCCGAGCTTCTCGACGCCGGCGCGATCGAAGACTTCGACCTTCAGCGCATGCTCGCGGCCGAGCTTCTTCGCCTGGTCGGCGAGGTAGGTCGGCGTGCAGTGGTTGCCCGGGCGGTTGGCGAGGTTGCGCGCGAAGGTCATGCCCGCGGCGATCGCCTGGCCGCGCTTCAGGCCGGCCTGGATGGCCTTGGCCTGCGGCTTGTCGGCGAGCAGCGTCACCTTGGTGAGGGCGGGCGCAGGCGCCACGCTCGGCTTGGTGTCGCGGTACTGGTAGACCGCCTCGGCGGCAGCGACCACGGCAGCTTCGGCTTCGGCTTCACCGAGCGGTGCGCCGACGAGCGCGACCGCGGCATGGCGTGCGCCCGAGCCCTTCACCTGCGCGAGGCCGGCCGCCACGGCCGACTTGAAAGCCTTGAGCTCCTGCCCGCCGCTGGCCACGACGACCACGCGGGCCGCCTTCACACCTGCCGGGCGATGCAGGTAGAGCTTGCTGCCGGCCTTGAGCTTCCAGTCGTCCTGCGCGATCGCGTCATGGAGCAGGCTCGCGAGCTTCTGATCGAGTGACGCATCGACCGCCTCGCCTGCCACCACCAGCAGCAAGGCATCGGCGGCGACCGTGGACAAGGCCGCAGCGGCGGCGATCTGATGACGGAAGTCCATAATGCGGCGGCCCTACAAGAATCCAACGATGTTATTCGATTCCTCCCTGCGGCGAGACCTCTCGCGCTCCTTCGGCGCGACGCTGGTGGTGATCCTCACCATCGTCGTGACGATGATGCTGATCCGCACGCTCGGGCAGGCCGCGGTGGGGCGCATCTCTCCGCAGGACGTGGTGCTGCTGCTCGGTTATTTCGCGCTTGCGCACCTGCCGACCATGCTCGCGCTGTCGCTCTTCATCTCGGTCGTCGCCACGCTCGGGCGCATGTACCGCGAGAGCGAGATGACCATCTGGTTCGCGAGCGGCGTGGGCCTCGCGCGCTTCGTGCGGCCGGTGCTGCGGGTGAGCTGGCCGGTGCTGCTGGTGGTGACGCTGCTCGTGCTCTTCGTGTGGCCCTGGGTCAACCAGCAGAGCAACGACATGCGCGAGCGCTTCGAGCAGCGTTCCGATCTTTCACGGGTCACGCCGGGCCAGTTCCAGAGCTCGCGCGACGGCCAGCGCGTCTTCTTCATCGAGCGCTCCAGCGAGAACGGCCGCGACGCGCGCAATGTGTTCATCCTCGCGCGCCAGGGCGACACCGAATCCGTGACGTCGGCGCGCAGCGGCCGCATCGAGCACACGCCGGAGGCGAACTTCCTCGTGCTCGACAGCGGCCAGCGCAACGAGCAGAACCTCAAGACCCACGAGAAGACGGTGTCGCGCTTCGAGACCTACCGCGTGCAGGCCGGCGAGAAGGCGCTCAGCAGCGTGGAGAAGCCGCCCCCCAAGGCGCAGCGAACGATCGAGCTCGTGCGCAGCAGCGATCCGCTCGGCCAGGGCGAGCTCACCTGGCGGCTGGGCCTGGCGCTCGGCGCGGGCAACCTGCTGCTGCTGGGCATCGGCCTGTCGGCCACGTCGCCGCGCCGCGCGAGCAACTGGAACCTGCTCTTCGCCCTGCTCGCCTTCGTCGTCTACTACAACCTCATCAACCTGAGCAAGGCGTGGGTGGCGGGCGGCAAGCTCGACATGGGCGTGGCGCTCGCGCTCACGCATGGCGGGGCCTTCCTGATCGCGCTCGGCGTGATCTGGTGGCGCGACCACGGCACGCATCTGCAACTGCGGCGCACGCCGCCCGGGGCACAGGCGGCTGCAACATGAGAACCGTGCGCCGCCTGCTCTACCGCGACATCGCCTCCTCGGTGGCGTTCGTCGCACTCGCCTTCCTCTCGCTCTTCTTCTTCATCGACTTCGTCGACGAGCTGGCCGACGTGGGCAAGGGCTACACCGCGCTGCACGCGGCGCTCTATTCGGTGCTGGAGCTGCCGGGGCACCTCTACGAGCTGGTGCCGATCGCCGTGCTCATCGGCACCATCTACGCACTTGCGCGCATGGCGCAGTCCTCCGAGTTCACCATCCTGCGCACGGGCGGCCTCGCACCGGGCCGTGCACTCTCGCTGCTCGCGGGCCTGGGGGCAGCCTTCGCGGTGCTGACCTTCGTCGTCGGCGACTACCTGGCACCGCTCAGCGAGCGCGCGGCCACCGCCGTGCAGGCGAGCACGCGCGGCGGCTTCAGCGTCGGCGGCGCGGGCGCCTGGCTCAAGGACAGGACCGTCACGCCCGAGGGTGAACGCTCCTATTCCATCAACGTCGGGCGAGCCAATTCCGGCGGCGAGCTGATGGACATCCGGATCTTCGAGTTCGATCCGGATGGCCGCCTGCTGCGCCGGATCGCCGCCACCCGTGGCAACGTCAGCGCCGAGGGCCTCTGGTCGCTGGCCGACGTGGCCATCACCGACTGGCGGCAGCTCGACACCCCCGGCTTCCAGCCGACCGTGAAAGAGGAGAAGCTGGAGCGCCACGACTGGGCCAGCTCGCTGCCGGCGAGCGTGGTCGCCGCGGCCGTGCTGCCCGAGAGCTCGATGTCCACGCTCGAGCTCTTCCGCTACATCGGCCACCTGTCCGACAACGAGCAGGCCGCGCAGCGCTACGAAATCCGCTTCTGGAAGCGTGCGCTCTACCCGCTCGCCTGCCTCGTGATGGTGGCGCTCGCCCTGCCCTTCGCCTACCTGCACGGCCGCGCCGGCGGCGTGAGCCTCAAGGTCTTCGGCGGGATCATGCTGGGCATCAGCTTCGTGCTGCTCAACAACGTGTCCTCGCACCTGGGCCTGCTGCAGGGCTGGACGCCCTGGATCGTGGCGGCCACGCCCAGCCTCATCTATCTGTTGCTGTCGCTGGCGGCCTTCAGCTGGCTCGTGCGATACCGATGAGCGCTGGCCTGCTGCTCTTTGCCCACGGGGCGCGCGATCCGAACTGGGCCCAGCCCTTCGAGGCGGTGGCACGCCTGGTGCGCGAGCAGCGTCCAGGCCTGCCGGTGTCGCTCGCCTTCCTCGAGTTCATGAGCCCGTCGCTTGCCGAGGCCGGCGCCGATCTGGCGCGGCAAGGCTGCACCGAGGTCGCCGTGGTGCCGCTCTTCCTCGGCGCCGGCGGCCACGTGCGCAAGGACCTCCCGGCGCTGCTGGCCGACCTGGCGGCGTTGCACCCGCAGGTGTCGTGGCGCCTGCAACCCGCCATCGGCGAGCGGGAGAGCGTCATCCGCGCGATGGCGCAGGCCGCAATGGACCTCGTGCGCGCCTAGCACCTTCATATCCCCGGTGGAATAATCCGCGCAGGTCACATACTGCTTCGGATATATGAACCTCCACCAGTTCCGATTTGTCCAAGAGGCGGTTCGGCGCGATCTCAATCTCACCGAGACCGCCAAGGCGCTGTTCACCTCGCAGCCCGGCATCTCCAAGGCGATCCTGGAGCTCGAAGGCGAACTCGGCGTGGACATCTTCGCGCGCCACGGCAAGCGGCTGCGGCGCGTCACCGAGCCCGGCCAGCACGTGCTCAAGAGCATCGAGATCATCATGCGCGAGGTGAACAACCTCAAGCGCATCGGCGAGGAGTTCTCCAAGCAGGACAGCGGCACGCTCTCGATCGCCACCACCCACAGTCAGGCGCGCTACTTCCTGCCGGAGCCGCTGGCCCAGCTGCGCCGCCGCTTCCCCAAGGTCAACATCAGCCTGCACCAGGGCTCGCCGAGCCAGGTCGCGCAGATGCTGCTGGAGGAAGTGGCCGACATCGGCATCGCGACAGAAGCCATCGGCGACGTGGATGAACTCGTCTCGCTGCCCTGCTACGAATGGCAGCACGCGGTGGTGATGCCCGCAACCCATCCGCTCGCCCAGCAGGAGCGGCTCACGCTCGAAGACCTCGCGCGCGAGCCCATCGTCACCTACCACCCGTCCTTCAGCGGGCGCACGCGCGTCGACCAGGCCTTCGCCGCGCGCCACCTCAAGCCCAACATCGTGCTGGAGGCCATCGACGCCGACGTGATCAAGACGTATGTACGGCTCGGCCTCGGCGTGGGCATCGTGGCCGAGATCGCGGTGCGCGAGGACCCGGCCGGCGGCGACCTGGTCTCGCGCCCGGTGGGCCACCTCTTCGGCCGCAGCATCACGCGCGTGGCCTTCAAGCGCGGCGCCTACCTGCGCAACTTCGTGCATGCCTTCGCCGAGCTGCTCTCCGAGCGGCTCAACCGCACCCTGATCACCAAGGCGATGAACACCCGCGACGGCAGCCCCGAGAACGACGACTACCAGCTCTGAACACCATGAGCACGACGACCTACACCCCACCCGCCCTGAAGAGCCGCCTGCCGCAGGTCGGCACGACCATCTTCACCGTGATGTCGGCGCTGGCCCAGCAGCACGACGCGGTGAACCTCGGCCAGGGCTTCCCCGATTTCGACTGCGACCCCCGCCTGCTCGATGCGGTCAATGCCGCCATGCGCCGCGGCCTCAACCAGTACCCGCCGATGGCCGGCGTGCTGCCGCTGCGGGAGGCGGTCGCCCAGAAGATCGAGCGCCTCTACGGCCACCGCTACGACCCGGCGCACGAGATCACCATCACCGCCGGCGCCACGCAGGCCATCCTCACCGCCATCCTGGCCATCGTGCACGCCGGCGACGAGGTGATCGTGCTCGACCCGAGCTACGACAGCTACGAACCCAACATCGAGCTGGCCGGCGGCCGCGCGGTGCACGTGCCGCTCACGCCGCGCACCTTCCGCCCCGACTTCGAACGCATCGCCGCGGCCATCGGCCCGCGCACGCGCGCCATCCTCATCAACACGCCGCACAACCCCAGCGCGACGGTCTGGGCCGCTGAAGAGATGCAGCAGCTCGCCACCCTGCTGCGCCCGACCGACGTGATCGTGATCGCCGACGAGGTCTACGAGCACATGGTGTTCGACGGCGGCCAGCACGAGAGCGTGGCGCGCCACCCCGAGCTCGCGGCGCGCAGCTTCGTGGTGTCGAGCTTCGGCAAGACCTACCACGTGACCGGCTGGAAGGTGGGCTACGTGGCCGCACCCGCGCCGCTCATGGCCGAGTTCCGCAAGGTGCACCAGTTCAACGTCTTCACCGTGAACACGCCGGCGCAGCACGGCCTGGCCGACTACATGGTCGACCCGGCGCCGTATGAGGAGCTGTCCGGCTTCTACCAGCGCAAGCGCGATCTCTTTCGCGCGGGTCTCGCCTCCACCCGGCTGCAGCTGCTGCCCTCGGCAGGCAGCTACTTCCAGAGCGTGGACTACTCGCAGGTGAGCGACCTCGGCGAAGAAGACTTCTGCCGCTGGCTCACGGCGGAGGTCGGCGTCGCGGCGATTCCGCTCTCGGCCTTCTACCCCGGCGGCTTCGAGCAGAAGCTCGCCCGCTTCTGCTTCGCCAAGAAGGACGAGACGCTGCAGCTCGCGCTCGAGCGCCTGAACGCGCGCTTCGGCTGAGCCGGCTCAGCGTCGGCCGGTGCCCGGCTCGCGCTCCTCGAGCGTCAGGCCGGGCGGCTGCTCGGTCGAGACGTCGAGGTCCAGCGAGAAGGTGGGGACCGCCGGCGGCGTGGACGGCGGCAGGCTGGTCATCAGCGGCGAGCCGGTCTCGTCGCCGAGGGGCAGAAGCAGGTCCACGCCCTCGGCGCCGACATCGCGCTCGGCAAGATCGCGCGCCGTGCTGTAGAGGAAGAGCAGCTCGCGGTAGGCCGGCACGTCGAAGGTCGGCCCGGCATCCTGGCGGAAGAGCGCGGCGTCGAGCAGCTCCATTGCCTGCGACGGCGAGCGCCAGGCATCCTGCAGCCGCTGCACGACCTCGGGATAGCCTTCGAGCGAGAGCCCGTCTTCCGGGTCCACGTCCCACTCGGGCGCGTAGGCGTTGAAGCGGCGGTTGAAGCGCTCGCGGATGCGGTCGTAGGGGCCGCGCTCGCCGCGGCGGCGGTAGATCTCCAGCAGCTTGAGGTATGGCAAGGGGCTCACGCCGCCCGTGCTGCGCACGTGGCCCATGAGCAGGTCGATGGCCGCCTCGTCCTGGCCCAGCACGACGAAGAATTCCGCCTGCTGCTCCAGGTCGATGAGTTCCTCGGCCGACATCGGACGGCGCTGCTCCATCGCCGCGCCGTCGGGTTCGGGCGGACGGGCCGGCGCAGGCTCGGGCGGCGCCGAGGCCACCGCCGGCTCCGGGAGGGGTGGCGGGGGCAGCGAGACCACGCCGGTGGTCGTGGAGTCGGGGTCGCGGGCTCCGGGCGCCGGCGCCGCGGGCGCGGCCGCAGGCGGCTGCACGGCCCACCAGGCGGCCTGCGCACGGTCGCGCTGCCGGAGTCGCCACAACACTGCGGACCCAGCGGCGAGCAACACGCACAGGGCCGCCAGCACATAGACCAGCGGGTTCGCATAGCGCTCGGCTTCCGCGGCGCGCACGCGCTGCTGCATCGCGGCGAGCGACTGCTGGGTCGCCTCACTGTCGGCGCGCAGCTTGAGGAGCGCCGCCTCCATCGCCTTCAGCCGCTCCTGCTCGGCCCGACGCTGGGCGAGTTCGGGATCGATCTCGGCGAGCGCCACGCCCGAGGCGGCAAGGCCCGGCACGCTCAGCCGCGTGTCCATCTGCAGCGACGGCAGGATGAGCGCATCGGCGTCCACCGGGTCGAGCCGCAGCACATGCCCTGCCGCAGGCGCCTGCGCCGTGCCGCCTCGTGGGCCGGCGCGCGGCGCGGCGGCGTCCTCGGGGCTGATCGTGCGGGGGCGGGAGGCGCGCGCCAAGGGCGTGCGCCGCCCGGTCGCAGCAGGAGCAGGCGCGCGTGGCGCCGGCGTTGCGGCACTCACGATGGGCGAGACGGGGCTGTCGGCGCGGTCGGCCTGCCAGCTGCCGGATTCGGGCGCGGGCGCCGCCACGGTGGCGCCAGGCGGGTCGGCGAAGACGGTGAACTCACGCGCCAGGCGGCTCGGGCACTGGAGCTGCAACTGCACGCCGACGACGGGTTCGTCGACAGGAATGGTGGTCATGACCCGCAGACGCCGCTGGCCGGTGGAACGCGACGTCTCGACGCGGGTGCGGACCGTGTCCTGCCCCAGGGTGCGCTCGCCGAAGCGCACGTCGGCCTGGACACAGCGCGACTCGATGGCCTCGCCCGGCTCGAGACGCAAGGCGATGGTGAGGTCGAGCGGCTGGCCGAGCCTGGCTGCCGTGTCGACCCTGCCGAGCCCCAGCGCCGTTGCCTGATCTGCGCCCACAACCAGGGCGAACGGCAACGCCAGCAATCGGAAGAGTCTCTGCATTCGGGGGGCAGCGGGAGTGCGGATCACTCTAGCACGGGGGTTCTGTTTTTCGGGGTACGCAACTGCACGCACGGCAGCAAACCATGCTGCATGACACAATGCCCGGCGCCCCAGACGCGCCCAGACCGCCCCGACATGCCTTCCGAACTGCACGCCGAACGCCGCGATGCCGCCCTGGTCCTGACCATCAGCGATCCGGCTTCGCGCAACTCGCTGTCGGAACAGGTCTTTGCTGCGGGCATCGAAGCGCTCGATTCAGCCGAATCCGACGACAGCGTGCGCTGCGTCGTGCTGCAGGGCGATGGCGAGATCTTCTGCGCCGGCGGCAACCTGCAGCGCCTGAAGGCGGTCCGCCAGGGCGACCGCTCGGTGCAGGACGCGATGCTGCAGCGCTTCCACGGCTTCGTCGAAGCCCTGCGCGTCTTCCCCAAGCCGGTGGTCGCGGCGGTGGAAGGCGCGGCGGCCGGCGGTGGCTTCTCGCTCGCCCTGGCCTGCGACCTCATCGTCGCCGCCGAGGACGCCCGCTTCATCCTGTCGTACGGCCGCATCGGCCTGTCGCCCGACGGCGGCGCCACCTGGCAGCTCATGCAGCGCCTGCCACGCCAGCTGGTCCTGCAGATGCTCTGGCTCCACGAGCCGGTGAGCGCCGCCCAGTTGCACTCGCACGGCATCGTCAACTGGGTCGTGCCCAAGGGACGGGCCGGCGCACACGCCTGCGAGATCGCGCAGAAGCTCGCAGGCTGCGCGCCCAACGCGATCGCGAGCGTCAAGGAGCTCGTCAACCAGTGGCCCGAGCGCAGCCTCGCACAGCAGCTCGACCTGGAGCGCGATCACTTCCTCGACAACCTCTACCACCCGAACGGCGACGAAGGCCTGCAGTCTTTCCTGGACAAGCGCCCGCCGTCGTTCGAATGAGATCGCCCGGCGCTACGCTGTCGCGACAGAGACAAACATGAACAGCCCCGTTCTTACAATCGAAGAGCAGTCCAACATCGAGTCCGGCGCTTGGTTCTCCAAACTCTCACAGCCTCTGCGCGAGGCCATCCTGTCGAGAGCGCACGTGCGACGGCTGGCCGATGGCGCGATGCTCGCCTCGCGCGGCGCACCGGCCGAAAGCTGGTCCGGCGTGGCCAAGGGCGCGGTGCGCGTGAGCTCGGTGTCGCTGTCGGGCAAGGAGATCACCCTCACCTACGTCGAGCCGGGCGTCTGGTTCGGCGACATCTCGCTCTTCGACGGCTTCCCCCGCACGCACGACTCGTATGCACACGGCGACACCACGCTGCTGGTGGTGCGCAAGGCCGATTTCCAGGAGCTGCTCGCCCAGTTCCCCGAGCTGTGCGAAGCGCTGCTGCGCCTGAACTGCCGGCGCCTGCGGCTGATGTTCGACATGATCGAGGACCTCAACACCCGCCCGCTCGCGGCGCGCCTGGCCAAGCAGATCCTGCTGCTGGCGCGCGGCTATGGCGTGAAGCAGGGCGAAGAGACCCGCATCGGCCTGCAGCTCGCCCAGGAAGACCTGGCGCAACTGCTCGGCGCCTCGCGCCAGCGCGTGAACCAGGAGCTCAAGGGCTTCGAACGCGCGGGCGCCGTGCGCATCGAGCCGACGCGGCTCGTGGTCCTGTCTCGCGACAAGCTGATCGCGCTCGCAGAGCGCTGACGGCAGCGCTCTGCTGCCAGAGCGCTTCGCTCCACCGCCCTCTCGCGCCCGAGGCATGCCACCGGGCAGACGCCACCCTGCGTCGGGCGGGCTGCGCTCGCCTTTCAAACACACCACCACAGGAGACCCCATGGACTTCTCGTACTCGCCCCGCACCCAGGAGCTGCAGGCCAGGCTGCAGCGCTTCATGGACGACCACGTCTACCCGGCGGAGTCGCGCTATGAGGAAGAGATCAAGGCCAACACGCAGGCCGGCAAGCGCTGGACGCCGCTCAAGCTGATCGAGGAGCTCAAGGTCAAGGCCCGTGAGCAGGGCCTGTGGAACCTCTTCCTGCCGCCGAGCGCCGACGGCAGCGTGCGCGAGGCCGAGTACGGCCCCGGGTTGTCGAACCAGGAATACGCGCCGCTCGCCGAGATCATGGGCCGGGTGATGTGGTCCAGCGAGGTCTTCAACTGCTCGGCGCCCGACACCGGCAACATGGAGACCATCATTCGCTACGGCACGGCCGAGCACAAGAAGCGCTGGGCCGAGCCGCTCCTCGAAGGCAGGATCCGCAGCGCCTTCGCCATGACGGAGCCGGCGGTGGCCTCCTCCGACGCGACCAACATCGAAAGCCGCATCGAGCGCCAGGGCGACGAATACGTCATCAACGGCCGCAAGTGGTGGATCTCGGGCGCCGGCGACCCGCGCTGCGCGATCTACATCTTCATGGGCAAGACCGACCCGACGGCGCCTCGCCACAGCCAGCAGTCGATGGTCCTCGTGCCGGCCGACACCCCGGGGATCACCGTGATCCGCCCCCTGCCCGTCTTCGGCTACGACGACGCGCCGCACGGCCACTGCGAGATCCTCTTCGAGAACGTGCGCGTGCCGGTAAGCAACGTCCTGCTCGGTGAAGGCCGCGGCTTCGAGATCGCGCAAGGCCGCCTCGGCCCGGGCCGCATCCACCATTGCATGCGCCTCATCGGCCTGGCCGAACGGGCGCTCGAACTGATGTGCAAGCGCGCGACTGCACGCGTGGCCTTCGGCCGCACGGTGGCCGAACAAGGCGTCACGCGCGAACGCATTGCCGAAGCGCGCTGCCGCATCGAGCAGGCGCGCCTGCTCACGCTCAAGGCCGCGTGGATGATGGACGTGGCAGGCAACAAGACCGCCAAGTCCGAGATCGCGATGATCAAGGTCGTGGCGCCGTCGATGGCCTGCCAGGTGATCGACTGGGCGATGCAGGTGCATGGCGGCGGCGGCATGTCGGATGACTTCCCGCTGGCGTACTCGTATGCGATGGCGCGCACGCTGCGCTATGCCGACGGCCCGGACGAGGTGCACCGCAACGCCATCGCCAAGCAGGAGCTCGGCCGCTACGGCGTCTGATCCGCCGCCGGGCGCAAGGGGCCTTCAGCGCCCCTTGCGCGGCCCGCTCTCGTCGGGGCCGAGCTGCGTCTGCCAGGCGGTGGAGCCGGTCGAATGCCAGTCGGCCCCGCCTTCGGCGCCGACGCCCGCCACGCGCAGCGCCTGCAGCACCGCCACCTCGAAGAGGCCGACGGCCTGAGTGAGCACCTTCACGTCGGGCTCGGGCAGCTGCAACCGCAGGTAGGCGCGGCCACGCAGCAGCATCAGCACGAAGGGAGGCTCGGTCGACAGGAAGCCGGCCGCCGCCTCCTCGAGCTGCCTGGCCAGCGCCCCTTCGACCCACGACGCCGCTTCGGCCTGCGCGCTGCTCACAAGGGCAAACCGCGCGCGCACATCCTTCGCGCCCTTGTACGGCACCTTGGGAAACATCGCGAGCCAGCGCATCTCTTCCGGTGTGTTGGCGTCGATCACCGTCTGCGTGCTCTCGGTGTAGCGCTCGAACGTCTGGCGTTCGAGGTTCTCGAGCAGCGGCTGCGAGATCAGCAGCACCTGCAGGTTGGGCGAGAGGCCCAGCTCCATGCGCACGCGCAACTCGTGCCCGTCGATGTACTGGCGCTGAGGCGGGCCCCACTCCAGGCGCCATGGCTTGCTATCCATGCCGCCGGTGATGACGAAGCCCTCGCCTTCGGCCTCGCGCTTGTACTTCAGCTGGTGATGCTTCGCCCATTCCGCCACCTCACGCCATTCGGGCGCCGCAGGAGGACGGGAAATGAGCTTCTTGAACGCATCCAGCATGGTGATGGGTGATCCACTAGAGTCGGCACCTAGGCGCGAATGACTGGAGACTATAGCGATGATCGACGTGTACTCGTGGGCAACCCCCAACGGCCACAAGGTCCACATCATGCTGGAGGAATGCGGCCTGCCCTATCGTGCGCACGCAGTGAACATCGGTGCAGGCGAGCAGTTCGATCCGAAGTTCCTCGAGATCAGCCCGAACAACAAGATCCCCGCGATCACCGACCCCGACGGGCCCGGCGGCGAGCCGATCTCGCTCTTCGAGTCCGGGGCCATCCTGCTCTACCTCGCCGACAAGACCGGCCGCTTCATGCCGCAGGCCCCGCGCGGTCGCTACGAGGTGCTGCAGTGGTTGATGTTCCAGACGGGCGGCGTGGGCCCCATGCTCGGGCAGGCGCATCACTTCCGCATGTACGCGCCCGAGAAGCTGCCGTACGCGATCGACCGCTACACCAACGAGGGGAAGCGGCTGTATGGCGTGATGGACAAGCGGCTGGCGAAAAGCACCTACGTCGCCGGGCCGGACTACACCGTCGCCGACATCGCCATCTTCCCGTGGCTGCGCTCCTGGAAGAACCAGGGCATCGAGTGGGCCGACTATCCGCACCTCAAGGGCTGGTTCGACGAGATTTCGGCGCGGCCTGCGGTGCAGCGCGGCGTGGAGGTGCTGGCTGACCAGCGCAAGCCGCTCATGGACGACAAGGCGCGCGAGATGCTTTTCGGCGCCCAGCAGTACCAGCGCCGCTGAGGCCACGCGGCCCCCGCGACCGGGGGTGCAGGCCGGCCGCACGGGGGCCGGAGCGCGTCAAAATACACACTTTTCGACGTCCGCCCTGCGCCGGCGCCCCGATGAACCTTTCGGAACCCCTCCAGCCTTCCGGCCCGATGCCCCCCATCGCCGGCCAGACGCTCCAGCCGGGCGCGACGTCGGGTGGGTTCGAGATCGTGCAGGTTCTCGGGCTCACGAGCTTCGGCGTGCTCTACCTCGCGCGCAGCCCGGCCGACGGCAGCACCGTCGCGGTCAAGGAATACATGCCGACGTCGCTCGCGGTGCGTGCGACGGATGGCCAGGTCCACGTGAGCGAGCCCGGCCATGCCGAGGCCTACCGGCGTGGGCTGCAGTCGTTCCTGACCGAGGCGCTCACGCTTGCGCAGCTCGACCATCCGAACCTGCTGCGCGTCAGCGCCGTGTGGGAGACGAACGGCACCGCCTACCGCGCGATGCCGCACCTCGCCGGCTCCACCCTGCTCGCGCAGCGCACAAGCTCGCAGGAGCCGATGACGCAGGCGCAATTGCAGGCGCTGCTCGACGGGCTCCTGGGAGCGCTGCGCACCGTCTACAGCGCGGGCCTCGCGCACGGCCAGGTCGAGCCGCTCAACATCTGCCTGCTCGACGGCACGCAGCCGGTGCTCATGGATTTCGACGCGGTCCACCAGGCCGTGCTGAGCGATCTGCGCAAGCCCTGCGTCGACGCCTATGCCGACCCGAGCCGCACGCAGTCGCTCATCACCGCCGACCTGCATGCCGTTGCCGCCGTGCTGCACTTCGCGATCAGCGGCACCTGGACGGCGCCGCGCGCCGGACAGGCCGGCCGCCATGCGCCGCTGGCCGATGTGCTGCTGCGCTTCAAGGACAGTGCCTCGGTGCTGGACTACCAACCGGAGTTCCTCGCCGCCATCGATGCCGCACTGGCCCTGCCGGTGAGCGAACGGCCGGGCACCGTGACGGAGTTCCGCGCGCTCTTCGAGACGAACAAAGCACTCGCACCCTCGACGCCCGCCGCGGCGCACGCTGAGGCCGCAGCCGACGCAGCACCGCAGGAGAGCGAGCCGCCGGCCCCAGCCAGGCGCATCAAGGCGGCCGGCCCGGCATCGGCCGCGCCCACCATGAGTTCGAGCGAAGCGGTGCTGGCGCTGCTCACCAACTTCAACCGGGGGCCCGCGCCGGCCGCGGAGGACGTCGAGCCCTTCGAGAGCCCCGAGCTGCCGACGCTGACGGAAGAAGCCGAGCCCGCGCAGCCACCCCTGCGCCCGAATCCTTTCGATGCGGTGGAGCACGAGGACGAAGTCGCGCAGGATCCGGCTCACGTCGAGTACACGCCGCTCGTCTACACGCCCATGCCGCGCGTGCCGCGCAATCCGTGGCACCGCCGCATGGTGATCGCCGGCATCGTCGCCTTCGTCGCGGCGAGCGTGGGTGCGCTCGGTTGGCAGCTCTGGGGCTGAGCCCTTCGCGCTGAGTACAATGCGCGGCTTCGGAGCGTAGCGCAGCCTGGTAGCGCAACTGGTTTGGGACCAGTAGGTCGCGAGTTCGAATCCCGCCGCTCCGACCATCCACCCCTCCCCCACACTGCCCGTAGCTCAACTGGATAGAGCAGCTGCCTTCTAAGCAGCAGGTCGGGGGTTCGAGTCCCTCCGGGCAGGCCACCCCATCGCACCTCACAGCCGTCGTGACGACGCGCGTGCTCAGGCGTTGATCTGCTGCAAGGCCTTCTCGAGCCGCTTCACGCTCACCGGCTGCGGCGTACGCAACTCCTGCGCGAACAGGCTCACCCGCAGCTCTTCGAGCAACCAGCGGAACTCGTCCAGACGTGCATCGCGCACGCCGCGGCGATCGGCGAGCAGCCGCAGGTAGCGCTGCTCCAGCGGGCGCAGTTCGGCCATTCGCGCTGCGTCACGCGCCGGGTCGGCGCGCAGCTTGTCCAGGCGCATCGTCACGCCCCTCAGATAGCGCGGCAGGTGCGCCAGCTGCGCCCACGGCGTCTCGAGGACGAAGCGCTTCGGGAGCAGGCGCGCGAGTTGCGCCTGCACGTCGTCGGCCACGTCCTTCGGGGGGCGTGCGTCCTTGAGCTTGCGTGTGGCGGCCGCGTACTCCGTGAGGATGGCGAGCGCGCTGCGCGCCACCTCGTTGGCGATGAGCGTGAGGCGGCCGCGGCCTTCCTCGATGCGCTTCTTGAACGCCTGCGCGTCGGTCGGCAGCGGGTCGCCGAGGAAGGCGCGGTCCACCGCCAGGTCCACGATCTGCTGGCGCAGCTCCTCCGACGTGCCGAGCGGCATGTAGGCCACGGCCATCTTCTGCAGGTCGGGGATGTTCTTGTCGAGGTACTTGAGTGCGTCCCTGATCTGCAGCGCGACGAGCCGGCGCAGACCGGCGCGATGCTTCGCCGCGGCGACCTCGGGCTCGTCGAACACCTCGATCAGCACATGGTCGCCCTTGTCGATGAGCGCCGGGAAGCCGACGAGGCTCTGCGGCCCGCGCTTGATCTCCATGAGCTCGGGCAGTTCGCCGAACGTCCAGTCGGTGTAGCGCGTTTCGCTCGTGGTCGCCGGCTTGATGATCTCCGCCCGCACCGGCGCGTTCGGCTTCGCGGGCGCCGCCGGCGCCGGCTCGGGCACCCTGGGCAGGCCCGGCTTGAGCGCCGCGAGCGCCTGGAAGGCCGAGCGCGCCTGGCCGCCGAGCTCCGCCTTGAGGCTTGCGAGGTTGCGTCCCATCGCGAGCTGGCGGCCGTGCTCGTCGACCACGCGGAAGTTCATGAAGAGGTGCGGCGGCACCTGCTCGAGCTTGAAGTCGTTGCGCTGGATGGCGAGCTGGGTGCGCTCGCGCACGGCCTTGAGCAGCGCCTCCAGCAGCGAGCCCTGACCGAAGGGCGTGAGCTCGCAGAACTCGGCCGCGTAGTCGGGCAGCGGCACGAGCCGTGAACGCGGCCGCTGGTGCAGGCTCTTCACGAGCGCCAGCACCTTGTCCTTCAGCATGCCGGGCACCAGCCATTCGCAGCGCTCGTCGCTCACCTGGTTGAGGGCGAAGATGGGCACGGTGACGGTCACGCCGTCCTTGGGATCGCCCGGCTCGTGCAGGTAGCTCGCCGCGCAGTCCACGCCGCCCAGGCGCACCATCTTCGGGAAGGCCGAGGTGGTGATGCCCGCGGCCTCGTGGCGCATGAGCTCGTCGCGCGTCAGGTGCAGCAGCTTTGGATGCTGCTTCACGGCCTCGCGGTACCAGCGTTCGAGCGTGGCCCCGCTCATCACCTCGGCCGGGATCTGCTGGTCGTAGTAGGCGTAGATGAGCTCGTCGTCGACCAGCACGTCCTGCCGGCGCGACTTGTGCTCCAGTTCCTCGACCTGCGCGATGAGCTTGCGGTTGGCCGCGAGGAACGGCAGCCGCCTGGCCATCTCGTCCGACCATTCGCCGTGGACCAGCGCCTCGCGGATGACGATCTCGCGCGCTGCCGCCGGGTCGACCTTGCCGAAGTTCACGCGCCGGTTGCTGTAGACGACGATGCCGTAGAGCGTGGCGCGCTCCAGCGCGATCACTTCGGCCGCCTTCTTCTCCCAGTGCGGCTCCAGCAGCTGCGTCTTGAGCAGGTGCGCGCCGACGATGGGCAGCCATTGCGGCTCGATGCCCGCGATGCCGCGGCCGAAGAGTCGTGTCGTCTCCACCAGTTCGGCCGCGACGATCCAGCGCCCCGGCTTCTTGCTGAGGTTGGCGCCCGGGTGCTTGTAGAAGCGGATGCCGCGCGCGCCCAGGTACCAGTCGTCGTCATCGCTCTTGAGGCCGATGTTGCCGAGCAGGCCCGCGAGCATGCTCATGTGCAGCTGCTCGTAGGTGGCAGGGCTGACGTTCAGGCGCCAGCCGTGCTCGGCCACCACCGTGTGGAGCTGGCTGTGGATGTCGCGCCACTCGCGCACGCGGCGCGGCGAGATGAAATGCTCGCGCAGCAGCTGCTCCTGCTTGCGGTTGGAGAGCTTGTGTTCGCCCTGGCCGCCGCGGCTGTCTTCCAGCCACTTCCAGAGCTTGAGCGTGCCCATGAACTCCGAGCGCTCGTCGTCGAACTTCCTGTGCGCGTTGTCGGCCGCCTGCTGCTGCTCGACGGGACGATCACGCACGTCCTGCACGCTGAGCGCCGCGGCGATCACCAGCACCTCGGCCAGCGCCTGCCGGTTGCGCGCCTCCAGGATCATGCGGCCCACGCGCGGGTCCAGCGGCAGCTTGGCGAGCTCGCGGCCGATGGCGGTGAGCTCGTTCTGGTCGTCGACCGCGCCCAGCTCGTTGAGGAGCTGGTAGCCGTCGGCGATCGCACGGCGCGGCGGCGGCTCGAGGAAGGGGAAGTCCTCCACCAGGCCGAGGCCCAGCGACTTCATGCGCAGGATCACGCCCGCGAGCGACGAACGCAGGATCTCCGGGTCGGTGAAGCGCGGGCGCTCGAGGAAATCCTTCTCTTCGTAGAGCCGGATGCAGATGCCGTTGCTCACGCGGCCGCAGCGGCCGGCGCGCTGGTTGGCGGCAGCCTGGCTCACCGACTCGATCTGCAGCTGCTCGACCTTGTTGCGGTAGCTGTAGCGCTTGACGCGCGCCGTGCCGGCGTCGATCACGTACTGGATGCCGGGCACGGTGAGTGACGTCTCGGCGACGTTGGTCGCGAGCACGATGCGCCGCGCGCTGTGCGGCTCGAAGACGCGGTCCTGCTCCTGCTGCGACAGCCGCGCGTAGAGCGGCACCACCTCCACCCCCGGCGGATGGTGGCGGCGCAGGTGGTCGGCCGCCTCGCGGATCTCGCGCTCGCCCGGCAGGAAGACGAGCACGTCGCCGGCCCCCTCGCGCCAGAGCTCGTCGACCGCGTCGCCGATGGCGTCGTTCAGGCCGTACTCGCGGCTGTCCTCGAAGGGGCGGTAGCGCTGCTCCACGGGGTAAAGCCGGCCCGAGACCATGATCACCGGCGCCGGGCCGTGACGCGACGCGAAATGCTGCGCGAAACGGTCGGCGTCGATGGTGGCCGAGGTGACGATGACCTTCAGGTCGGGCCGGCGTGGCAGGATCTGCCGCAGGTAGCCGAGCAGGAAGTCGATGTTGAGGCTGCGCTCGTGGGCCTCGTCGATGATGAGCGTGTCGTAGGCCGACAGCAGCGGATCGGTCTGCGTCTCGGCGAGCAGGATGCCGTCGGTCATCAGCTTGACGCTCGCGCCAGGCTGCAGGCGGTCCTGGAAGCGCACCTTGTAGCCCACGATCTGGCCCAGCGGCGTCTTCAATTCGTCGGCGATGCGCTTGGCCACGCTCGAGGCCGCGATGCGCCGCGGCTGCGTATGGCCGATCAGCTTGCCGGTGTGGGCGCGGCCGCGACCCATCGCGAGTGCGATCTTGGGCAGCTGCGTGGTCTTGCCCGAGCCGGTTTCGCCGCAGACGATGACCACCTGATGGGCCGACAGCGCGCGCTCGATCTCCTCACGCTTGCCCGAGACGGGCAGCGATTCGGGAAACGTGATCGGGGGCAACGGATTGGCCACGGCCTGGGGGCGGCCACGGCGTGCTTTCGCGTCTGTCGTCAAGGGTCGTCGTGCAAAATCGCGGATTATTTCAGCCTCTCGCCAGCGGCGCCCGCATGGACCTCATCTTTCCCCACACCTTCGTCCCGTGGTTCCGCTCGGTCGCGCCGCACATCCATGCGCACCGCGGCAAGACCTTCGTGGTCGCGATCGCCGGCGAGCTGATCGCCGCCGGCAAGCTCACCGCCTTCGCGCAAGACCTCGCGCTCATCCAGGCCATGGGGGTGAAGCTGGTGCTGGTGCACGGCTTTCGGCCACAGGTCGAGGAGCAGCTCCAGGCCAAGGGCCACAGCTCGCGCTTCAGCCACGGCATGCGCATCACCGATGCCGTGGCGCTCGACTGCGCGCAGGAAGCGGCCGGCCAGCTCCGATATGAGATCGAGGCGGCGTTTTCACAAGGCCTGCCCAACACGCCGATGGCCGGCGCCGCCGTGCGCATGGTCTCGGGCAACTTCATCACGGCGCGGCCGGTGGGCATCGTGGACGGCGTCGACTTCCAGCACACCGGCCTCGTGCGCAAGATCGACGCGATCGCGATCCGCCAGAACATCGACGCCGGCTCGCTGGTGCTGCTGTCGCCCTTCGGCTTCTCGCCCACCGGTGAGGCCTTCAACCTGAGCATGGAGGATGTGGCCACGAGTGCAGCGATCGAATTGCAGGCCGACAAGCTGCTCTTCGTGACCGAGGTGCGTGGCATCCCGCAAGACCCGACCGGCGACCCGCGCGATGCCGATGTCGAGATCGACCAGGAGCTCGCCCTTGCGGATGCCGAGAAGCTGCTCTCCAGGCTGCCCAATCCCAAGCAGCCGACCGACACCGCCTTCTACCTGAAGCACGCCGTCAAGGCCTGCGTCGAGGGGGTGGAGCGGGTGCACATCCTGCCGTTCAACGTGGATGGTGGCGTGCTGATGGAGGTGTTCACGCACGACGGCATCGGCACCATGATCGTGGACGAGAAGCTCGAGAGCCTGCGCGAGGCGAGCGCCGACGACATCGGCGGCATCCTGCAACTCATCGAGCCCTTCGAGAAGGACGGCACGCTCGTCAAGCGCGACCGCACCGAGATCGAACGCGACGTCGACCACTACACCGTGATCGAGCACGACGGCGTGATCTTCGGCTGCGCAGCGCTCTACCCCTACCCCGAGGCCAAGACCGGCGAGATGGCCGCCCTCACCGTGAGCAACAGCGTTCAAGGCCAGGGCGATGGGGAGCGCATCCTCAAGCGGATCGAACAGCGCGCCAAGTCCATGGGCCTGACCAGCATCTTCGTGCTGACGACGCGCACCATGCACTGGTTCATCAAGCGCGGCTTCGCCCAGGTCGACCCGGACTGGCTGCCCGAGGCGCGCAAGCGCAAATACAACTGGGACCGGCGATCGCAGGTACTGGTAAAGAAACTCGCCTGACCACCTCGAACCTCACATTAAACCAAGGAGTAACCCATGGCCCGCACCGTTCAATGCGTGTATCTCAAAAAGGAAGGCGAAGGCCTGGATTTCGCCCCTTACCCCGGCGAGCTCGGCAAGCGAATCTACAACGAGATCAGCAAGGAAGCCTGGCAGTTGTGGATGAAGCACCAGACCATGCTGGTCAATGAAAACCGGCTGAATCTCGCCGACCAGCGCGCCCGTCAATATCTCGCGCGTCAGATGGAGCGCTTCTTCTTCGGCGAAGGCGCGGAGCAGCCGGCAGGTTACGTACCGCCGGCCAATTGAATTACGGGTTTGCTCTACCCCGAAACACGGGTGGATCTCCCGGGTAGTCCGGGGCGGCAGGCGAATATCGGCACAGGGGTTTAGAATACCCAGCATAGATATTCGCTCAAAAGGAAATCACATGAACTCCTCGCTCCAGGATCTATTGGCCCAGCGTGCCGCGCTCGAACAGGAAATCGAGGCGGCGCAGAAACGCGAACGCCAGGAAGCCATTGCCCGCGTCAAGGCGCTCATGTCCGAATACGGCCTGACCATCGCCGACATCTCGCCCAAGGGAACCGCCGCCAAGGCCGGTGTGAGCAAAGGCACCAAGGTGCCGCCCAAGTTCCGCAACGCCCAGACCGGCGAGACCTGGAGCGGGCGCGGCCTGCAGCCCAAGTGGCTGAAGGCCGCCCTGGCCTCCGGCAAGAAGCTGGAAGACTTCACCGTCTGATCGTTCGGGCGAGGCTCTAGACTGGCGGGGTGATCCCGCCCAGCTTCGTCCAGGAACTGCTCTCCCGCGTCGACATCGTCGAAGTCGTCGGCCGGTCCGTCCAGCTCAAGAAGGCCGGCATCAACCACAAGGGACTGTGTCCCTTCCACGGCGAGAAGACCCCGAGCTTCATCGTCAGCGCCTCGCGCCAGACCTACCACTGCTTCGGCTGCGGCGTCCACGGCAACGCCATCGGGTTCCTGATGGAGAACTCGGGCATGGGCTTCATCGACGCCGTGCGCGATCTGGCCCAGCAGGTCGGCCTGACCGTCCCCGAAGACGAACGCTCGCCGCAGGAGCGCGAGCGTGCCGCCGAACTCAAGCAGAAGCAGGCGACGCTCAACGACGTGCTGGCCAGGACGGCCGAGCACTACCGCAAGCAGCTCAAGGCCAGCCCGCGGGCGATTGACTACCTCAAGAAGCGCGGGCTGACGGGCGAGGTCGCTGCCACCTTCGGCCTGGGCTATGCGCCCGAGGGCTGGCGCGGGCTGGCAAGCGTCTTCCCCCACTACGACGACCCGCTGCTCGAGGAAAGCGGCCTCGTCATCGTCCAGGGCGAAACCGAGGAAGACCGCAAACGCTACGACCGCTTCCGCGACCGGATCATGTTCCCCATCCGCTCGGTGCAGGGCGAGGTGATCGGCTTCGGAGGACGCGTGCTCGACCAGGGCGAACCCAAGTACCTCAACTCGCCCGAGACACCCGTTTTCGTCAAGGGGCGGGAGCTCTACGGCTTGCACGAGGCGCGCGGGGCGATCCGCCAGCGCGGCTACGTGCTCGTGGTCGAGGGGTACATGGACGTGGTCGCCCTCGCGCAGCTGGGATTCCCCAATGCGGTGGCCACGCTCGGCACGGCCTGTACGGCCGAACACGTGCAGAAGCTCTTCCGCTTCACCGAATCGGTGGTCTTCAGCTTCGATGGCGATGCCGCCGGGCGACGCGCCGCGGGGCGGGCGCTGGAAGCGGCGCTGCCGCACGCGAGCGACACCCGCAGCATCCGCTTCCTCTTCCTGCCGAGTGAGCACGACCCCGATTCCTACGTGAGGCAGCACGGCGCCGAAGCCTTCGAGCAATGCGTCGCGAGCGCGGTGCCGCTGTCGCGCCAGCTGGTCGAAGCTGCCCGGGACGGAGTCGACCTGGACACGGCCGAAGGCCGGGCGCGCTTCCTCGCCAACGCCAAGCCACTGTGGAGCGCTCTGCCCGAAGGCGCACTGAAGCTGCAGCTGCTGGGCGAACTCGCGCAGATGGGCGGCATCTCCGGTTCCGACCTGGCGCAGCTCTGGCAGCCGGCGGCTGCCGCACGCCGCGCGCCTCACACGGACGCGCCGACCGCGTCCACGCGCCCAAGCCGCCCTCGCCCGCCCCGCTTTGCCGGTCGCGCCGCTCCGCCCCGCAAGGAAGACACGGCCGTGCGCATGCTGCTCCTGCACAGCGAGTGGTGGCAGGAGCTGGACGCCGGTGACCACGAGCTACTCGCCGGCCTGCCCGAACCCCACGGCCCTCTGTGCGCCTGGCTGGAGCGCCAGATCCATGACCTGGGGCCGGTCGCCTGGGCCGTGCTCCAGCAGGCGTTGCAGGACACCGAATGGGCGGAAGACGTCGCGCGCTGGGTGCCGCAGAGCGTGCTGGCCGACGAAATCCACTTCGCCGACCTGCGCCGCGTCGTCGACAACATCCACGTGGACGCCCTGAAGGAAGCGCAGAAAGCGCTGATCGAGCAAGCCACGCGTGACCCGGGCGCCCTGGCCCGGTGGCGGGAGCTCGACCAGCGCATCCGGCAGCTCACCACGTCGCAGCCTTTGACGTAGGGCCTTTCCCCGCCGATAATGGAGGGTTTGTTACGCGGCAAGAGTGACAGCAGCACCTCCGGGCCCCGGCCACCCTTTGATCCAGGGTCCCCACACAAGGCCACCCATCCCCGCAAGGGCTGCGCTTTCAGTCGATGGTCACGCCAGCTTGTCCGCAACGCGCACGCCACCTTTTTCGGCCCACCCGCATCGGGATCGGCCGGCTGGGTAGGCAGCGCCATGCCGGGGTCTTTCGTCGCACTTGAACGAACGTCGCGTGCCTGCATCTATCCAGGAGCAGGCGCGCTCGCCGTCTGGTACGCCCATGAGCCCAGGCCCCAAGCCGTGACGCCCATCACCACCCGAGGATTTGCATGACCGCGAAGAAGAGCGCTCCCGCCAAGGCAGCCACCCCTGCTGCCGCCACGAAGGCTTCGAAGGCTGAGGCTGAAGAGACCAAGAAGAAGCCTGCCAAGGCCGCTGCCAAGCCCGCGGCGAAGGCCGCCCCGGCCGAAGCCAAGGGCAAGCCGGGCCGCAAGCCCAAGGCGGGCAAGAAGGAAGAAGTGCCTGAAGAGGACTTCTCCGACATCGAAGCGGACCTGCAAGGCGAACCGGAAGCCGAGCCGGAAGCGACGGACAAGGCGGCCGCCAAGGCCAAGCCGCTGCGCATGAAGGTGTCGCGCGCCAAGGAGCGCGCGCTCATGCGCGAGTTCGGCCTGGACGAGACCGCGCTCACCGAGGAAGAGGTCACCAAGCGCCGCCAGGAGCTCAAGACGCTCATCAAGATGGGCAAGACGCGCGGCTTCCTCACGCACCAGGAGATCAACGACCACCTGCCCGAGAAGCTGGTCAACGAGGAGATCCTCGAGGCCATCGTCTCCATGCTCAACGACATGGGCATCGCGGTCTACGAGCAGGCGCCCGACGCGGCCACCCTGCTGATCGCCGGCAGCGGCACCGCCACGGCGACCGAGGAAGAAGCCGAGGAAGCGGCCGAAGCCGCGCTCTCCACCGTCGACTCCGAATTCGGCCGCACCACCGACCCGGTGCGCATGTACATGCGCGAGATGGGCACCGTCGAGCTGCTCACGCGTGAAGGCGAGATCGAGATCGCCAAGCGCATCGAAGGCGGCCTCCAGGCCATGATGCTGGCCATCAGCGCGTCGCCGACGACCATCGCCGAGATCCTCGCCTACGCCGACAAGATCGGCGCGGGCGAGATGCAGATCTCCGAGGTCGTCGACGGCTTCGTTTCGGAAGACGAGGCCGACGACTACGTGGCCGAGGAGGACGTGGACTTCTTCGACGAGGACGATGACGACGATGGCCAGGGTGGCAGCAAGGCCCTGACCAAGAAGCTCGAGGAACTCAAGACCGCGGCACTCGCCAAGTTCGAGAGCCTGCGCGCCAACTTCGAGAAGATGCGCCGCTCGTTCGAGAAGGAAGGCTATCAGTCGCCCTCGTACAACAAGGCGCAGGCGGCCATCAGCGAAGAGCTGATGACGATCCGCTTCACCGTCAAGACCATCGAGAAGCTGTGCGGCATCCTGCGCTCGCAGGTGGACGACGTGCGCCGCTACGAGCGCGAGCTGCGCAAGATCCTGGTCGACAAGTGCGGCATGCCGCAGGACTACTTCGTCAAGCACTTCCCGCCCAACCTGCTCAACCTCAAGTGGCCCGAGAAGGAAGCCGCGGCGAACAAACCCTACAGCGCGATCCTCTCGCGCAACCTGCCGGCGATCCAGGAACTGCAGCAAAAGCTCATCGACCAGCAGGCCAAGGCCGTGGTGCCGCTGGAAGACCTGAAGGAGATCAACCGCCGCATGAACGAGGGCGAGAAGGCCTCGCGCGACGCGAAGAAGGAAATGATCGAGGCCAACCTGCGCCTCGTGATCTCGATCGCCAAGAAGTACACCAACCGCGGCCTGCAGTTCCTCGACCTGATCCAGGAAGGCAACATCGGTTTGATGAAGGCGGTGGACAAGTTCGAATACCGCCGTGGCTACAAGTTCTCGACCTACGCGACGTGGTGGATCCGCCAGGCGATCACGCGCTCGATCGCCGACCAGGCGCGCACCATCCGCATCCCGGTGCACATGATCGAGACGATCAACAAGATGAACCGCCTGAGCCGCCAGCACCTGCAGGAATTCGGCTTCGAGCCCGATGCCCCGACGCTCGCCGAGAAGATGGAGATTCCCGAGGACAAGATCCGCAAGATCATGAAGATCGCGAAGGAGCCGATCTCGATGGAGACCCCCATCGGCGACGACGACGATTCGCATCTCGGCGACTTCATCGAGGACACCAACAACACCGCGCCGATCGAGGCGGCCATGCAGG
>JBIQJS010000170.1:0-5314 GCA_044507405.1 Rubrivivax sp. | reverse complement strand
GCCTTCTACACCGTGCTCAGCGAAGGCGACGACCAGCAGGACCCGATCGCCGACGCCGCACGAGGCATCCTCGACGGCCACATCGTGCTCAGCCGAGAGCTCGCCGAGGCCGGCCACTACCCGGCGATCGACATCGAGCGCTCGATCTCGCGCGTGATGAACAACGTGAGCGAGCCCCCGCACATCGATGCGGCACGCCGCTTCCGGCAGCTGCACGCGAAATACAACAAGGCGCGCGACCTCATCCAGCTCGGCGCCTACACCCCCGGCCACGACGCCGAGCTCGACACCGCGGTGCGCCTGCATCCGCAGATGGTGTCGCTGCTGCAGCAGGACATGCACCGTCCGGCCTCCCTCGCCCAGAGCCTGCGCGAGCTGCGCGAGCTCACCACCTCCTGATTGAAGGAAGACACATGACCTTCACCGCACCGACCCGGGCCGCCGCGCCGGGCCGCCCCAAGCAAGGCCCGGCCCTCTCGGAGGGTCGCTCGACGTACTCGGCGAGCGGGGTGCTGACATGAGCAATCCTTCGATCGATCCCCTGATGGCGCTGTTGGGCCAGGCCGAGCGCGAGCGCGACAACGCCCAGGCGGTGCTGCAGCAGGCGATCGACAACGCCCGTGCCGCGCAGGGGCAGGCCGAGCAGCTGATCGCCTACCGCGCCGAATACGAAGCGCGCTTCCGCGAGCAGTTCAGCCGCAACAGCTCGGTGGCGATCCTGCAGTGCTACCAGGGCTTCAGCAGCCGGCTCACGCAGGCGATCGAGCAGCAGAAGCAGATCGCCGCGCATGCCGAGCGCAAGGTGGAGCAGGCGCGCGGCGACCTGCTGGAAGAAGAGATGCGCGTGGCCTCGGTGCGCAAGCTCCTGGAGCGGCGCCTGACCGAGCAGCGCATTGCCGCCGACCGCCGCGACCAGAAGCAGACCGATGAATTCGCCGCGCGCGCCGCCTGGGCCGCGCTGCAGCAGCGCTCCGTCACCCCCGTGGCCTGATCCGCGCCGACGACCCGATCCCGACCCCATGACCCCAGCGATTTCGAACCTCATGTCGCCGGTCGCGCCGCAGATGGCGCCCCCGGCACCCGCGCCGACGCCTTCGCAGCCGGGCTTCTCGCACATGCTGAGCGAGGCCCAGGCGCCCGCCCGGCCTGCACAGGCGGAGCAGGGCGACGCGGCCTCCCGGGCCGACAGGGCCGACAGGGCCGAAAACGCCGACGCGGCCGGCAAGGCCGAGTCGCAGGCGCGAGCCGAAGAGCGCACGCCCGAGAAGGCCGAGGCCAGCCCGCGGACCGACGGCCGGGACGAGAAGACCGAGGAGATGCCCGACGACGTGCCCGCCGATCCCACGCTGGCCGACTGGCTGGCCACCCTGCACCGCCCGAACACGCCCGAGGCCCTGCCCAAGGGCGGCGGCCACGGCGACCTTGCGCAGGGCAGGGCCGCGACCGCGGCGCGCGATGCGCGTGCCGCCGGGGCGGGCGCGGCGCGCAGCACGGCGGACCTGCAGGCCGAGACGGCCCGCAAGGGCGCCGAGCCGGCGCAGGGCTTCCAGGCCGCGCTCGAGCAGGCGCAGGCAGACAGCCACGCCACGCCGCTCCAGGAGGCGGCGCCCGCCCAGCCGCTGCACGCGGGCCCGCAGCCCACGCAGGGCGCTGCCCGCACGGGTGAGGCCGCGCCGCCGGCTGCGGTGCAGATGGCCACGCGCGCCGACGCGCCCGAGTTCGCCAGGTCGCTCGGCGTGCAGGTCAGCGTGCTCGCCAGAGACGGCGTCCAGCAGGCCGAGCTGCACCTGAACCCGGCCGAGATGGGCCCGATCTCCGTGCGCATCGCGCTCGAGGGCACGCAGGCGCAGGTCAACTTCGGCGCCGATTCGGCCGCCACGCGCCAGATCATCGAAAACGGCCTGCCCGAGCTCGCCGCGGCCCTGCGCGACGCCGGCTTCACGCTTTCGGGCGGGGGCGTGCACGGCGAAGCCGCGCGTGGCCGCGAACCGGAAGGCGACGCCGGGCGCAGCGCCACGGGCGACGACGGCCGCTCGGCCGGCGAGCAGGACGCCACCCCCGAGCGCCGCATGCAGGCGCGGGTGTCGGCCGGCGGCGTGGACGTCTACGCCTGAGCGCACGGTCGGCGCCCGGCCGACCGCAGGGATTGACGGCTTAGGCACCCGCTTATCGGGCCATCGAAAACCCCCCCGGTTTTCATAATTTCCTTCAAGCAGAGCCCCGTGCGGGCTCTCCATGGAAGGAGTGTTCATGTCCAAAGCCGCCGATGCCGCGGTTGACGTCGTCCCGCCCAAGGGCAAGAAGAAGCTGATCGTCATCCTGCTGGCCGTGCTGCTGCTCGTGCTGGCCGGGGGCGGCGCCGCCGTGTACGTCATGAAGCAGAAGGCCGCGCTCGCCGCAGCCCAGCTCGACGACGAGGATGAAGACGACGTCGACACCGCCGCCCAGGCCGAGGCGCGCCGCAAGGAGCACGCCAACCGCCAGCCGCCCGTCTTCGTGGCGCTGGAGCCCTTCGTGGTGAACCTGGCCGACAAGGAAAGCGACCGCTATGCGCAGGTCGGCGTCACGCTCGAGGTCGAGGACCCGCAGTTCGCCGAGGAGATGAAGGTCTACATGCCGGCGATCCGCAACGGCATCCTGATGGTGCTGTCGCACAAGACCTCGGCGCAGCTGCTCACGCGTGAAGGCAAGCTGGCCCTGGCGCGCGAGATCATGCGCGAGTCGGTGCTGCCGCTGGGCATCGAGGTGCGCGAGGAGCCGCAGTTCGCCGACGACGAGGAGGAAGACGCCCCTCGGCGCCGCCGCAAGCCGGCCGGCACCGCCAACCCCGTCAAGCGCGTGCACTTCTCGAACTTCATCGTCCAGTGACGGCCGCAGCATGAACCAACAGATCCTGTCGCAAGACGAAGTCGATGCGCTGCTGCAAGGCATCACCGGCGAGAGCCAGAAGCTCGAGCAGGAAGAGCAGCCGCAGGGCGGCATCCGCGACTACGACATCGCGAGCCAGGAGCGGATCGTGCGTGGGCGCATGCCCACGATGGAGATCATCAACGAGCGCTTCGCGCGCAACATCCGCATCGGGCTGTTCAACTTCATCCGCCGCAGCCCCGAGATCTCGATCGGCGGCATCAAGGTGCAGAAGTACAGCGCCTTCCTGCGCGAGATCGTGGTGCCCACCAACTTCAACATCATGAGCGTGCGGCCGCTGCGCGGCTCGGGGCTGATCGTGTGCGACCCGACGCTCGTGTTCTCGGTGATCGACGCGCTCTTCGGCGGAGCCGGCAAGTTCCACACCCGCATCGAAGGCCGCGACTTCTCGCCCACCGAGCAGCGCATCATCACGCGGCTGGTGGAGGTCATCACCACCGAATACAAGAAGGCCTGGACCGGCATCTACCCGCTGGAGCTCGACTACCAGCGCTCGGAGATGCAGCCCCAGTTCGCCAACATCGCCACGCCCAGCGAGATCGTGGTCGCCACGAGCTTCACGCTGGAGATCGGCGACACCACCGGCACCATCCATTTCTGCATTCCCTACGCGACGCTGGAGCCGATCCGCGACGTGCTGTATTCGACCATCCAGGGCGACAGCAACGAGCCGGATCGCCGCTGGGTCAACCTGATGAAGCAGCAGATCCAGTCGGCCGAGGTCGAGATCGTGGCGGAGCTCGCCACGGCGCCGGCCACCGTCGAGCAGCTGCTCGCCTTCAAGCCCGGCGACTTCATCGAGCTCGACCTGCACGCCGAGATCCAGGCGAAGGTGGTGGGGGTGCCCATCTTCGACTGCCACTACGGCACGTCCAACGGCAAATACGCATTGAAGGTCGACCGCATGTTGTCTGCGTCGACCTTGACCTGGCTAGGAGAGAACCATGTCAGCTGACGACGCAAACGCCCCCGCGCAATCGGCCGAGGACGCGATGGCCGCCGAATGGGCGGCCGCGCTCGCGGAAGCCAAGACCGGCGAGGTCGCCTCCGAGGTGCAAAGCCCCGCCGAGCAGGCCGCACCCGTGGCCTTCCAGAACTTCGCGGCCGCCTCGTCCGCGGGGCCGGCGGGCAACGACATCAACATGATCCTGGACATCCCGGTGCAGCTCACCGTGGAGCTCGGGCGCACGCGCATCCCGATCAAGCACATCCTGCAGCTCGCCCAGGGCTCGGTGGTGGAGCTCGACGCGCTGGCCGGCGAGCCGATGGACGTGCTGGTCAACGGCTACCTGATCGCCCAGGGCGAGGTGGTGGTGGTGAACGACAAGTTCGGCATCCGCCTCACCGACATCGTCACCCCCAGCGAGCGCATGCGCCGCCTGTCCAAGGGCGGCTGAGCACGACATGTCGCCTGGAATCGTCTCCATCCTGTGGTTCGTCGCGATCGTCGCGATGATCCCCGCGGCCCTGTGGCTGCTCAAGCGCACGCCCATGGGCGGTGCGGGCGGGCAGGGCGTGATGCGCAACATCGCCGTGCTGCCGCTGTCGCCGAGCCAGCGCATCGTGACCGTCGAAGTGGGGCAGGGCGAGGCTCGCCAGTGGCTCGTGCTCGGCGTCACCGCCCAGAGCATCACCACGCTGCACACCCTGCCGCCGCAGGCCGACCTGCCCGGCGGCACGCCCGGCGCGGTGGCGCCCGGCGCCCCCGTCCCCCCGTTCGCGCAGCTGCTCGCCCGGCTGCGCCGCGACCCCAAGGAATGATCGGTGAACGCTGATCGCGCTTTTTTTTCGCCCCGCGCCCGCCGCGTGGCGCGCCTCGCCGGCTTGTCGTTGTTGTCGGCACTTCCCTGCATGGCTTTAGCCCAGCAGGCCACCGGCGGCGCCAGCCTGCCGCTCGTGGTGAGCCAGACGCCCGGGGGCAACAGCTACTCGGTGCCCATCCAGACGCTGCTCTTCTTCACCGCGCTCAGCTTCCTGCCGGCGGTGCTGCTGCTCATGACGGGCTTCACCCGCATCGTGATCGTGCTGAGCCTGCTGCGCCAGGCCCTGGGCACGCAATCGGCGCCGCCCAACCAGGTGATCGTGGGGCTGTCGCTGTTCCTCACCTTCTTCGTGATGAGCCCGACGCTCGACCGGGTGTATGCCGACGCCTACAAGCCCTACAGCGAGAACCGCATCGCCTTCGAAGAGGCGCTCCAGCGCGGCGAGACGCCCATGCGCGAGTTCATGCTCAAGCAGACGCGCCAGTCCGACGTGGCGCTCTTCGCCAAGCTCGCCAAGGTCGAGGCCAACGTGCCGGCCGCGCAGGTCCCGTTCAAGGTGCTGGTGCCGGCCTTCGTGACCAGCGAGCTGAAAAGCGCCTTCCAGATCGGCTTTCTCATCTTCA
>JBIQJS010000169.1:0-5365 GCA_044507405.1 Rubrivivax sp. | reverse complement strand
ACCAGATGGGCGCCGAGGCGCTGCTGGGGCAGGGCGACATGCTCTACCTCACGCCAGGCGGTGGCCTGCCGGTGCGCGTGCACGGTGCGTTCGTGTCGGACGAGGAAGTGCACCGCGTCGTCGAGTACCTGAAGACCCAGGGCGAGCCCGACTACATCGAGGGCATTCTCGAAGGCGGCACGCTGGACGGCGACGGCGACATCAGCACCGCCGACATGCCGGGCGGCGGGGGCGGCGAGTCCGACCCGATGTACGACCAGGCGGTGGCCGTGGTGCTGCAGCACCGGCGGGCGTCCATCTCGCTCGTGCAGCGCCACCTGCGCATCGGCTACAACCGCGCCGCGCGGCTGCTGGAACAAATGGAGAAATCCGGGCTCGTATCGGCCATGTCCACCAACGGCAACCGGGACCTCATCGTGCCGGCGCGCGCCGAATGAAGCAGTTCCTGGCGGCGGCCGTGCTGGCCGTCGCATCGTTCACCGCACACGCCGATGCCGTCGACACGTTGCGCGCCTTCGTGCGCGATGTGGCCAGCGGCAAGGCGCTGTTCACGCAGACCGTCACCTCGCCCGACGGCGCGAAGAAGACCTCCAGCGGCAGCTTCGCCTTCGAGCGGCCCAACCGCTTTCGCTTCGCCTACGCCAAGCCCTTCGAGCAGACCATCGTCGCCGATGGCGAGAAGGTGTGGATCCACGACCCCGACCTCGACCAGGTGAGCTCGCGGCGCATCACCGACGCGCTGGGTGCCACGCCTGCGGCCATCCTCGCCGGCGGCGACATCGACCGCAGCTTCGAACTGTCTGCGCTGCCCAGCCGCGGCGGCGTGGACTGGGTGAAGGCCGCGCCCCGCGCCAGGGACGGCGCCTTCCAGTCGGTGCAGGTGGGCTTTCGCGGCAAGGCGCTCGCGGCGATCGAGATCGTCGACGCCTTCGGCCAGCATTCGCTGCTGCAGTTCGACCAGTGGGAGCCGAACGCGGCCATCCCGGCCGGCACGTTCCGCTTCACGCCCCCGCCCGGCGCCGACGTCATCGAGCAGTGAGGTCAGCGGCCGGCGCCGTCACCGGCGCGCCGACAATCGCGCCATGAGCACGCTGGAACTGCCCCTGGGCGATGCACCCGACGCGCCCCTGGCCGAGCGCCTGCGCCCGCGCACGCTGGACGAGGTGATCGGCCAGAAGCAACTGCTCGGCGAGGGCAAGCCGTTGCGCGCGGCTTTCGATTCGGGCCGGCTGCATTCGATGATCCTGTGGGGCCCGCCGGGCGTGGGCAAGACCACGCTGGCGCGGCTGATGGCCGATGCGTTCGACGCGCAGTTCATCGCCATCTCCGCGGTGCTCGGCGGCGTGAAGGACATCCGCGAGGCGGTCGAGCGCGCGCAGGCCGTGCGCTCGGCGGGCCGGCGCACGGTGGTCTTCGTCGACGAGGTGCACCGCTTCAACAAGAGCCAGCAGGACGCCTTCCTGCCGCACGTCGAGTCCGGCCTCTTCACCTTCATCGGGGCCACCACCGAGAACCCGTCGTTCGAGGTGAACTCGGCGCTGCTGTCGCGCGCGACGGTGCACGTGCTCAGGAGCCTCGACGACGCAGACATGGCCGAGCTGCTGCGGCGCGCGCGCGAGCTGCTGGCCGCGCCGCCGATGAGCGCGCCGG
This sequence comes from Rubrivivax sp., assembly GCA_044507405.1. GTDB lineage: Bacteria > Pseudomonadota > Gammaproteobacteria > Burkholderiales > Burkholderiaceae_C > Rhizobacter. The sequence continues at coordinate 3,715 of JBIQJS010000169.1, read as the reverse complement.
CGCAGGCCCGCCTCGTGGGCTACGCCGACGGCGATGCGCGGCGCCTGCTCAACGCCTACGAGAACCTGGTCGGCATGCTCGGCGGCGTGGCTGAGATCGACGAGCCGCTGCTCGAACGATCGCTGGGCGAGCAGCTGCGCCGCTACGACAAGGGCGGCGAGCAGTTCTACGACACCATCTCGGCGCTGCACAAGAGCGTGCGCGGCTCCGACCCCGATGCGGCGCTGTACTGGTTCGTGCGCATGATCGACGGCGGCGTCGACCCGCGCTATGCGTCGCGGCGCATCGTGCGCATGGCGGTGGAGGACATCGGCCTGGCCGATCCGCGCGCGCTGCGCCTCGCGCTCGATGCGGCCGAGGTGTACGAACGCCTGGGATCGCCCGAGGGCGAACTGGCGTTGGCCGAAGCGGTGGTGTATCTCGCGGTTGCGCCGAAGTCGAACGCGGTCTACAAGGCCTACAACGCAGCGCGCACCTTCGTGAAGCAGGACATCACCCGGGCGGTGCCGCTGCACCTGCGCAATGCGCCCACCAGGCTAATGAAGTCGCTCGACTACGGCCGCGGCTATCGCTATGCGCATGACGAGGAGGGCGGCTTCGCCGCGGGCGAGCGCTACTGGCCCGACGACATGGTGCCGCCACGCTTCTACGAACCTGTAACGCGCGGCCTCGAGATCCGCATCGGCGAGAAGCTCGCCGAGCTGCGCCGGCTCAACGAAGACGCCGCGCGCAAGACCTGAGGACGCGGCCACGCGGCTGCGCCGCAAACCCGTGGGTTTCCATCGAGTGCAGCCCCAATATCGCGGGCTCGCCCACCTCCTAGAATCCGCAGCGCTCACGATGACGAGTCGCTGAAGATCCGGCCCGCCCGCCACCGCTCGGCGGGCTTTTTGCTACCGCTCCACCCGCGCGGCAGCCCTAGAAGAACCTGGAGACCCCCAGATGGAAACCTTCATCCAGCAGATCATCAATGGTCTGGTGCTCGGCAGCGTGTATGCGCTGGTGGCGCTCGGCTACACGATGGTCTACGGCATCATCAACCTCATCAACTTCGCCCACGGCGAGGTGCTGATGGTGGGCGCGCTGACGAGCTGGACGGTGGTGACCGCCCTGCAGGGCACGATGCCCGGCTGGATGCTGCTGCTGCTGTCGCTGGTCATTGCAATGGTGGTGTGCGCGGTGCTCAACTTCTCGATCGAGAAGGTCGCCTACCGGCCGCTGCGCCGCGCGCCGCGCCTGGCGCCGCTGATCACCGCCATGGGCATGAGCCTGCTGTTGCAGACGCTCGCGATGATCATCTGGAAGCCCAACTACAAGTCCTACCCCATCCTGCTGCCCTCGGAGCCCTACAACGTCTTCGGCGCGGTGATCAACCCGACGCAGATCGTCATCCTGGTGGTCACCGCCGTGGCGCTGGCCAGTCTCATGTACCTGGTGAACAGGACGCGGCTCGGCCGCGCCATGCGCGCCACCGCCGAGAACCCGCGCGTGGCAGGCCTCATGGGCGTGCGGCCCGACACCGTGATCTCGGCCACCTTCATCATCGGCGCCGCGCTTGCCGCGCTGGCCGGCGTGATGTACGCGGCCAACTACGGCTCGGTGCAGCACACCATGGGCTTCCTGCCGGGGCTGAAGGCGTTCACGGCGGCGGTGTTCGGCGGCATCGGCAACCTGCCCGGCGCGATGATCGGCGGGGTGCTGCTCGGGCTGATCGAGGCGCTCGGCGCCGGCTACATCGGCGCGCTCACCGGCGGGGTGCTCGGCAGCCACTACTCCGACATCTTCGCCTTCATGGTGCTCATCCTCATCCTCACGCTGCGGCCGCAGGGCCTGCTCGGCGAGCGCGTGGCCGACCGCGCCTGACGGGAGCACACGATGAAAGACAAACGGGTCGTCACCTTCGTGCTCGCCGGCATTGCGCTGCTGGTGCTGCCGCTCGTCGCGCAGCAGTTCGGCAATGCCTGGGTGCGCATCATCGACATGGCGCTGCTGTACGTGCTGCTGGCGCTGGGGCTGAACATCGTCGTCGGCTACGCCGGCCTGCTCGACCTCGGCTACGTCGCGTTCTACGCGGTCGGCGCCTACATGTTCGCGCTGCTCGCGTCGCCGCACCTGACCGACACCTTCGAGATCATGGCGGACACCTTCCCGAACGGGCTGCACATGCCCTTGTGGGCGGTGATCCCGCTGGGCGCGGGGCTCGCGGCCATCGCCGGGGTGCTCTTGGGCATCCCGGTGCTCAAGCTGCGGGGCGACTACCTTGCCATCGTCACGCTCGGCTTCGGCGAGATCATCCGCGTGTTCCTGCTCAACCTGGACGCGCCGGTCAACCTGACCAACGGCCCGAAGGGCATCTCGCAGATCGACGACGTCTACATCCTCGGGCTGAACTTCGGCGCGCGCTGGGAGCTCTTCGGCTTCCAGCTCGCCAAGGTCACGAACTACTACTACCTGTTCCTCTTCCTCGTGATCGTGAGCGTGCTGATCTGCTACCGCCTGGAGCGCAGCCGCATCGGGCGCGCCTGGATGGCGATCCGCGAGGACGAGGTCGCCGCCAAGGCGATGGGCATCAACACCCGCAACATGAAGCTGCTCGCCTTCGGCATGGGTGCGACCTTCGGCGGTGTCTCGGGCGTCATGTTCGCGAGCTTCCAGAGCTTCGTCTCGCCCGAGTCCTTCGCGCTGCATGAGTCCATCATGATCGTCGCCATGGTGGTGCTCGGCGGCATCGGCCACATCCCCGGCGTGATCCTCGGTGCGGTGCTGCTCGCCGCGCTGCCCGAGGTGCTGCGCTATGTGGCCGGCGACCTGCAGCGCATGACCGACGGCCGGCTCGACGCGGCCATCCTGCGGCAGCTGCTCATCGCGCTGGCGATGATCGGCGTGATGCTCACGCGCCCGCGCGGTCTCTGGCCGGCGCCCGACCACGGCAAGGGTGCGTCGCCGTCGCCCAAGCAGGGGGGCACGCTATGAGCGAGGTGGTGCTCAAGGTCCAGGCGGTCTCCAAGCGCTTCGGCGGCCTGCAGGCGTTGTCGGATGTAGGCGTCACCATCCGCGAAGGCGAGGTCTACGGCCTGATCGGCCCGAATGGTGCCGGCAAGACCACCTTCTTCAATGTGCTCACGGGGCTGTACACGCCCGACTCCGGCACCTTCGAGCTCGGCGGCAAGGCCTACAAGCCGAGCGCGGTGCACGAAGTCGCGAAGGCCGGCATCGCGCGCACCTTCCAGAACATCCGCCTGTTCCCGGACATGACGGCGCTCGAGAACGTCATGGTCGGGCGCCATGTGCGCACCCATTCGGGCCTGGTCGGCGCGGTGTTCCGCACGCGCAAGTTCAAGGACGAGGAAAACGAGATCATGCTGCGCGCGCAGCATCTGCTCGAGTACGTGGGCATCGGCAAGTACGCCGAGTACAAGGCCCGCACGCTCAGCTACGGCGACCAGCGGCGGCTCGAGATCGCGCGTGCGCTCGCCACCGACCCCAAGCTGATCGCGCTCGACGAACCCGCCGCCGGCATGAATGCCACCGAGAAGGTGGTGCTGCGCGAACTCATCGACCGCATCCGCAACGACGGGCGCACCATCCTGCTCATCGAGCACGACGTGAAGCTGGTCATGGGCCTGTGCGACCGCGTCACCGTGCTCGACTACGGCCGTCCCATCGCCGAAGGCACGCCGGCCGAGGTGCAGCGCAACGACAAGGTGATCGAGGC
>JBIQJS010000168.1:0-5369 GCA_044507405.1 Rubrivivax sp. | reverse complement strand
CGATGCCGTCGATCACGCCGATGATGTCGGCGATCTTCTTGGAGCTCGCGTTGATCTCGTCCATGGTGGAGACCACCTGCGAGACGACCGCGCCGCCGCGCTGCGCGACGGCGGCGGCCGAGGCGGCGAGCTGATTGGCCTGGCGGGCCGAATCCGCACTCTGCTTCACGGTGCCGGTGAGCTGCTCCATGGAGCTGGCGGCCTGCTGCAGGTTGCCGGCCGTCTGCTCGGTGCGCGAGGAAAGGTCGAGGTTGCCCGAGGCGATCTCGGTGCTCGCCACCTGGATCTGCGAAGAGGACTGCATCACCGTGTGCAGCGAGCTGCCGAGCTGGCGCGTCATCGCGTCGAGCGCGCGCATGAGCTCGCCGACCTCGTCGTCGCGCGTGCTGTGGGCATCGACGCAGAGGTTGCCCTGGGCCACCTCGTGGGCCACGCCGACCGCGCGGCGCAGCGCCTGCACCACGCGGTGCTGCAGCCACCAAGCCGCAGCGATCGCGCCCAGGCAGACGAGGAAGGCGAGGGCGCCGAGGGCGAGGCCATCGCGCTTGGCCGTGGCGACGGTGCGCTCGGTGGCGGCCGTGCTCGCGGCCTCCGTCTTGCGGACCAGCCCTTCGAGCGCGCCGGCCACTGCGGTGAAGCGCTCGTCGGCGGTCTGCATCGCGGCGATGCCCGTGTTGGCATCGACCATGGCGAGGTCGAGCGCCGCATCGGCCTGGCGGCCGTAGGCCTCGACCTGCTGGCCGAGCGCCGCCACTTCGGCGGCGAGCGCCGGGTCGGCCGCACCGGCGCCGGTGAGGCCGGCGAGCGCCTGCTGCAGGGCGGCGAGGTCACGGCCGAGTGCGGCGCGGAAGTCCTTCACCTTCGCCTCGTCGAGCGAGTCGATGATGGCCATGGTCTTGTAGACGCCCGCGTGGCGCTGCGCGAGCCCTTCGTGCACGCCCGCAATCACGCGCAGGTTGTGCAGGTCGTGCTGGAAGTCGGCCTGCGTGCGCGCGGCCGAGCGGCTGTGCAGGGTGGCGCCTGCGGCGACCACCGACAGCACCACGACCACCGTGAGCAGCGGTGCGGCCAGCATCTTCTTGCCGAGGTTCATGGGCGGGGGTCCTCTGGTGAAGCGGGGAAGGTCACTTGTAGACGCCGCCGCAGACCACGGCGTCGTCCAGGCGCTCGCAGTACATGCGCTTGGGCTCGATCTTCTTGGTGACCGGGTTGGTGAACTTGTAGTCCTGCCAGAAGGTGCCCTTGCTCCTGCCGAGCTCCACGCGCTCCTTCACGAAGGCCTTGCCGTCCACGTCCTTCAGGTCGATCAGGTTCTTGCCGACCATCTTGGGGTTGGCGCCGTGGGCGTGGACCATGCCATCGAGGCCGTAGACCACGAGGTAGAGGTCGCGGTCGGTGAAGGGGCTGTCCTTGCGGGTGATCTCGGCAAAGGCCCGGTCCTTGCCGTGGGCCTTCAGGAAGGCGACGCCCTTCTTGACCATGGCCATGGCCTCGTCGGGCGAGGCGTTGCCCTCCTTGGCCGGGGCGGCGGCGCAGGCGAGGCCTGCCGCAAGGGCGATGACGTAGCGGGTGAGGTGTGCGCGCATGACGTGGCTCCTGAAGGTGGCGTGCCGATCGATGCCGTGTTATCGGCAGCGCCGGCCGATCGTGTAGCGCACGGCGTCAGGGGGCTGCCCCAAAACAAGACGGCCCGTGAGGTCGTCACGGGCCGTGGGCTTGGGAGCGCCGGGAATCAGAAGGTTTCCCAGTCGTCGTCGCTGGCGCCCGTGCTGCGCGAGACGGCCGGCTCCGGGCTTGCAGGCGCCGGGGCGGGGGCCGGGGCCGGGCGCGCCACGGGTGCGGGGGCTGCGGCGGCCTTGGGCGCTTCGGCCTTGGGTTCGGGCGCGGCAGCCTTGGCGGCCACCGGTGCGGCCGGGGCCACCGGGGCGGGGCGGGGGGCGGCGGCCACCGTCGTGCGGTCGCCCTGCAGCTTGAAGGTGCTCACGAGCTCGGCGAGGCGCACGGCCTGGCCCTTGAGGCTCTCGGCGGCGGCGGCGCTCTGCTCCACGAGCGAGGCGTTCTGCTGCGTCACCTCGTCGAGGCTGGAGATGGCCGAGCTCACCTGGCCGATGCCGCTCGTCTGCTCGAGGGTCGCCGAGCTGATCTCGCCGATGAGGTCGGAGACGTGCTTCACCTGCGTCACGATGTCGCCCATCGTCGAGCCGGCTTCGCCGACCAGGCGCGACCCGGCTTCCACCCGCTCCACGCTCGCGCCGATCAGGCTCTTGATCTCGCGCGCCGCTTCGGCGCTGCGCTGGGCGAGGCTGCGCACCTCGCCGGCCACCACCGCGAAGCCGCGGCCCTGCTCGCCCGCACGGGCGGCTTCCACGGCAGCGTTGAGCGCGAGGATGTTGGTCTGGAAGGCGATGCCGTCGATCACGCCGATGATGTCGGCGATCTTGCGCGAGCTGTCGGTGATCTCGTGCATGGTGGCGACCACCTGGCCCACCACTTCGCCGCCACGCACCGCGGCCGAGCTGGCCGAGCTGGCGAGCTCGTTGGCCTGGCGGGCGGTGTCGGCGTTGTTGCGCACGGTCGCGTTCATCTCTTCCATCGAGGCGGCCGTCTGCTGCAGGTTCGACGCCTGCTGCTCGGTGCGGTGCGAGAGGTCGGCGTTGCCGGTGGCGATCTGCGCCGAGCCGGTGGCGATCGAATCCGACGCGTGGCGCACCTGGCTCACGATCTGCGCGAGGTTGCCCTGCATCTCGGTCAGCGAGGCCATCACGCTGCCGGCGGGCACCCGGGCGGCGGCCGGCACATGGGCGAGGTCGCCCACCGCCACGCGGCGCGCCACTTCGCTCAGCTCCGAAGGCTCGGCGCCGAGGGCGCGGCGCAGGTTGCGCGTCATCATGACGGCCATGCCGATGGCCAGCAGCAGCGCCAGGCCGCAGGCGGCGACCAGCGCGTTGCGGTTGGAGGCGTAGTTGGTGTTCATCACCTCGACTTCGCTCTCGCCGAGCTTGCGCAGGTAGTCGCTGTAGGCGCCGATGGTCTTGGACAGCTCGGCCAGCAGCGGGCGGCAGTCGTCGTTCATCATCGTGATCGCCTGCTCGCGGTTGTTCTCGAGGGCGAGCTGGATGATGCGCTGCGAGACCACCGCGTAGCGCGCCTCGATGGCCTCGATCTGGGCGACCTGCCGGCGCTCGTCTTCGGCCACGTCCGGGTCGGCGACCAGGCCCTTCAGGCGCTGGATGCGCTTGCCCACGTTCTCGTGCGCGGCGAGCACCGCGGCCTTCTCGGCCTCGTGGATGGCCGAGGTGGAGGCGAGCACCAGGTTGCGCGAGGCGATGGTGCGCTCGAACATCGCACGGCGCACCGACGCCGCCACCGAGATGCGCGCGCCGGTGTCGCCGACATAGGTGCCGAAGTTCGAGTTCGCCTTGCTGAGCGCATGCAGCGCGAAGCCGGCGACCAGCAGCACGATGGCGACGAGCACGCCGAAGGCCGCCACGAGGCGCGAACTGATCGTGAGCTTGTTGAGGTTCATGGTCTTCCCTGGTTGAAGTCGTTCTTGTGGCGCGTCGGACGGCGCGGATCAGGCCTCGAGGCGGAAGGTCGCCACCACGCGGCTCAGGTTGCCGGCCGTCTGCTGCAGGCTGTCGGCGGCTGCCGCGCTCTGCTCCACCAGCGCGGCGTTCTGCTGGGTCATCTGGTCGAGCTGGACCACGGCGGCATTGACCTGGCCGATGCCATCGCTCTGCTCGGAGGCCGCGGCGGTGATCTCGCCGATGATGTCGGTCACGCGCTGCACCGAGCCCACGATCTCGCCCATGGTCGCGCCCGCGTCGGCCACCAGGCGCGAGCCGGCCTCGACCTTCTCCACCGAGCTGCCGATCAGGCCCTTGATCTCGCGGGCCGCTTCGGCGCTGCGCTGGGCCAGCGAGCGCACCTCGCCGGCCACCACCGCGAAGCCGCGGCCCTGCTCGCCCGCACGGGCGGCTTCCACCGCGGCGTTGAGGGCGAGGATGTTGGTCTGGAAGGCGATGCCGTCGATCACGCCGATGATGTCGGCGATCTTCTTGGAGCTCGTGTTGATCTCGTCCATGGTGGAGACCACCTGCGAGACGACCGCGCCGCCGCGCTGGGCCACCTCGGCGGCCGAGGCCGCGAGCTGGTTGGCCTGGCGGGCCGAGTCGGCGCTCTGCTTCACGGTGCCGGTGAGCTGGTCCATCGAGCTCGCGGTCTGCTGCAGGTTGCTCGCGGCCTGCTCGGTGCGCGAGGAGAGGTCGTTGTTGCCCGAGGCGATCTCGGCCGAGGCATTGCCGATGCTGTCGGTCGACGAGCGCACCTGGCTGATGATGTCGCGCAGGGCGTGCTGCATGGTGGCGAGCGCCTGCAGCAGGCGCGCCGCCTCGTCGTGGCCGCGCGTGTCGACGCGGCGCTCGGCGAGGTCGCCCTGGGCGATGGCACGGGCAAAGCCCTCGGCTTCGCCGAGCGGCTTGCAGATGGAGTTCATGTTGGCGATCGTGAGCGGCACGATCACCACCAGCAGCACGATGATCGTGCCGAGGTTGAGGACCGTGACGGTCTTCTCCGCGTTCAGCAGCCGCTCCTGGCCGACGGTGGCCGAGGCGTGGATGGCCTGGGCGAGCTCGTCCACGGTGGCCATCGCGTTGTTGTATTCGGTCTGGGCGCGCGAGACGACCACGAGCGCGGCGCGGCCGGTGTCGAACGACTGCGACTCCAGCTGCTGCAGGGTTGGCATGAACTGCGCCTTGAACTTGACGAGCTGCGACTGCGCCAGGCGGGCCTTCTCGACCTGGGCCGCATCCGCCAGCGACTCGGCGAGCGCGGCGGTCTGGCTCTCCACGTCGTTGTAGGCCTTGGTCCAGGCATCGCGCGCGTTGGCGAAGCGCTCCTGCGACTCGTACTGGATCAGCATGTCCTTCTCGTGCAGGCGCAGCTGCGTCATCGCGGTGCGCAGCGCGGCGATGCGCTGCAGCGCCGAGAACTCGACGTTGAAGAAGGACATGCTCACCGAGCTGCTGTAGGTCTGGCCGCCATAGCCCACGGCCGCCACGATCAGCAGCGACATGGCCACCATGGCGACGGCGCCGAGCATCCGCGTGCGGATGGTGAAGCGCCGGATGAGGCTGTTGAGGTTCATCGGTAATACCTTTCGGGAGACGGGCGCGGCGCGCCGGGCGCAGCCGCTGCCGGAGGCGGTCAGTGGCGGCTGCGGCGCACGAGGCTGCCGACGTCGAGGATCAGCGCCACGCGGCCGTCACCCATGATGGTGGCGCCCGAGACGTCGGGGACCTTGCGGTAGTTGGCTTCGAGGTTCTTCACCACGACCTGCTGCTGGCCGAGCAGCTCGTCCACCAGCAGCG
>JBIQJS010000028.1:26670-36541 GCA_044507405.1 Rubrivivax sp. | reverse complement strand
TCAGGTCCTGGTGCGGCGAGAAGGTGTCGTAGGGCAGCGTCTCCCAGTCGGGGAAGACGGCCACGCGCAGCTCGGGCGCGAAGAAGGCCAGCTCGCCTTCGAGGCGCTGGGTGTCGGCGGGCTCGGCCGTGATGACGGCGGTGATGCGGCCTTCGGCCTTCTGCGCCTGCGCGAAGCGCGCCAGCAGCAGGGCATCGGCCGAGCCGAGCGGGCGGGGCAGGGTGTAGCGTTTACCGGGGGCGAGCGAAGGCAGCTGCATGCAAGGGACACGAGGCGCGCGGCACAAAAACAAGACGCCCCGGTTGGGCGGTCCCCCGGGGCGAAGAAGGCGCGAATTATAGAATTCGGCCCCTTTTTCACGCCCGATCATGAGCGCATCTCCCACCCATCTGTACGCCTTGGTGCCGTGTGCCGGTGTGGGCGAACGTGCCGGTGCCGGCGGCCCTAAGCAATACGCGCCGGTGGCCGGGCGGCCGATGGTCGCGCACACGCTGGCGGCGCTGGCCCGGGTGCAGCGCCTGCGCCAGACGCTCGTCGTGCTGCACCCGCGCGATGCGCTCTTCGAGCAGCACGTGCCCGGCGCCAGCGCATGGCTTGCGCGCGTGGGCGGCGAGAGCCGCGCGCAGTCGGTGGCCCATGGCCTGGCGCACCTGCTGGAGCGCGGCGCGCGCGCCGACGACTGGGTGCTGGTGCACGACGCGGCTCGCTGCCTGGTGCAGCCGGCGTGGATCGACGCGCTCATCGATGCCTGCGTGCACGATGCGGTCGGCGGCCTGCTCGCGCTCCCCGTGGCCGACACGCTCAAGGCCGAGGCGGCCGGACGCGCGGCCACCACCGTCGAACGCGCAGGCAAGTGGCAGGCGCAAACGCCGCAGATGTTTCGCATCGGCCTGCTGCAGCAGGCGCTGGCGCATGCCGGCCCCGGTGTGACCGACGAAGCGAGCGCGGTCGAGGCACTGGGCCACGAGCCGTTGCTCGTGCCGTGCTCGATGGAAAACTTCAAGATCACCTGGCCGGCGGATTTCGCGTTGGCCGAACGACTGCTCCGGACACGTTGAGGACACGACCATGACGCTCAAACCCCAGGTGCCGCGCTGGCGCATCGGTGAAGGCTGGGACACGCACGCGCTGGTCACCGGCCGCAAGTTGATCCTCGGTGGCGTGGAGATCGCGCACACGCACGGCCTGAAGGGCCACTCGGATGCCGACGCGCTGTGCCATGCGATCACCGATGCGCTCTTCGGCGCGGCGGCCATGGGCGACATCGGCCGCCACTTTCCCGACACCGACCCGCAGTTCCAGGGCGCGGACTCCCTGGCGCTGCTCACCGAGACCGGCCGGCGCGTGAAGGCGGCGGGCTGGATCATCGGCAACGTGGACAGCACCATCATTGCCCAGGCGCCGAAGATGGCGCCGCACATCCCGGCGATGCGTCAGCGCATCGGGATCGCGCTGGGCATCCCGGTGGATCAGGTGAACGTGAAGGCCAAGACGGCCGAAGGCATGGGGCCGGTCGGGCGCGGGGAATCGATCGAGGCCCGCGCCGTGTGCCTGCTGCTCAAGGCCTGAGCGAGGGCGGTCAGGGCGCCTTCTTCAAGCGGATGTGGGCCACCAGGCCACCGTCCATCGCGTTGGCGATCTCGAAGCTGCCGCCCATGCGCTGCACCGACTTCTCCACGATCGCCAGGCCCAGGCCCGCGCCGGTGGCCGCCGTGCGCGCCGCATCGCCGCGGAAGAAAGGCGTGGTGAGCTGCTTGAGCTTCTCGGGCGCCACGCCCGGCCCGTGGTCGCGCACCGAGATGATGACCCACGGCCCCGTGCGCGCGTAGCTCACCTGCACGCGCGCGATGCCGGTGTCGGTCGAGCGGCCGTAGCGGCGCGCGTTCTCGAAGAGGTTCTGGAAGACGCGGCCGAGCTCCACCTCGTCGGCCAGCACCTTGGTGTCGATTGCCACGCGCGAGCTGATGCGGATCTGGCTCGGGTCGCGGAAGCCCTGCATCTCGCGCTCGATCAGGCTGGACACATGCACCGGCACGAGCTTGGTGTCGCCGGGGCGGGCGTAGTCCATGAACTTGTCGATGATGGCGTCGAGCTGGTCGATGTCCATCGCGATGTTCTTCTTGGCCTCGTCGTCCTGCACGCTCATCTCGGCTTCCAGCCGCAGGCGCGCGAGCGGCGTGCGCAGGTCGTGCGAGATGCCGGCGAGCATCACGGCCCGGTCTTCCTCCACCTTGGCGAGCTCTCGTGCCATGCGGTTGAAGCCCATGTTGACCTGCCGGATCTCGCTCGTGAGCGTGTTCTCGTCGAGCTGCGATTCGTATTCGCCGTCGCGGATGCGGCTCGCGGCGAACGACAGGTCGCGCAGCGGCTGGTTGATGAGGCGCGCGATGGCGGCCGAGCCCAGCACAGTGGCGAGCAGGGCGATCGTCACCCACAGTGCCCAGCTGCTGCCGGCCATCAGCCGCACCTTGGTCGGGTCGGCCTGCAGCCAGTAGGCGTCCTTCTCGACGGCAAAGCCCACCCACAGCCCGGCCACGCCGTTGACCGAGCCCGCGATCACGGTGTCGGGCCCCAGGCGCGAGTGCAGCTCGTTGCTGATGGCGCGCGAGAAGCGGTCGGCCTCGAAGGGCTCCCACTTGTCGCCGGGTTCGCGCGGCACGATCTTCACCTCCTCCTGCGTCGCCATCGACTTGACGAGCGTGAGGCGGTTGATGTCGTCCACGTACTTCATGGACGCACGCGAGAGGTTCACGAGGCTGGCCACCTGCTGCGCCTGCTGCACCGCGCGCGGCTCGAACTCGAGCGCGCGGAAGGTCTGCACCCACGCGAACACGCCGCCCAGCAGCAGGATCGCGAGCAGGAAGAAGGTTCGCCAGAAGAGGCTCAGGGCGACGGTCTTGCGTGGCGCCAGGTCCGGCAGGCCGTCGGGGACCGTGGGTGCAAAAAATGGCCCCGAGCTGGAGCCTCTGCCTCGCGTCCTGCGGTCAGGCCGCGCCATCAGGGACGAAGACATAGCCCACGCCCCACACGGTCTGGATGTAGCGAGGTTGAGACGGATCGGGCTCGATCATCTTGCGCAGGCGCGAGATCTGCACGTCCAGGCTGCGGTCGAAGGGCTCGAACTCGCGCCCGCGGGCGAGCTGCGCGAGCTTGTCGCGCGACAGCGGCTGGCGCGGGTGGCGCACCAGCGCCTTGAGCATGGAGAACTCGCCGGTGGTCAGCGCGATCTGCTCGCCTTCCTTGCTCAGGCGGCGCAGCGCGAGGTCGAACTCGAAGGGGCCGAAGGTGACGGTCAGCGCGTCCTTGGCCGGCGCGCCCGGCGCCTCGAGCGACGGACGGCGGCGCAGCACGGCGTGGATGCGCGCCAGCAGCTCGCGCGGGTTGAAGGGCTTGGGCAGGTAGTCGTCCGCACCGACCTCGAGGCCGACGATGCGGTCCACGTCCTCCACCTTGGCGGTGAGCATGATGATGGGCGTCACGTCGTTGGCGGCACGCAGGCGGCGGCAGATCGACAGGCCGTCCTCGCCGGGCAGCATGAGGTCGAGCACGATGAGGTCGACCGTCTCGCGCGTGAGCACGCGGTTGAGCGCCTTCGAGTCTTCGGCCAGCAGCACCTCGAAGCCTTCCTGCGTCAGGTAGCGGCGCAGCAGGTCACGGATGCGGGCGTCGTCGTCGACCACGACGACGCGGTCCGGGCGGGCATTGGGAGTGGTCGACATGGCGGCGTCTCCGTATTTGTAACAGCGGCGATTGTGCTCAGGTCCCAAGCCGTTTTCGGGACACCTGACCACTTGTTACAAATCTATGACGCCCGGCGCTCGAGGGGAAGCAAAGCTTTGTGAAGCCCTTGCCGGCGTGTCGGCCACGAGGCTGCGCGTGGCGTTAGGCTCGCATGTCTTTGCCTGTCTGAAGGAGTACTGAATGACCCGTCGATCCGCCCTTGCGCTCACCCTGGCCACGCTGGCCGCCGCGACTGCCGCGCAGGCCGCCGAGCCGCCGCCGCAGAACGTGGTGGGGCTGACCGCCAGCGCCACCGTCGAGGTGAACAAGGACGTGCTGAGCGTGACGCTCTCGACCACGCGCGACGGCCAGGATGCCGCCTCCGTGCAGACCGCGCTGAAGCAGGCGCTCGATGCGGCGCTCGCCGAGGCGAAGAAGGCCGCGCGCCCCGGCCAGATCGAGGTGCGCACCGGCAACTTCTCGCTCTTCCCGCGCTACTCGAGCAAGGGCGGCATCACCGGCTGGCAGGGCACGGCCGAGCTCACCGTCGAGGGCAAGGACATCCCCGGCATCGCGCAGCTCACCGGCCGCATCCACACGCTGACCGTGGCACGCGTGGGCACCTCGCTTTCGCGCGAGCAGCGCGAGAAGGTGGAAAACGACGTCACCGCCCAGGCGATCGCGCAATACCGTGCCAAGGCGGCCGAAGTGGCGCGGCAGTTCGGCTTCTCGGGCTACTCGCTGCGCGAGGTGCACGTGAACAGCAACGAGCCGCAGATGTACGCCGCCGCCCCCATGATGCGCACCAAGGCGATGGCCGGCGATGCCGCCGAGGCGCTGCCGGTGGAGCTGGGCAAGGGCAGCGTGACCGTGACGGTCAACGGCACCGTTCAGCTCACGCGCTGAGGCGCCGCAGCGCCTTTTTCCAGCGCGCTATTGCGCCACCCAGCCACCGTCGACGTTCCACGCCGCGCCGCGGATGTTGTCGGCGGCCGGTGAGCAGAGGAAGACCGCGAGTTCGCCCAGCTGCTCGGGCGTCACGAACTGCAGCGACGGCTGCTTCTCGCCGAGCAGGTCGACCTTGGCCTGCTCGACCGAGATGCCTTCGCGCGCCGCGCGATCGTCGATCTGCTTCTGAACCAAGGGCGTGAGCACCCAGCCGGGGCAGATGGCGTTGCAGGTGACGCCGGTCGTGGCGGTCTCCAGCGCCACCGACTTGGTGAAGCCCACGATGCCGTGCTTGGCGGCCACGTAGGCCGACTTCTGCGCCGAGGCCACGAGGCCGTGCGCCGAGGCGATGTTGACGATGCGGCCCCAGTTCCTGCGCCGCATGCCGGGCACGGCGAGCCGCGTGGTGTGGAAGGCCGAGCTGAGGTTGATGGCGATGATGGCGTCCCACTTGGCGACGGGAAAGTCCTCCACCGGCGCCACGTGCTGGATGCCGGCGTTGTTGACGAGGATGTCCACGCCGCCGAAGTCCTGCTCCGCGTAGGCCATGAGCGCCTCGATCTCGGCCGGCTTGCTCATGTCGGCGCCGTGGTAGCCGACCTTCACGCCCTGGCCTGCCACCTGCGCCCTGGCGGATTCCACGTCGCCGAAGCCGTTGAGCACCAGGTTCGCGCCCTGCCGCGCGAGGCTCATGGCGACCCCGAGGCCGATCCCGCTCGTGGAGCCGGTGACGAGCGCAGTTTTCCCTTTCAGCATGGTCTGACCTCCGGATTGCTACAGTGCGCCGGATCTTAGAGCGCGCCTGTCGAAAACTCATGACCACACCTCGCCTCAACCATGTGCAATGCCTCGACAGCCAGGGGCTGCACCACATGGCGTACTGGGAGTGGGGCGACCCAGCGAATCCGCGCGTGCTGGTGTGCGTGCATGGCCTGTCGCGCCAGGGGCGCGACTTCGATGCCCTCGCGCAGGCGATGAGCGCCGAGTACCGCGTGGTCTGCCCCGACGTGGTGGGGCGCGGCCAGTCGGACTGGCTGGCCGATCCGAGCGGCTACCAGATCCCTGCGTATGCCGCCGACATGGTCACGCTGCTGGCGCGGCTGAACGCGACCACGGTGCACTGGGTGGGCACGTCCATGGGCGGGCTGATCGGTCTCGTGGTGGCGTCGCTCAAGGGCTCGCCGGTCGAAAGACTGGTGCTCAACGACGTGGGGCCCGCGATCGAGCCGGACGCGCTCGCACGCATCGGCAGCTACCTCGGCATGCCGGCGCGCTGGAAGAGCCTGGAACAGGCGGCCGATGCGCTCTGGGCCATCTCGCAGGGCTTCGGTCCGCACACCCGCGAGCAGTGGATCGAGCTCACGCGTCCCATGGTCAAGCCCGACGGCGATGGCTACGTGCCGCACTACGACCTCCAGATCGCGGTGCCTTTCCGCACCGTCACGCCCGAGGTGGCGAAGGCGGGCGAAGCGCAGGTCTGGGCCATGTACGACAGCCTGCGCTGCCGCGTGCTGCTGCTGCGCGGTGCGCAATCCGATCTGCTGTCGCCCGCCACGGCCCAGGCCATGACCGAGCGCGGCCCCAGGGCCGAGCTGCGCGAGTTCGAAGGCGTGGGCCATGCGCCCATGCTCAACTCGCTCGACCAGATCGCGGTGGTGCGGGAGTTCCTGCTGAGGCCATGAAGACCGGCTTGTCGGACGGCCGACCGGCCGCCGCCATCCTCCAGATCGCCGACGTCGATCCGGACGACACCCGGGAGGCCGAGTTCGCGCAGCTCGCCCGCGCACGTGCGTTTGCCGAGCCGCTCCTGGCCGGCCAGGTGCTCGACACCGGCGAAGACGCGCTCGCGCATGCCGAGGGCGTGGCCGGCATCCTGCTCGGCATCGGCGCCTCGCCCTCCATGGGCGCGGCGGCCTACCTCGTCTACGCCGGCGACTTCCTCGCCAAGCCCGACGAGATGGTGACGCGCGCCTTCGGCCCGTCGTATGCCGGCCTCGTGGCGCACACCCGCAAGCTGGTGCAGATCCAGCGCGCCGCACGCGAGGCGACGGTGCAGGACGAGAAGCGCGGCGAGCAGACCGAGCGCGTGCGCAAGATGCTGCTCGCCTTCTCGCGTGACCTGCGCGTGGTGCTGCTGCGCCTGGCCTCGCGGCTGCAGACGCTGCGCCACTACGCGCACAGCAAGCAGGAGTGCCCGGTGCTGCTGGCGCGCGAATCCATGCAGGTCTTCGCGCCGCTCGCCAACCGCCTGGGCATCTGGCAGATCAAGTGGGAGCTGGAGGACCTGGCGTTTCGCTTCCTCGAGCCGGAGTCGTATCGCCGGGTCGCCCGGCTGCTCGACGAGAAGCGGCTGGAGCGCGAGCAGGGCATCGAAGCCTTCCGACGCGAGCTGGACGAGGAGCTCGCGCGTGCCGGCATCCGCGCCGAGGTGCAGGGTCGGCCCAAGCACCTCTACAGCATCTGGAAGAAGATGCGCGGCAAGGGCCTGGACATCAACCACGTCTTCGACGTGCGGGCGGTGCGTGTGATCGTCGATGACGTCGACCAGTGCTACGCGGTGCTGAGCCGCGTGCACGAGGTGTGGAGGCCGGTGGCGGGCGAGTTCGACGACTACATCGCCAAGCCCAAGCCCAACGGCTACCAGTCGCTGCACACCGTGGTGCTCGACGCGCTGGAGCGGCCCGTGGAGGTGCAGATCCGCACGCGCGCGATGCACGAGCATGCCGAGCACGGCGTGGCGGCGCACTGGGCTTACAAGGAGGCCGGTGCCAAGGGGTACGCCGGCGTGAGTGCGGCGGGCGACTTCGACGCGCAGGTGGCCGAGGCGCGCAAGGCGGTGCTGCGCCAGCTCCTCGCCTGGGAGCGAGAGTTCGTCCAGGGTGGCGAGCGGGGCGAGGGTGGCGCGGAGCTCAAGGAAGGCGTCTTCGACGACCGCATCTACGTCTTCACGCCGCAGGCGGCGGTGATCGAGCTGCCGGCGGGCGCCACGCCCGTCGACTTCGCCTACGCCGTGCACACCAACCTCGGCCATCGATGCCGCGGTGCCAAGGTCGATGGCGTGATGGTGCCGCTCAACACGCCGCTCAGGAGCGGGCAGACGGTCGAGGTCACGGCCATCAAGGAGGGGGGGCCATCGCTCGATTGGCTCAACCCCGAGCTGGGCTTCCTGCAGAGCCAGCGTTCGCGCGCCAAGGTGCGCGCCTGGTTCAACGCGCTCGCGCAGCAGGACACCATCGCGCGCGGCCGCGAGGCGGTCGAGAAGCTGCTGCAGCGCGAGGGGCGCACGGCGATGAAGCTCGACGACCTCGCCACGCAGCTCGGCTTTCGCAATGCCGATGCGCTCTTCGAGGTGGTGGGCAAGGACGAGTTTTCCCTGCGCAACATCGAGAACCTGCTGCGCCCGGCCGAGGCTGCGCCGCCGCCCGACGACGCCATCCCCATCCGCAAGCCGCGATCCGATGCCGGCGGCAAGGGCGGCGTGCTCGTGGTGGGTGTGGAGAGTCTGCTCACGAGCCTCGCGCGCTGCTGCCGCCCGGCGCCACCCGATGCGATCGGCGGCTACGTGACGCGCGGCAAGGGCGTGGCCATCCACCGCAACGACTGCGTCAACTTCCGCCAGATGGCCGCCCGCACGCCCGAGCGCGTGATCAGCGTGGCCTGGGGCGCACCGCGCGGCGATCGGCCGGCGCTCTATCCGGTGGACGTGCTGGTCGAGGCGGCCGACCGCTCCGGGCTGCTGCGCGACATCTCCGAAGTGCTCGCCAAGGAGAAGATGAACGTCATCGGCGTGAGCACGCAGACCTTGCGCGGCCCGCTGGGCCCGACGGCCTGGATGACGTTCACCGTGGAGGTCGCCGATTCGGCTCGCCTGACGCAGGTGCTGGCTACGGTGGCCCGCATCTCGGGCGTGCGCAGCGCGCGACGCAAGTGATGGTTTTTGCGCGGCAGGGCGTTCCAGTGCGTGCGGGAGCAGTGTTATAGTTGTGGGCTCGGGCGGTTAGCTCAGTGGTAGAGCGCCTCTTTGACGTGGAGGATGTCGGGAGTTCGACCCTCTCACCGCCCACCAGATACACGTCAGACCAAGAGCCTGTTTCGCAAGAAGCAGGCTCTTTCCTTTTGGCCCTCGGAGAGTTGCCCATGGAGATGACGCCGCGCCGCCAGCAGATGATCGATGCGCATGTGGCCGAGACCCGCGCATTGATGGCCGACTACGCCTTCCAGCTCAACGACCTCGTGCGCTTTGCGCTCTCGGCCGCGCAGGACAAGCGTCACAAGGTCTACTACCCGATGGACCCGGTCAACGAGTGCATCCGCAACTGGCAGGGACTGAGTGTCAAGCTCGCGCGCCTGGCCGCCGAAGTCGATGCAAGCGCGCGGCGCCTGGGTGTGCAGCCCTTCGATCCCGAGGCTCCCGCCAGCGAAGACCGGCTCTGAGGCGCGCAGGCGGGAAAACCCTCCGAGGCTCGCAGGGGGCGGCTTCTAGAATCTTTTTTCGCACACTGGTTCGACAGGAGCTCACTGAATGGCCCAACCTCGCCGCGCTTCGACTTCCGACGACGGCAGCACCAACGGCAACAGCCAGCGCGTTCTCAAGAAGTACCCCAACCGCCGCCTGTACGACACCCGCACCAGCAGCTACATCACCCTGGCCGACGTGAAGAAGATGGTGCTCGACGGGCAGGACTTCGTCGTGCGCGATGCCAAGACCGGCGACGACCTCACGCGCAGCATCCTCCTGCAGATCATCCTGGAAGAAGAGACCGGCGGCGTGCCCATGTTCTCGTCGCAGATGCTCGCGCAGATCATCCGCTTCTACGGGCATGCGATGCAGGGCCTCATGGGCTCGTACCTCGAGAAGAACCTCCAGACCTTCACCGACATCCAGAAGCAGTTCGCCGAGCAGTCCAAGGGCCTCTACGACGCCAACATGATGAGCCCGGAGGTCTGGTCGCAATTCCTCAACGGCCAAGCACCGGCGGTGCAGAACTTCATGGGCAGCTACCTCGAGCAATCGAAGAACATGTTCGAGAAGATGCAGGAGCAGATGGCCAAGCAGGCCGAGACCTTCTTCCCGGGCATGCCCGGTTTCGGCGGCCCCAAGCGCTGAGGCGCTGGTCGTTTCGGGAGAAAATCCCGGGATGACCGAAGACACCCTCGCCGCGCCCGCCGCGGCGGCCCCCAAGATCGGATTCGTCTCGCTCGG
>JBIQJS010000028.1:0-26570 GCA_044507405.1 Rubrivivax sp. | reverse complement strand
GGCCCGCATGCCACGCACGAAGTGATGGATGCCGTGCACAAGCACGTGCCCAAGCCGCACGATCCCTTCGTCGACCTCGTGCCGCCGCAAGGCGTGAAGCTCACGCCCAAGCACTACGCGTATCTGAAGATCAGCGAGGGCTGCAACCACCGCTGCAGCTTCTGCATCATCCCGAGCATGCGTGGCGACCTGGTCTCGCGCCCGATCGGCGACGTGCTGTCGGAGGCGCAGCGCCTCTTCGAGGGCGGCGTGAAAGAACTCCTCGTCATCAGCCAGGACACGAGCGCCTATGGTGTCGACGTGAAGTACCGCACCGGCTTCTGGGACGGCAAGCCCGTCAGGACGCGCATGCTCGACCTGTGCGAGAAGCTGGGCGCGCTGGCGCAACAGCACGGCGCCTGGGTGCGCCTGCACTACGTCTACCCGTATCCGCACGTCGACGAGGTGCTGCCGCTGATGGCCGACGGCCTGGTGCTGCCCTACCTCGACGTGCCCTTCCAGCATTCGCATCCCGACGTGCTCAAGCGCATGAAGCGCCCCGCGAACGGCGAGAAGAACCTCGAGCGCCTGCA
Source organism: Rubrivivax sp. (assembly GCA_044507405.1). Classification (GTDB taxonomy): domain Bacteria; phylum Pseudomonadota; class Gammaproteobacteria; order Burkholderiales; family Burkholderiaceae_C; genus Rhizobacter. Next base: position 25,998 of record JBIQJS010000028.1, on the reverse strand, counting down.
GCGCTGGCGCGAGATCTGCCCCGAGCTCGTCGTGCGCAGCACCTTCATCGCCGGCTTCCCGGGCGAGACCGAGGCGGAGTTCGAGCACCTGCTCGGCTTCCTGCGCGAGGCGCAGATCGACCGGGCCGGTTGCTTCGCCTATTCGCCGGTGGAGGGTGCGACGGCGAACATGCTGGCCGACCCGGTGCCCGAAGCGGTGCGCGAGGAGCGCCGTGCGCGCTTCATGGCCGTGGCCGAGGAGGTGTCGTCCGCCAAGCTGCGCCAGCGCATCGGCGCGACCATGCAGGTGCTCGTCGACTCCGCGCCGGCGCTCGGCAAGAAGGGCGGGGTGGGGCGCAGCTACGCCGACGCGCCCGAGATCGACGGCACGGTGCAGCTGCTGCCGCCCCAGAAGATCTCCAAGACGCTCAAGGTCGGCGAATTCACGCAGGCGCGCATCGTCGACGCGCGTGGCCACGACCTCATCGCCCAGCCGATCTGAGCCATGAGCCGCGACCCGCGTACCGACCTCATCCACCATCCTTACGCGGCACCTGCGGGCTTCGAGGCCGTGGCGCCCGGCGTGCACAAGGCCTCGACGGTCATCTTCCCGAACGTGGCCGCGCTGCAGGCTCGCAACTGGCGCTCCAAGGCGGGCTACACCTATGGCCTGCACGGCACGCCGACCACTTTCACGCTCGAAGAGCGAATCGCCACGCTCGAAGGCGGCCTGCAGACGCTGCTGGTGCCGAGCGGCCTCGCGTCCATCACGCTCGTGGACCTGGCGCTGCTCCAGCAGGGCGACGAGGTGTTGATCCCCGACAACGCCTACGGCCCGAACAAGGAGCTCGCGCGCCATGAGCTGGCTGGCTGGGGCATCACCCACCGCTACTACGACCCGATGGATGCGCGCGGGCTCGCCGCGCTCATCGGCCCGAAGACGCGCCTGCTGTGGATCGAAGCGGCGGGCTCGGTGACGATGGAGTTCCCGGACGTGCCGGCGCTCGTGAAGGCTGCGCGCGAGCGCGGCGTGACGGTGGCGCTCGACAACACCTGGGGCGCAGGCGTTGCCTTCGACCCCTTCAACCTCACGCCCGGTGGCGATCCCCTCGCGGTGGACATCTCGGTGCAGGCGCTGACCAAGTACCCCTCGGGCGGTGCCGATGTCCTGATGGGCTCGGTGACCACGCGCGACGAGGCGCTGCACCTGAAGCTCAAGTTCTGCCACATGCGCATGGGCTGGGGCGTGGGGGCCAACGATGCCGAGCTCGTGCTGCGCTCGCTGCCGACGCTCGCGCTGCGCTACGAAGCGCAGGACGCGGCGGCGCGTTCGCTGGCCGCATGGTGGCAGCAGCGCCGCGAGGTGGTGCAGGTGCTGCACCCGGCATTGCCCGGCTCGCCCGGGCATGAGTGCTGGCAGCAGCTGTGCACACGTGCGGCCGGGCTCTTCTCGGTGGTCTTCAACGAACGGTATGCACCGGCGCAGGTGCATGCGTTCATCGACGCGCTCAAGGTGTTCCGCATCGGCTACTCGTGGGCCGGCCCGGTGAGCCTGGTCGTGCCCTACGAGCTCAAGGGCATGCGCGAAGAGCCCGCCTACCGCGGGACGGTGGTGCGCTTCTCGGTGGGCCTGGAAGCGGTGGCCGACCTCATCGAGGACTGCCAGCAGGCGCTGCGGGTGCTCGGGCCGTAGTCAACCCTTCGGGCCTGATGAGACTTTGTGTCTCATCAGCCGGCCCTTTTGGCTGCGCCGAAAGTGCCGTTGACCCGCTACGCGTGTCAGCCCTTCGGGCCTGATGAGACTTTGTGTCTCATCAGCCGGCCTTTTTGGCTGCGCCGAAAGTGCCGTTGACCCGCTGCGCGTGTCAACCCTTCGGGCCTGATGAGACTTTGTGTCTCATCAGCCGGCCCTTTTCTCTTTCCCAGTCGCGCTTCTTCTCGGTGTTGCGCTTGTCGTGTTCGGCCTTGCCCTTGGCGAGCGCGATCTCGGCCTTCACGCGGCCGCCCTTGTAGTGCAGGTCGAGCGGCACCAGGGTGAACCCCTTCTGCTCCACCTTGCCGATGAGCCGCTTGATCTCGTCCTTCTTCATGAGGAGCTTCTTCGTGCGGTCGGCCTCGGGGTGCACGTGGGTCGAGGCGCTGCGCAGCGCGTTGATGCGGCAGCCGATGAGGTAGAGCTCTCCGTCACGGATCACCACGTAGCCGTCGGTGAGCTGCACCTGGCCGGCACGGATCGCCTTGATCTCCCAGCCCTGCAGCACCATGCCCGCCTCGTACTTTTCCTCGAGGTGGTAGTCGAAACGGGCGCGTCGGTTTTCGGCGATGGACATGGGGCACAGATGGGGCACGTGGCCCTCAATACAATCCGCGGATTCTATGAAGCAGGTACAGAAGTCCGTTCTTCTCTCGTATTCGGCCCCGGAGATGTACGCGCTCGTCGTCGACATCGCCTCGTATCCGGAGTTCCTGCCGTGGTGCGCGAAGGCCGAAGTGCTCTCGCGCGAGGAGCACGGCATGACCGCGCGGCTGCACCTGGCCTATGGCGGCCTGCGGCACGCCTTCACCACGCGCAACACGCATGAGCCCGACCGCAGCGTGATCGTCTCGCTGGTGGACGGGCCGTTCTCCGTGCTCGAAGGCGCATGGCGCTTCGTGCCGCTGGTCCTGCCGGGGGCAGACCCAGAGCCCGCCTGCAAGATCGAGTTCGACATGCGCTATGCCTTCTCGAACCGTCCGCTGGAGCTGGTGCTGAGCCCGGTGTTCGACAAGGTGGCCAACACCTTCGTCGATGCCTTCGTGAAGCGCGCCGCGCAGGTCTATGGCGCCCGCTGAGCCACTCCACGTCGAGCTGGTCTACAGCCCGGCAGCGGGGAAGGTGGAGCGCTGGGCGATGACGCTGCCGGCAGGCAGCACGGTGGCCGATGCGATCCGAGCGAGCGGCGTGCTCGCCGCTTGCCCGGATCTGACGCTGGAATCAGCGTCTGTCGGTGTGTGGGGCGCCCTCAAGCCGCTGGACCACCCGCTGCGTGAACGCGACCGGGTCGAGCTCTACCGGCCGCTGAAGGTCGACCCCAAGGAGGCGCGGCGGCAGCGCCACCGCAGCCATCGCCTGCGGCCCCGCTGAGCGGGCCTACTGGCAGTCGCTCGCGATGACCTCGCGGGTGCGGCGCGTCTCTTCGGCGCGGGCCTTGTCGTCGAGGATCTCGCGCTCGCCCTTCTCGTTGACGCGTGCCATGCGCAGGCCATCCTCGAGCGCGCGCAACTGGCCCTTGGCGCGTTGGCAGTTCTCCGCGCGGGCGAGCTTGTCCTTTTCCTGCGCGGCGCGGCGCTTGGCGGCTTCTTCTTCCTGGGCCTTGCGACGCCGGGCCTCGAGCTCGGGCTCGGCGCGTGCACCGCTCGCGGCCGAAGCGGCGGCCGACGCGGCCATGGCGGCGGCTGCGGCTTGCGCGCTGTTGGGGGTGAAGGCCGGTGCCCGGGTCGCCGCGCCCTGGGGGCGTTGCAGGATGTCGGATTCGCTCACCGAGGAGGGCGGAGGCAGGTCGCTGTACTGCACGCGGCCGGACTTGTCCTTCCACTTCCACTGGGCCTCTGCCGGCTGGCTCAGGCCGATGGCGAGGAGGGCGACTGCGCTGAAGGCGGCAAGCCGCGCGAGGCGGGGCGTACGAGCGAGTGTCATGCGCGAAAGTGTAGTGCTGGGGCAGCACCACAACGCGGCTGGCGGCGGGCCGGTACGGGCTTTGTCGCCAATGGTTTCAAAGCCCTTGCGGGTTCCGTGAACTATTGCCGTGAAGGCTGCCAAGTCCGCGCAGCGGCATGTTGCGTCGGAACTGCGCAGGCGGGCTGCAGCGACGCCCGCGGCCCATCCGTATAATTCGCTTTTGCGTCAGGAGCTTTCCCATGCGCCTACTCGGCAAAGCGCTCACCTTCGACGACGTGTTGTTGGTGCCGGCGTTCTCCCAGGTGTTGCCGCGCGACACCTCGCTGTCCACCTCCCTCTCCCGCAACATCCGCCTGAACCTGCCTCTGGTGTCCGCCGCCATGGACACGGTGACCGAGGCGCGCCTGGCCATCGCCATCGCCCAGGAAGGTGGCATGGGCATCGTCCACAAGAACCTCTCGCCCAAGCAACAGGCGGCGGAAGTGGCGCGCGTGAAGCGCTACGAGTCGGGCGTGCTGCGTGACCCGATCACCATCGCCCCGCGCGTGCCGGTGCGTGACGTGATCAACCTGTCGCGCCAGCACGGGATTTCCGGCTTCCCGGTGGTCGATGAAGGCAAGGTGGTGGGCATCGTCACCGGGCGCGACCTGCGCTTCGAGACGCGCATGGACATCCCGGTGAGCGAGATCATGACCCCGCGCGAGCGGCTGGTCACCGTTCGCGAGCATGCGACGCTCGCCGATGCGAAGGCGCTGATGCACAAGCACAAGCTCGAGCGTGTGCTCGTCGTGAACGAGGCCTTCGAGCTGCGCGGTCTCTACACCGTCAAGGACATCACCAAGCAGACCAACTTTCCCAATGCCGCGCGTGATGCGCAGGGCAAGCTGCGCGTGGGCGCCGCGGTCGGCGTGGGCGAAGGCACCGAAGAACGCGTCGAGCTGCTGGTGAAGGCCGGCGTGGATGCGCTGGTGGTGGACACGGCCCACGGCCACAGCGCCGGTGTCATCGACCGCGTGCGCTGGGTCAAGCAGAACTTCCCGCAGGTTGATGTGATCGGCGGCAACATCGCCACCGGCGCGGCGGCGCTCGCGCTGGCCGAAGCCGGCGCCGACGGCGTGAAGGTGGGCATCGGCCCCGGTTCCATCTGCACCACCCGCATCGTGGCCGGCGTGGGCGTGCCGCAGATCACCGCGATCGACAACGTGGCCAAGGCGCTCGCGGGCACCGGCGTGCCGCTGATCGCCGACGGCGGCATCCGCTACTCCGGCGACATCGCCAAGGCGATCGCCGCCGGCGCGCACACGGTGATGATGGGCGGCATGTTCGCTGGCACCGAAGAATCGCCGGGCGAGATCGTGCTGTTCCAGGGGCGCAGCTACAAGAGCTACCGCGGCATGGGCTCCATCGGCGCCATGCAGCAGGGTTCGGCCGACCGCTACTTCCAGGACAACACCGGCGCCAACCCGAACGCCGACAAGCTCGTGCCCGAAGGCATCGAGGGGCGCGTGCCGTACAAGGGCTCGCTCGTGAGCATCGTCTTCCAGATGGCGGGTGGCCTGCGCGCCTCGATGGGCTACTGCGGCTGCGCGACCATCGACGAGATGCGCGAGAAGGCCGAGTTCGTCGAGATCACCGCCGCCGGCATCCGCGAGAGCCACGTGCACGACGTGCAGATCACGAAGGAAGCGCCGAATTACCGCGCGGAGTGATCCCGCCCGTTCCGTGAACCCGACTCCGCTTCCCAGCGACATCGCCGCGGCTCGACCCGCGGCGATGCGTTTCATCCTCCTGACGGTGCTGATCGACATGGTGTCGATCGGCCTGATCATCCCCGTGCTGCCCGAGCTCGTGGGCCGCTTCACCAGCGACCGCACGGAACAGGCGTTCTGGTTCGGGGCGATCATGTTCACGTTCGGCGTGGCGAACTTCTTCTGCGCGCCGGTGCTGGGCGCGCTGTCGGACCGCTACGGCCGGCGGCCGGTGCTGCTGCTCGGCTTCTGCGGCTTCGCCTTCAGCTACTTCGGCACCGCGCTCGCCGCCACGCTCGGCCAGCTCGTCGCCATCCGTCTCGTGAGCGGGGCGCTCCAGGCCAACGTCAGCGTCGCCAACGCGTATGTCGCCGACATCACCGCGCCCGAGGACCGCGCGCGTCGCTTCGGGCTGGTGGGCGCGATGTTCGGCCTCGGCTTCATCCTCGGCCCGGTGATGGGCGGGCTGCTGGGCGCGATCGACATCCACCTGCCGTTCTATGCCTCGGGCGTGCTCGCGCTCGTCAACCTCGTGTACGGCTACTTCGTGCTGCCGGAGTCGCTCGCGCCCGAGCACCGCAAGCCCCTCACCTTGAGCGCGCTCAACCCCGTGCAGTCGCTGCTGCAGCTAGGCCGCCTCGAAGGCGTGGGCCTGCTGGTGCTGGTGATCGCCTTCGGCGCGCTGAACGACTCCATCCTGCGCAGCGTGTGGGTGCTCTACACGGGCTTTCGTTTCGGCTGGGGGCCGCTCGAGAACGGCTGGTCGCTCTTTGCCGTGGGTGTGCTCTCGGTGCTGGTGCAGGGCGTGCTGCTCAAGCGGCTGCTCGCCCGGTTCGGCGCACAGCGGCTCGCGACCCTCGGCCTCCTGTCGGCGGCCGTCTGCTACCTGCTGTGGGCGCTGTCCACGCAGGGCTGGATGATGTACGGCGTGATGGTGCTCAACCTCTTCGGCTTCACCGTGCAGGCCGCCATGCAGTCGCTCGTCTCCAACTCCGCCGACGCCACCACGCAAGGGCGCACCATGGGCGCGGTGGCTGCGCTCACGAGTCTCATGTACGTGCTCGGCCCGGTGATCGGCACCTCGCTGCTCGGCGTGGTGTCGCACCTGCCGCCGGGCGACTGGCGCGTCGGCGCCCCGTTCTTCTTCTGCGCGGTGCTCTCGGCCGCCTCCACGGCGGTGGCGCTGCGCCACTTCTCGCGCCGGCCCGACACGCTCGCTCCCATGACCAACGCCTGAGCTCCACCATGCACGACAAGATCCTCATCCTCGATTTCGGCTCGCAGGTCACCCAGCTCATCGCGCGGCGCGTGCGCGAGGCGCACGTCTATTGCGAGATCCATCCCAACGACGTGAGCGATGCCTTCATCCGCGAGTTCGCGCCCAAGGGGATCATCCTGTCGGGCAGCCACGCGAGCACCTACGAAGACCACGAACTGCGCGCGCCGCAGGCGGTGTGGGAGCTCGGCGTGCCGGTGCTGGGCATCTGCTACGGCATGCAGACCATGGCGGTGCAGCTCGGCGGCAAGGTCGAGTGGAGCGACCACCGCGAGTTCGGCTACGCCGAGGTCCGCGCGCGCGGTCACACCGCGCTGCTGCAGGGCATCCAGGACTTCGCCACGCCCGAGGGCCACGGCATGCTCAAGGTCTGGATGAGCCACGGCGACAAGGTCACCGAGCTGCCGCCCGGCTTCAAGCTCATGGCCTCCACCCCGAGCTGCCCCATCGCCGGCATGGCCGACGAGGCACGCGGCTACTACGCGGTGCAGTTCCACCCGGAGGTCACGCACACCCTGCAGGGGCGCGAGCTCATCAACCGCTTCGTGCTCGGCATCGCCCAGGCCAAGCCCGACTGGGTGATGGGCAGCTACATCGACGAGGCGGTCGCCCGCATCCGCGAGCAGGTGGGCGACGAGGAGGTGATCCTCGGTCTCTCGGGCGGCGTCGATTCGAGCGTGGCCGCGGCGTTGATCCACCGCGCGATCGGCGACCAGCTCACCTGCGTCTTCGTCGACCACGGCCTCCTGCGCCTGAACGAGGGCGACATGGTGATGGAGATGTTCGCCGGCCGCCTGCACGCCAAGGTGATCCGCGTGGACGCGAGCGAGCTCTTCATGGGCGAGCTGGCCGGCGTGACCGACCCCGAGCAGAAGCGCAAGATCATCGGCCGCCTCTTCGTCGACGTCTTCAAGGCCGAGGCCGACAAGCTCAAGGCGGGCGGCCAGGGGCACAAGGGTGCGACCTTCCTGGCCCAGGGCACGATCTACCCCGACGTGGTGGAAAGTGGCGGCACCAAGACCAAGAAGGCGACCACGATCAAGAGCCACCACAACGTCGGTGGCCTGCCCGAGCAACTCGGCTTGAAGCTCCTGGAGCCGCTGCGCGAGCTCTTCAAGGACGAGGTGCGCGAGCTGGGCGTGGCGCTCGGCCTGCCGCACGACATGGTCTATCGCCATCCGTTCCCGGGTCCGGGCCTGGGCGTGCGCATCCTCGGCGAAGTGAAGAAGGAATACGCCGACCTGCTGCGCCGCGCCGACGCCATCTTCATCGAGGAACTGCGCAACACCGCCGATACCGCCACCGGCAGGACCTGGTACGAGCTCACCAGCCAGGCCTTCGTCGTCTTCCTGCCCGTCAAGAGCGTGGGCGTGATGGGCGACGGCCGCACCTACGACTACGTGGTGGCGCTGCGCGCCGTGCAGACCAGCGACTTCATGACCGCCGACTGGGCCGAGCTGCCCTACAGCCTCTTGAAGAAGGTGTCGGGCCGCATCATCAACGAGGTGCGCGGCATCAACCGCGTCACCTACGACGTGAGCTCCAAGCCGCCCGCGACGATCGAGTGGGAGTGAGCGCCGGGTCCGTTGCATGACGGACACCTGACGCTGGCGGCGGCCCTTTTCCCGATCTCCCGGCAGGGGATGTGAATGAGAGGCATTCGCATCTTTGGGTGCTTCGCCCATAGAATGCGACTCATTCGCAACTACCGAGCTCCCACATGGCCGCGACGACGGGGACACACTGGCGGCACATCGCCGCACGGGTCACGGCGAGCCTGCTGGGCAGCTACGCCTTCGTCTGGGGCCTCGTCGTTCTGGGCGTCGCGCTGTGCCTTCGGGCCGGTATCGCTTATGCGGACGCGATGGCGCTCGCCGCGCTCTGCGCCTTCGTGGTCTTCCTGGTCGCCTTCCTCTGGGCCTTTGCCGCGCGCAGCGTGTGGCGCGTGTGGGCGGTGCTGCTCGGCGGTGGGATGCTCATGACGGCCGCCGGCTGGTGGCTGACCCGCGTGGCGGCCTGAGCACGCTTTCGGAGCTCGCCGATGTTCCAGACCTTCCGTCTCTCAATGACGTGGCTGCACACCTGGTTCGGCCTCGTGCTGGGCTACGTGCTGATGGTGGCCTTCTTCTTCGGCACGCTGTCGGTGTTCGACCGCGAGATCGACCGATGGGCGCTGCCCGAGACGCGCTTTCCCGCGCAGGTGATGCCCTCCTACGACCGCATGCTCGCCGGCATCTTCGAGCAGATGACGCCAACCCCGCACGAGCTCGACGAGGCGCGACGGCGCGTCGGCGGCACGCCCGAGGTGAGTCCCCGGGCCATGAACTGGGGCGCCTACACCACCCACCGCGATCCGGTGCTGCTGATGTTTTCGGAATACGCCGTCACCAACAACCCGGACGACCCCGACGACCACGTCCACGGGCTGGCCACCATCGACCCGCGAACCGGGGCGGTGCTGCCGGCGGGCCAGCTCAAGATCGGCAGCGAGTTCTTCTATCCGCTCCATTACGGCCTGCACCTGCACTGGCGCAACCTGGGCATCTGGATCGTCGGGCTCGCCGCGCTCGTGATGCTGGCCGCGCTCGTGAGCGGTGTGGTGATGCATCGCAAGGTCTTCCGCGAGCTCTTCACCTTCCGCCCGAAGAAGCACACGCAGCGCAGCGCGCTCGACCTGCACAACCTCACCGGCGTGGTGGCGCTGCCGTTCCACTTCTTCTTCGCGTTCACCGGCCTGCTGATCTTCATCGGCACCTACTTCCCGGTCTCTGGGACGCTGCTCGAGCCGCAGGCGCTTGCGGCGGCGCAGGAGGAGGCCCAGGCCAAGCGGCTGCCCTTCAAGCCTTCGGGCACGCCCGCGCCCCTGGCGTCGGTGGATGCGATGGTGGCCGAGGCCAAGCGCCGCTGGGAGGCGCGCGGCATGCCGGGCGAGGTGGGGTTCCTCACGGTCAACCACATCGGCGACGCCAACAGCCATGTGAGCATCTACCGCGCCGGCAGCGACCGCGTGGCGCTCGTCGGGCAGGCGGTGCATTTCTCCGGGCCCACCGGGCAGGTGATCCACGAAGAGCCGGCGCCGAGCGCAGTGCGCAGCATCAACGAGTACCTGACGGGCCTGCACCTGCAGCACTTCCGCCACTGGCTGCTGCGCTGGCTCTATGTGCTGGGCGGCCTCATGGGCTGCGTGTGCATCGCCACCGGCTTCATCTTCTTCGTCGAGAAGCGCAAGCGCCAGCATGCGAAGCAGGGCCTCGCGGGCGCGCGCTGGGCCGACGCGATGGCGGCGACGACCGTCACCGGCATGCTGGTGGCGGCCTTTTCCATCCTCGTGGCCAACCGGCTGTTGCCGGCCGGCATGGCCGACCGCGGCGCGTGGGAAGAGGGCATCTTCTGGGGCGCCTGGGCGCTTGCGCTCGTGCATGCGGCCTGGCGCAGCCGCCCGGTGCAGCAGGGCCTGCTGTCGCCGGCATGGCGCGAGCAGTGCTGGGCTGCGGCGGCGCTCGCGCTGTCAGCGGTGCTGCTCAACTGGATCACGACCGGCGATCACCTCGCCCGGACGCTCGCCGCCGGCTACTGGCCCGTGGCCGGGGTGGACCTGAGCCTGCTCGCCGCGGCCGGCCTGGCCGTGCTGGCGGCGCGCCAGCTGCGCCGCCGCGAGCGGGCCGCGGCACGGCTGCACGCGGCCCGCTCCGACACGAACGAGCCGGCTGCGCGCGCGATGGAGGTGGCCGGTGCCTGAGGCGCTGGCCTATGCCGCCGCTCTCGGCGCCTGCGTGGCCGGCATGGGCTGGCTGGCGCTCGCCATGCAGCCGCATTGGGAGCAGGTGCGCGGCGCGCAGCCGCTGCCGCGATCGACGGCGTTCGTGCTGCGCGTGCTGGGCGCTGCGGCGCTCGCGGCGTCGCTCGCGCTGTGCTTCCGGGTGGACCACGCGACCATGGCGCCGCTCGTGTGGGTGATGGCGCTCGCCGGCGCCGCGCTGATCGTGGCCTTCACGCTGGCCTGGCGCCCCCGCTGGCTGTCGGTGCTGTTGCTGCGCTGGCGTTGAGAGCGGCCGATCGAGCGCATGCTCGCGACATGCAAGCCGACAGCCCTCCCGCCCCGCCGCGCCCGACCGATCGGCTCTTCTTCGCGCTGCTGCCCGATCCCGCGACCGCCGAACGCATCGCGGCGCTCGCCGCCCGGCTGCGCGCCGCGCATGCGCTGAAAGGCAAGCCGCTCGCGAGCTGGCGATTCCACGTGACGGTGCAGTTCCTCGGCGATCACGCGGGCGTGCCGGATGCGCTCGTTGCGGCCGCCAGCACGGCGGCGAGCGGGTTGCGCCTCGCCCCGTTCCCGATCGCCTTCGACCAGGCGGCTAGCTTCGCGGGCCGCCCGCGCCGCCGGCCGCTCGTGATGCGCGGCGCAGGCGCCGACGTGGCCGGTGTGGTCGCGCTGCACGAGGCCCTGGGCGCGGCCCTGCAACGGGCAGGCGTGGCGGTGGAGGCCCGCTACACGCCCCACCTCACGCTGCTCTACGACGGCCGGCTGCTGCCACCGCAGCCGGTGGAGCGCATCGCCTGGACGGCCCGCGAGCTGCTGTTGATGCGCAGCCACATCGGCCAGGCGCGTCACGAGGTGCTCGCGCGCTTTGCGCTGGCCGCCTAACGCCGCAGCGCCAGCACCTCGCGCGCGAGCGTGGCGGCGGTGAGCGGCGCGCAACCCTCGGCCTGGTTGCTGATCGTGACGTAGGCCTTGTGGCCTGCCGCTGTGGTGCCGGCGATCACGCGCGCGAGCGTGGCGTGCGTCTCCGGGTCGGGGTCGACGATGCGGTCGAAGGGCGCGTAGCGCTGCTCCGCCGATTCGTAGCCGTAGGCGCCGTTGACCGGGTTCAGGTTCCAGCGGCACACCAGCGGCCCGGGCCACATCGCGCGCAGCATGGGCAGCTGCGCCTCGATGCGCGGCATCTTGGCCTGCAGGCCCAGGCAGTAGGCGGCACCGCACTCGCGCAGCAGCGCTGCGAAGGCCGGATTGAGGAACTCCGGGTCGCGCACCTCGACCGCGACCACCGCGTCCGGCGCGCCGGTGAGCGGCGGCAGCGCCTGCAGCAGCGTGCGCAGACGGGCGTAGACCGCGTCCAGATCCGCCAAGAGCGGCAGGGGCAGCGGGCTCAGCTGGAACACCAGCACGCCGAGCTTGTGCTTCAGGCCGTCGAGCGTGGGCTCCACGAATTCGCGCACGGCGATCCCGGGGTCGAGGAAGACCGGGTTCTCCTGCACCGCGCGGCCGTTTTCGCTGCGCACCGTGGCGTCGGTGACCGAGGCCGGCGCCTTGACCACGAAGCGGAAGTCGTCGGGCACCTGGGCGGCGTAGCGCGCGTGCTGCTGCGCGGTGAGCGGGCGGTAGAAGCTGCGGTCCACGCACACGCCGCGAAAAAGCGGGTGCTGCGCATAGGCGGTGAGGCCTTCGCGCGAGAGCTTGGATTCGGCGTACTCGCCGTCCCACACCAGGCCGTTCCAGCCGGGGTAGCTCCACGACGAGCCGCCCAGGTGCAGCTGCGGCGGCAGCTCGCGGGCCAGCGCCACCAGCGCCTCGTCGGGCGGGCAGGGCGAGACCTTGCTGCCGCGCTTGCGCGGGGGTGGGGCATCGGTCGGCTCGGAGGTCGCCGCTTTAGGCGTCTCCACCGCCGGCGTGGGCGGCAGGGCCTCAGGGAATAGGGTGTCCTGCACGGGGCGTCAGCATACGGGGAGTGGCGGTTACAGTGCAGCCTGCTCTGCTCGCCACCACCACGCCGCCCGATGACCTCCACGCCCGCCGACGAACACGCGATGCGCATCGCGCTGGACCAGGCCCACAACGCCTGGCTGGTGGGCGAGGTGCCCGTGGGGGCGGTCATCATGAAGGCCGGCCAGGTGATCGCCACCGGCTACAACCGGCCCATCACCGAGCACGACCCGACCGCGCACGCCGAGATCGTGGCCCTGCGTCACGCCGCCACGCTGCTCGGCAACTACCGCCTGCCCGAGTGCGAGCTCTACGTGACGCTGGAGCCCTGCGCCATGTGCGCCATGGCGCTCATGCATGCGCGCTTCAAGCGTGTGGTGTTCGGTGCGACCGACCCCAAGACCGGCGCGGCCGGCTCGGTGGTCGATCTCTTCGGGGTGCGCGAGCTCAACCACCACACGCAGCTCCAGGGCGGCGTGATGGCCCATGAATGCGGCCAGGTGCTGCGCGATTTCTTCGCCGAGCGGCGCGAGCTGTACCGCAACCGGCGGGCCACGCGCGGCGAGGCCGACGACGGTTTTGCCGACACCGGCACCGACGTGATCCCGACCGGAGAGGTAGTCGAAGTTGAGCCACCAGCACCATCACCCTCATCACCACGAGACTGAGGGTCATCCGCAGCACCTCACGCTCTACACGCCGGCGGGCGTGGTGCTCAAGGCGGGGCCGCTGCGCAAGGCGGCCAAGCGCCTTGCCGCGATGGGCTTCGAGGTGGCGATCGACGAGGCAGCGCTCGAGAAGCACCAGCGCTTCGGCGGGGACGACGACACGCGCCTCGCGGCGATCCACCGCATCGCGAAAGACGCACCCGACATCGCGCTCGCCGCGCGCGGTGGCTACGGGCTCACGCGCCTGCTCGACCGCCTCGACTGGAAGCTCATCGCGAAAAGCGCCGAGCGCGGCACCCGCTGGGTGGGCCACAGCGACCTGACGGCGCTGCAGCTCGGCCTGCTCGCGCACACCGGCGCCACCACCTGGGCCGGGCCGCTCGCCGTGGGCGATTTCGGCGGCGACGAGGTGGACGACATCACGCAGGACTGCTTCGTCGAAGCCATGACGGGCGTGCTCGAAGCGGTGGGCTTTCGCACCGAGGCCGGCTTCGACGGCCTGCAGGCCAAGGGCGTGCTCTGGGGCGGCAACCTGTGCGTGGTGAACACGCTGCTGGGCACGCCGCACTGGCCCCGCGTGAAGGGCGGCGTGCTCTTCCTGGAAGACGTCAACGAGCACCCCTACCGCATCGAGCGCAGCCTGCTGCAGCTGCACCAGGCCGGCGTGCTCGATGCGCAGAAGGCGGTGCTGCTGGGCGACTTCACCGAGTACCGCAGGTCGCCCAACGACCGCGGCTACTCGCTCAAGGGCGTGATCGAGTACCTGCGCCGCCAGACGAGGACGCCCATCCTCACCGGCCTGCCGTTCGGGCATGTGCCGACCAAGGTGACGATGCCGGTGGGCGCGAAGGTCACGCTCCTCGTCGAGGGGCGCGACGTGCTCATCGGCTGGGCCCACTGACGACCTCGCCGCCATGCCGACGCGCCGCCTTGCCCCCTGGAAGGCCTGCGTCGCCGCCGCGCTGCTCGCGCTCGTGGGGGCATGCAACAACAGCCCGCACCCGGCCGGCGCGGCCGAAGAGAACACGCTCTTCAACTCCTTCGACGAGCGCTCGCCGCGCTACCTCGACCCGACCGCCTCCTACAGCAACCCCGAGACGCCCTACACCTACTCGATCTACGAGCCGCTCTACGGCTACCACTACCTGAAGCGGCCCTACGAGCTCGTGCCCAAGACGGCCGAGGCGGTGGTGCAGCCGGTCTATCTCTCGGCCGACGGCAAGCGCCTGCCCGACGATGCGCCCGCCGCGCAGATCGCCGAGAGCGTGTACGACATCCGGATCAAGCCCGGCATCCGCTACGCGCCGCACCCGGCCTTCGCGAAGGACGAGGCCGGCCGCTACCGCTACCACGCGCTCACGCGCGAGGAGGTGGGCGACAAGCGCTCGCCCTTCGACTTCGAGCACCTGGGCACGCGCGAGCTGGTGGCGGACGACTACGTCTACGCCTTCAAGCGCCACGCCACGCCGCGCATCGAGGCACCCATCTACGCCATCTTCTCGGCCTACGTGATCGGCCTGGCCGACTACGGCCAGCGCATCCGCGCCGAAGACGAGAAGCTGCGCGCGGGGCTGCCGCTCTCGGCGCTCGACAAGCCCTTCCTCGACTTCCGCCGCTGGCCGCTCGAAGGCGTGACCGCGCTCGACCAGTACACGCTGCGCATCCGCCTCAAGGGCAAGTACCCGCAGTGGAAATACTGGCTCGCGATGACCTTCACCGCGCCGGTGCCCTGGGAGGTGGATGCCTTCTATGCGCGCCCCGGCATGGCGGGCAACGGCCTCACCTGGAACCAGTGGCCGGTGGGCACGGGGCCGTACATGATGGCCGAGTACGTGCAGGACCGCCGGCATGTGCTCAAGCGCAACCCCAATTTCCGCCACGACCCGTATCCCTGCGAGGGCATGCCCGGCGACCGCGAGGCCGGACTGCTGGCCGACTGCGGCAAGCCCATGCCCTTCATCGACACCATCGTCTCCACCATCGAGAAGGAGAAGGTGCCGCGCAAGCAGAAGTTCAAGCAGGGCTACCTCGACGTGCCCGAGATCGAGCGGCCCGAGTGGGGCATCGACTTCCGCGTGGACATGGAAGACTCCGACGACGTGCGCCGCGAGTACGAAGCCCGCGGCTACAAGTTCCCCATCGCCACCGACATCAGCAACTGGTACCTGGGCTTCAACTGGCTGGACCCGGTGGTGGGCCGTGGCGACACGCCCGAGCAGCAGGTGAAGAACCGCAAGCTGCGCCAGGCCATCTCGATCGCGATCGACTGGGAGGAGGGCTATGGCCGCATCTTCCGCAACAAGGGCGGCGAGGCGGCGCACGGGCCGGTGCCGCCGGGCGTCTTCGGCTCGCGGCACGGCACGGTGGAAGGCCACAACCCGGTGACGCACCGCGTGGTGGACGGCAAGGTGGTGCGCCGCACGATCGAGGACGCGAAGAAGCTCATGGCCGAAGCCGGCTACCCGGGCGGGCGCGACGTGAAGACGGGCAGGCCGCTGGTGCTCAACTACGACTTCCAGCGCACGCCCACGCCCGAGATCAAGGCCGAGCTCGACTGGATGGTCCGGCAGTTCGCCAAGATCGACATCCAACTGGAGATCCGCGCGACCGACTACAACCAGTTCCAGGACAAGGTGCACAAGGGCACGCACCAGATCTTCTGGTGGGGCTGGCTGGCCGACTACCCCGATGCCGAGAACTTCCTCTTCCTGCTCTACGGCCCCAACGGCAAGGTGCGGCACGAAGGCGAGAACGCCGCCAACTACGAGAACGCCGAGTACGACCGCCTCTACCGCCGGCTGCAGACGCTGGACGACGGGCCCGAGAAGCAGAAGGTGATCGACCGCATGGTGGCCCTCGTGCGCGAGGACGCGCCCTGGGCCTGGGGCTACTTCCCGTATGCGGGCCTCGCGTTCCAGTCGTGGGTGCACAACGGCAAGCCCAGCATCGTGGTGCGCGACATGGCCAAGTACTACCGGCTCGATCCGGCCGCGCGCGCGAAGGCGCAAGCCGAGTGGAACCGGCCGGTGTGGTGGCCGGTGGCCGCGGCCGTGCCCTTGTTCGCGTGGCTGGCCGCCGCGGCCTGGCGCAGCCACCGCCGGCGCGAGCGGCGCACCGCGCTGCCCGCGGCGCCGCAGGGGGAGGGCGCATGACCGGCTACCTGCTGCGCCGCCTGGGCTATGCGCTGCTGATCCTGATCGGCGTGAACCTGCTCACCTTCTTCCTCTTCTTCACCGTGAACACGCCCGACGACATGGCCCGCCTGAACATCGGCGGCAAGCGCGTCACGCAGGAGCAGATCGACAAGTGGAAGGCCGAGCGCGGCTACGACAAGCCGCTCTACTGGAACGACCAGGCCGAGGGCCGCGCGCGCCTCACCGACACCATCCTGTGGGAGCGCTCGGTCTCGCTGCTGGCGCTGGACTTCGGCCGCTCCGACTCGCGCAACGCCATCGACATCGGCCACGAGATCCAGGTGCGCATGGGCGTGAGCCTGCAACTCGCGGTGCCGGTGTTCATCCTGCAGCTGATCGCGAGCACCGGGTTCGCGGTGCTGCTGGTCTTCTTCCGCCACACGCGCATCGACTTCTGGGGCGTGGTGCTGTGCGTGCTGATGCTCTCGATCTCGGCGCTCTTCTACATCATCGTGGGGCAGTACCTCTTCGCGCGCGTGCTCCGGCTCGTGCCCATCTCGGGCTACGCGGGCGGGCTGGACGCGGTGAAGTTCCTGCTGCTGCCGGTGCTGCTCTCGCTGCTCTCGCGCCTGGGCGGCGAGGCGCGGCTCTACCGCGCCATGCTGCTGGAGGAGATCGGCCGCGACTACGTGCGCACCGCGCGGGCCAAGGGGCTGGCGGAGCACCGGGTGCTCATCGGCCATGCGCTGCGCAACGCGCTCATCCCCATCATCACGAGCGCGGGCTCCTACCTGCCGTATGTCTTCCTCGGCAGCCTCGTGTTCGAGAGCTTCTTCGGCATCCCGGGCCTGGGCGCCTTCACCATCGAGGCCATCGCGGGGCAGGATTTCGCGATCGTGCGCGCCATGGTGTTCTTCGGCGCGCTGCTCTACATCGCGAGCTACGTGCTGATCGACCTGGCCTACACCTGGGTCGATCCGCGCGTGCGGCTGGGGGCGTGACGATGGGTGTGCGTTTCGTCTTCCTCTGGACCGACCTCGCGCTGTATGCGCTCTTCGCCGGCCTCGTGTTCTACGTCTGGCGCATCTGGCGCGAGCCGACGCTGCAGGCCAACTGGAAGAAGGTGCTGCTCGACCCGGCGGCGCTGAGCGCAGGGGTCGTGCTGCTGCTCTTCGCCGGCGTCACCGCGCTCGACAGCGTGCACTTCCGGCGTGCGCTTCCCACGGCCAGCGCCGAGGGCCGCATCCACTACGACACCCGCACGCTGTCGCTGCTCGACGTGGTGCTCGCGCGCCAGATCGAGATGCGCGAGACCACCTACTCGGCGCCGCTCGCCTACCTGGGCCTCGACAAGCAGAGTGTGGGGGTGGAAGGCCGCACCGTGCGCGAGCATCCGCGGCTGCAGTTCGGTGGCGCACACCTCGCCGACCCGCCGACGCAGTGGGCGGGCGACGTGACACGTCGCGCGCTCGGCGGGGCGGCCGCGGGCCTCGGTGTCCTGGGCGTGCTGATCCTCGCCACGGCGCTGGCGCTGCGCCGCTCGCACGGCGGCCTGGGCCCGGCGCTGCGCGACCTGGCGCTCGACCGCACGCGCTACCCGCTGCGCGCGACGCTCGCCACGCTCGGCGTCGTGGCCCTCGTGGCCGGCGCCGTCGTCGGGCTCATGAACCACTACCACGTCTTCGGCACCGACCGCACCGGCAACGACGTGCTCTACCTCGCGCTCAAGAGCGTGCGCACCGCCTTCGTCATCGGTGCGCTCTCCACGCTCGCGATGCTGCCGCTGGCCGTCGCCCTGGGCATCCTGGCCGGCTACTTCAAGGGCTGGGTGGACGACGTCATCCAGTACCTCTACACGGTGCTCTCGTCGGTGCCCAACGTGCTGCTGATCGCCGCCTGCGTGCTCATGGTGCAGGTCTTCCTCGACAAGAACCCGGAGATGTTCGAGACCGGCGTGGAGCGCGCCGACCTCAAGATCCTGCTGCTGTGCGTGGTGCTGGGCATCACCGGCTGGGCCACGCTGTGCCGCCTGGTGCGCGGCGAGACGCTCAAGCTGCGCGAGCTGGAGTACGTGCAGGCGGCCACCGCCTTCGGCGTGGGGCATGCGCGCATCATGTCGCGCCACATCCTGCCCAACGTGATGCACCTGGTGCTCATCACGGCGGTGCTGGGTTTCTCGGACCTCATCCTCTACGAAGCGGTGCTCACCTACGTGGGCGTGGGCGTGGACCCGGGCACCAGCAGCTTCGGCAGCATGATCAACCTCGCGCGTAGCGAGATGAACCGCGAGCCCACCGTGTGGTGGTCGTTCGCCGCGGCCTTCACCTTCATGGTGACGCTGGTGCTCGCGGCCAACCTCTTCGCCGATGGCGTGCGCGATGCGTTCGACCCGCGCGCCCGCGGCTTCCGCCGTCGCCTGGTCGCAGGCCGCCGCACCGAGACTCCCGATGCTGCACGTTGACGACCTGAAAGTCGCCCTCGACGCCGACGAGGGCCTGGTCCGGGCGCTCGACGGCCTGCGCCTGGCGATCGCGCGCGGCGAGACCTTTGCGCTGGTGGGCGAATCGGGCTGCGGCAAGAGCATGACGGCGCTCGCGCTCATGCGGCTGTTGCCCGAGAACGGCCGCGTCACGCAGGGCCAGGTCCGCCTCGAAGGCGAGGACGTGCTGGCACTGCCCGAATCCGACATGCGTGCGGTGCGCGGCGGACGCATCGGCATGATCTTCCAGGAGCCGGCGACGAGCCTGAACCCGGTCATGAGGGTGGGCGACCAGATCGTCGAGGCCATCGAGGCGCACACGCCGCTGCGCGGTGCCGCGGCACGTGCGCGTGCCATCGAGTGGCTGCGCCGCGTGGGCATCCCCGAGCCCGAGCGGCGCATCGACGAGTACCCGTTCCGCCTCTCGGGCGGGCAGAAGCAGCGCGTGATGATCGCCATTGCACTGGCCGCCGAGCCCGAGCTCCTGATCGCCGACGAGCCCACCACCGCGCTCGACGTCACCATCCAGAAGCAGATCCTCGACCTGCTGCGCGACCTGCAGCGCGCGCACGGCATGGGGCTGCTGCTCATCACGCACGACCTCGCGGTGGTGGCCGGCATGGCCGACCGCGTGGCGCTGATGTATGCCGGGCAGATCATCGAGGTGGCGACGGCAGACGAGTTCTTCCGCACGCCGCAGCATCCGTATGCGCGCATGCTGCTCGCCGCCTTGCCGGAGGCGGCACGGCGCGGCGGTCGGCTCGCGGCCATCGGCGGCACGGTGCCGCCGCTCTCGCGCGAGTTCGCCGGCTGCCGCTACGCGCCGCGCTGCGACCGGGTGATGCCGGAATGCCACGGCACGCCGCCCGCGCTGGTCGCGACGAGCGATCGACACGAAGTGCGCTGCCTGCTCTATCGCGAGGGGGTGCCGGTGCCGATCGGGAACGTTCCGCAGGCGGAACCCGTCGAGGAGGCGCCGCCGCGCCCCGCACCGGGCGACGTGCTGCTCGACGTGCAGCAGCTCTCGGTGCACTTCCCCATCCGCTCCGGCCTGCTGCAGCGCGCCCGCCGTCATCACACCGCCGTGCACCAGGTGTCGTTCGACCTGCGTGCAGGCGAGACGGTCGCACTGGTGGGCGAATCGGGCTGCGGCAAGACCACCGTCGGCAAGGCCCTCCTGCAGCTGCTGCGCGGCGTGGCGCGCGTGGAGGGCCGGGCGCTCCTCGATGGACGCGACCTGCTCGCGCTGCGGGGCGAGGCGCTGCGCGACGCGCGACGCGCCGTTCAGATGATCTTCCAGGACCCGTTTGCCTCGCTCAACCCGCGCATGCGCGTGGCCGAGTTGCTGGAAGAGGGCCTGGCCGCGCTGCGGCCGGAGGTGCCGCCCGCGCAACGCCGCGCCGAGGTGGAGACCCTGGTCGAGCGCGTGGGCCTGCGGCGCGAGGCGCTGCAGCGCCATCCGCACGAGTTCTCGGGAGGCCAGCGGCAGCGCATCGCCATCGCGCGTGCGCTGGCGGTGCAGCCGCGGCTCATCATCTGCGACGAGCCGACGTCGGCGCTCGATGTGTCGGTGCAGGCGCAGATCCTCAACCTGCTGCGCGAGCTGCAGCGCGAGCTGGGCATCTCGTACCTCTTCATCACGCACAACATCGGGGTGGTCGAGTACATCGCCGACCGCGTGGTGGTGATGCGCCAGGGCCGCGTCGAAGAAGCCGGCACCACCGACGCGGTGCTGGGCGACCCGCAGCGCGACTACACCCGCACGCTGCTGGCGGCGGTGCCACGCCTGCACACCACCTGAGTGCGGCCGTGCGCAGCGCGCATCGCCCGGAATTTCCCGACGAGACGGCGCCGGGTCCATTGAAGACAATGCGCGTCTTTTCCAAGGCATACGAGGGGTGCGGTACGGGTCTTGCGAGACTGCCATGCCCCTGACAGGAGACCCCATGTTCGCGAGAACGACGATGGCACGCGCTGCGCTGGCCGTGCTGGGCGGCCTGATGGTCGCGGCCGTGAGCGCCCAGCCGCAGCTCGAGCGTGTCGAGATCACCGGTTCGGCGATCCGCCGCATCGATGCAGAGACGGCGCTGCCGGTGCAGATCCTCAGGCGCGAGGACATCGCCCGCAGTGGCGCCACCTCGGTCGTGGACCTGCTGCAGCGGCTGCCGCTGGCGCAGGGCTCGTTCGGCGATTCGTCGTCCGTGGGCGGCGGTGCAGGCGGGGTCTCCACCATCTCGGTGCACAACATCGGCGACACGCGCACGCTGGTGCTGCTCAACGGCCACCGCATGGCGCAGTTCGGCGGGCAGACGCTCACCGGCTTCGCCGCGGCGATGGACCTCAACGCGCTGCCGCTCGCGGCCATCGAACGCGTGGAGATCCTCACCGACGGCGCCTCCGCGCTCTATGGGGCGGATGCGATCGCAGGCGTCGTCAACTTCATCACCCGCCGCGACACCACCGAGGGCGATGTGACGGTGGGCTTGTCCTACCCCCGCGGCGGTGCACGCGAGCAGCGCCTGAGCGCGACCAAGGGCTTCGGCTCGCTGCGCGACGACGGCTACAGCGTGATGTTCTCCGTCTCGCACGACGAGCGCACCCAGCTCGATGCCGGCAAGCGCAGCTACGCAGGCTCGGCCGAGATCGACTTCAGCCACAACGGCCAGCAGTACCGCGTGCAGCAGGTGACGGCCTCCGCCATTCCCGGCAATGCCTGGCACGACAACGGCACGCCCGCGGACCCGAGCGACGACTACGCGTTCAACCCCTACCTGCTCGCCAACGGCGTGTGCCCCGACAAGACCTTCCGCGTCACCGACGCGGATGGCGACTACTGCGGCTACAACTTCGTCGGCGATCTCGAGATCTACCCGATCCGCAAGCGGCAGAGTTTCCTCGGCTCGCTCAACTTCAAGGTCGGCGACCACACGCCCTACGTCGACCTGCTGTATTCGCAGACACGCCACATCGCGCGCATCGCCCCGGTGCCGGGCGTGATCCCCATCGCGGCCGGCAGCGCGCTGCACAGCACCTACCTCGCGCCCTGGGGCGTGGTCGGTGACAGCGAGGCCTACTACCGCCTCTACGACATGGGCAAGCGCGAGGACAACAACACCGCGAAGTTCTTCGACCTTGCGCTCGGCTCCAAGGGCACGCTCTCGAGCTGGGACTACAACGCCTACTACACGCATTCCCAGAGCGAATCGATCCAGCGCATCTCCGGCTACCCGGGGGCGTTGGCGGTGCTCGCCGCGACCAACAGCGGCGACCTCGATCCCTTCGTCGGCCCGGGCCAGCAGTCGCCCGCGGGCGTGACCCGGCTGAATGCCATCAACTACCGGGGCTACTGGGACGGCGGCCTCTCCCGGCTGGACACCCTCGGCGTGCGGGCCTCGCGCGAGCTGATGGCGCTGCCGGCCGGCCCGCTGATGCTGGGCGCCGGTGTGCAGTTCCAGCGCGAGAGCTTCCAGTCGAAGCCCAGTCTCTTCGCTCAGGGCCTGCTCGCCGACCCGGTGGCCGGCGCGCCGTGCGATCCGGTCAACGACCCGTCGCTGTGCGACCAGCGCTTCGGCGACCAGTCGGCGGTGCCGCCCTATGAGGCAGCGCGCAACAGCTGGGGCGCTTACGGCGAGCTGGTGATTCCGGCAGCGAAGTCGCTGGAGCTGATGACCGCGGTGCGCTGGGACCGCTATTCCGATTTCGGCAGCGCGACCACCGCCAAGGGCGGCTTCCGCTGGAGCCCCAACCGCCAGCTGCTCGTGCGCGGCTCCATCGGTTCGGGCTTCCGTGCGCCCACGGTGCCGCAGGTCAACGCCACCACCCAGCCCTACGGCCAGACGAGCGAGGACTACGCCTGCACGCCCGAGCTTGCGGCCATGGCGGCGTCGCTCGGCGCGACCTGCCGGCCGACCACCGGCCAGTACGACCAGTTCGCCGGTGGCAACCCCGACCTCAAGCCCGAGCGGTCGCTGCAGCGCTCGCTGGGCATCCGTTTCGAGCCGAGCCGCGACGTCACGCTGGGCGCGGACCTCTGGTACGTGAAGATCAGGAACGCGATCGGCCAGCTCACCGAAGACGAGGCCTTCGCCAACCCGCAGGCGTATCCCGGCGCGTGGACCACGCAGAACATCGTGGGGACGAGCAACGTCTACATCGCCTTCCTCGCCGACAACAAGAACCTCGGCACCGAGAGCTACACCGGCCTGGACCTCGATGCGGCCGCGCGCATGAAGCTGCCGTTCGCCGACCTGCACTCGCGCTTCTCGCTCACCTACATGATCGACGAGCAGCGCCAGCTGCTGCCGGGCGGGCGCAAGTACTCGGCCATCGGCGGCGGCGACGAGGCGCTGGGCAGCGTGACCTTCCGATGGGTCGGGAGCTGGGCCAACACCTTCCGGCACGGCAACTGGGCGCACACCTTCACGGGCAACTTCCGCTCGGGCTACCTCGATGCGACGAGCGACGTGCTGGTGCTGGATGCGGCCGGCAACCCGACGGGGGCGACCGAGCAGATCCGCCTGCCGGTCAAGCGCTACGCCACGCTCGACTGGCAGACGCGCTGGGCGCCGCGCAAGGACCTGGTCCTGTCCATCGGCCTGCTCAACGTCTTCGACACCCGCCCGCCGCTGTCCATCTCGTCGGGTGGCCTGAACCGCGGCCAGCAGTTCGGCTACGACGACCGCTACTACGACGCGCGCGGCCGCACGGCCTACCTCAACGCTTCGTACAGGTTCTGACGCAGCGCTGCTGGTAACCTCGCGCGCTTGTGCCCAGCGCCCGAGGCGCAGACCAGAGAGGTATGGATTTTTCGAAGAGGCCGTCGGACCCGCGGCGTCACATCGTCGGCATCGCGATCGTGGTGGGCATCCACCTGCTGCTGGTCTACGGGCTGACGTCGGGCCTCGCGCGCAAGTTCGTGGACGAGGTGCGGCGGCCGGTCGAGACCCGCCTCATCGAGGAGCCTGCGCCGCCCGCTCCGCCTGCGCCGCCGGCACCGCCACAGCCGGTGGCGCCCCCTCCGCCCAAGGTGCAGGCGCCGCCGCCGCCGCCCGTCGTCCCGCCGCCCGAGGTCCGGATCGCCGCGCCGCCGCCGGCGCCTGCCATCACCGCCACGCCCGCGCCACCTGCGCCGGAGCCCGTGGCGGCCGCGCCGGCCGCGCCACCTGCACCGGCCCCGGCTCCGCCCGCACCCCCGGCGCCGCCGCGCGCCGCCGCGCCCTCGGTGGGCGTGAGCTGCCCCGGCTACGAGCGCATCCTGCAGGACGCCGGCTTCCCCCGCGAGGCCACGCGCGCGCAGGTCGACTCGGGCGAGGTGACCGTCTCCTTCACCATCGGCACGAATGGCGAGGTGAAGCACGCTGCCATCGTCAAGTCGACCCACCGTGCCTTCAACCGCCACAGCCTGGAGGCCGTCTCGCAGTTCAAGTGCATCGGCCAGCCGCAGGAGGTGAGCGGCGTGCTGGTGCAGCTCGGCTTCCGCTCGCAGTGAATCGCTGCGGCCTCGTTCCATCGACCTCCCGACCCGCCAACACCATGTCCTTTCTCGACAAGCTCTCCACCGCTGCCGCCGGCCTCGTGCTGGCGATGGGCTTCGCCTGTGCGCCGGCCGTCCACGCACAGGAACCGGCCTCTGCGCCCGTGGCTACGGTGCCGGCTGCAGCGCCCACGACCGCGCCGGCGCCCGGCGTGAGCGCGCAAGCCGTCGAGAACCCCTACGACCTCAAGAACCTGTGGGCGAAAGGCGATGCCGTCGCACGCGGCACGCTCATCGTCCTCGTGCTGATGAGCCTGGCGAGCTGGTACATCCTCGTCATCAAGCTCTACGAGAGCTACAAGCTCGGCGCCGAAGGCCGGGCCGCGTACGCGAGCTTCTTCAAGTCGGCGAGCCTGGAGGAGGGCGTGAAGACGCTCAAGGCGGGCGGCGCCTTCCACTACATCGCCGAGACCGGCATCGAGGCCGGCAAGGACCACGCCGGCGAGCTCACCGCCAACATCGACCGCCACACCTGGATCGGCATGAGCGTGCAGCGCGCCATCGAGCGCGTGCAAAGCCGCCTGCAGGGCGGGCTGGCGGTGCTGGCCACGGTGGGCTCCACGGCGCCCTTCATCGGCCTCTTCGGCACCGTCTGGGGCATCTACCACGCGCTCATCGAGATCGGCGTGGCCGGGCAGGCGTCCATTGACCGTGTGGCCGGCCCGGTGGGCGAGGCGCTCATCATGACGGCCATCGGCCTCGCGGTCGCGGTCCCTGCCGTGCTGGGCTACAACTGGCTCGTGCGCCGCAACAAGGTGGTGATGGAGTCGGTGCGCGGCTTTGGCGCCGACCTGCACGGCGTGCTGCTCGGCAGCCGCGCGGCCCGCTGAGGTCGCCATGGCGATGAACGTCGGCGCCCCGGAGGGCGATGAAGACGAGGTGCTCGCCACCATCAACACCACGCCGCTGGTGGACGTGATGCTGGTGCTGCTCATCATCTTCCTCATCACCGTGCCGGTGGTCACCCAGACCGCGCCGGTGAGCCTGCCCAAGGAGACCAACGTCGCGCGCCACACGCGGCCCGAGAACATCGAACTCTCGGTCACGCGCGACGGCGCGGTGTACTGGAACGCGACGCTGGTGGCCGATCACGAGGCGCTGGTCGAGCGGCTGAAGAAGGTCGCCGCGATGGAGCCGCAACCCGAGGTGCACATCCGCGGCGACGAGAAGGCGCGCTACGAGTCCGTCGGCCGCGTGGTCTACGCCGCGCAGCGTGCGGGCATCCGGAAGGTGAGCTTCGTCACCGAGCCGCCGCCACGCGGCTGAAAGGCACGACCATGGCCATGAACCTCGGTCCCGGCGTCGGCAGCAGCGAGCCCGACGTGATGGTGGAGATGAACACCACGCCGCTCATCGACGTGATGCTGGTGCTGCTCATCATGCTCATCGTGACGATCCCGATCCAGCTGCACGCGGTCAACCTCCACATGCCCACCGGCGCGCCGCCTGCGACCGTCCCGCCGCCGGTGGTGACGCTGGAGGTCGATCGCGACGGCACGGTGGTGTGGAACGGCGAGGCCTTGCCCGACCGCGCTGCGCTCGAAGCCCGGCTCGTGCAGGCGGTGGCGCTGCCCGAGCAGCCGGAGGTGCACCTGCGGCCGCACCAGCTCGTCGAGTACCGGCACGTGGCCATGGTGCTCGCAAGTGCCCAGCGCCTCGGCGTGACCCGGCTCGGCATGGTGGGCAACGAGCGGTTCGCACGCTGACGCAGCGCGCCGCCGCGCGGTCGCTCCGGTTCAGCGTGGCGCGAGCCGGATCGCGCCGTCGAGGCGGATCACCTCGCCGTTGAGCATGTCGTTGGTGATGATGTGCTGCACGAGCT
>JBIQJS010000167.1:0-5408 GCA_044507405.1 Rubrivivax sp. | reverse complement strand
CTCAATGCGGCCGTGGAAGCCGCGCGCGCCGGCGAGCAGGGTCGTGGTTTTGCGGTGGTGGCGGCCGAGGTGCGCACGCTGGCCCAGCGCTCGGCCACCGCCGCGCGCGAGATCAAGGCGCTGATCGGCGACTCGGTCGACAAGGTCGATGCGGGCAGCCGACTGGTCGACCACGCCGGCCAGGCCATGACCGAGATCGTCTCCTCGGTGAAGCACGTGGCGGGCATCATGAAGGAGATGGCCGCCGCCAGCCACGAGCAGAGCCAGGGCATCCAGTCGGTCAACCAGGCCATCGCCGAGATCGACGGCATGGTCCAGCAGAACGCCAGGCTCGTGACCGATGCGCGCCAGACGGCGTCGACGCTCAACGAGCAGGCGGTGGGCCTCCTGAAGGCGGTGTCGGCCTACAACCTCGGCACCCGCGAGCACGGCAACGCCGAAGAGGCCGCAGCCATGGTCAAGGCGGCGGTCGAGTACTTCAAGGCGCACGGCAAGCAGGCGCTCATCGACGAGATCAACCGGCTCGGCAAGGGCCAGTTCGTCGACCGCGACCTCTACCTCATGGCGGTCGGCGTCGACGACATCACCTTCTACGCCCACGGCAGCAACCCGCGCGTGATCGGCAGCGGCCCGGCCAGCAAGGACGTGGACGGCAAGGCCTTCGTGCACGAGATGGCCGAGCTCGCGCGGCGCGGCGGCACCGGCTGGGTGGACTACAAGTGGGCCCACCCCATCACCAACGAGGTGCGGGTCAAGTCGTCGTACGTGGAGCGCGCCGGCGACCTCGCCATCGCCTGCGGCATCTACAAG
Organism: Rubrivivax sp.; assembly: GCA_044507405.1. Classification (GTDB taxonomy): domain Bacteria; phylum Pseudomonadota; class Gammaproteobacteria; order Burkholderiales; family Burkholderiaceae_C; genus Rhizobacter. The sequence continues at coordinate 4,598 of JBIQJS010000167.1, read as the reverse complement.
GATTGAGCGCGGAGGGCCGTCAGCCCTTGCGGCCGCCCACCAGCAGGAGCACCGCGCCGCCCACGATCGCCGCCACGCCGGCCCACACCGGCACGTTGACCGACTCCTTCTCCTTCACCGAGAACTCGATCGGGCCGAGCTTCACGTCGTGCGTGTTCTTGGTGTAGCTGAAGCCGCCGTACAGCAGGCCGAGCAGCCCCAGCACGATGAGCACGAGGCCGAGGAGTTTGAGAGGGGTCATGTCGCGGTCTCCGGGAGGGGGCGTCGGGAAGAAGCCGCCATCATGTCCGAAACGCGGCGCCCAGCGCGACCCCGACACCCGCCGCGAGCAGCCAGGCGCCCACGCGCTTGAGCAGCGCCGCGTCGAGCGAGGCCCCGGCGCCGGGCGAGCGCGTGGCGGCGAAGCCCACCACCAGCGCGTGCGCCGGCAGCGCGACGACCAGCAGGAACGACACCACGAGCGAGACGCTGTCGTCCGACCCGGGTGCCGCGAAGCGCGCCCACAGAAAAGGCATCAGGAGCCCGGCGACAAGGCCGGCGAGTGCTGCGGTGTAGGGCGTGGGCGTGATCTTCATCGTGTCCTGTTACTTCACCCGGTCTCCGTAGGTGATGGCCGCGAGCTTGCCTGATTCGAAGCGCAGTGTCGTCATGAATTGCCCTCGGCCGGGGTTGTAGGTCCACTCCTCGACCTGCTCGCACGGCACCACGTTGACCACCGTCGTCGAGCTGGCCGAGCTCGGGCCGGTGTGCGTGCTGTGCACGGGCGGCTGCGGCTTGCAGTACGCGTCGCGCTGCACCGGCTCGCCGCACTTGTGCAGCACCGCAGCCTTGTTGTCGCCCACGTTGGCGAGGTCGTTGCGGCATCGCATCGACTGCGCCTGGGCGGGGGATGCGATCAACAGGCTGGCGCCGAGCGCGGACAGCGCGAGGGGGATGACGGTCTTGAACACGGGGCCTCCTTGAAGTGGTGGCCGACAAGATCGCGCTGTCGTGTTTCCGGATTGTTGCCACGCCTGGCGGCGCCGTGCTTCAGCCCGGGTCGCGCCGACCGCCGCCCAGCCGGATGTAGCCGCCGAAGGCCGCGAGCGCCACGGAGGCGAGGGCGTACACCACCATCGCGCGCGGCGTCACGCGAAACGCCAGCATCGACAGCAGCGCGCCGAGCACCCCGACCACGAACACATGTCGCCAGGGCAGCGCCGGTGCCCAACGTGCTGCGAACCAGCCGCCGAAGATGGGCGGCAGCAGCAGGCCCAGCAGGCCGAGGAAGGCGGCCACCGCCTGCCCCACGTGCTGCACGATGGCCTGCTGCAGCCCGGCGGCGAGCAGGGCGGCCGCGGCCAGGCCCGGCACGAAGTAGCAGATGGCGAGGACCCGGACGATGACCTTCCAGTGGAGGCGCTGCTCCGGCAGCAGGGCAGGCGGGCTCACTTCGCGACCACGATGGTCACGAGCGCGGAGGCGTCCTCGATCGCGGTCACCGCGTGCGGCACGGCGCGCGCGAGGAAGAGCATCTGCCCCGGTGCAAGACGTTCGGCCCGGCCTTCGAAGCTGACCTCGACCAGGCCTTCGAGGCAGTGCACCGTGATCTCGCCGGCCACGTCGTGCGGTGGGAGCGACTTGCCGGCGCGCAGGACCAGCCGGATGACTTCGAGCTGCTCCGACTTGAAGAGGGCGGTGGTCTGCTGCGTGGCCAGCCGTTCGCCGAACGGCTGCACATCGATGACCTGGCCCGAGCTTGCGTGAGGGATTGCCATGGGCCAAGTATGCGCCCAGCGGCGGTCGTCAGGGGATCTGCGGGCCTTGCGAGGTGGAGGGCGGCAGCAGATCGACATACGCCCTGTCGATCAGCTGGGACGGCTCGATGCCGAGCCGGGCCATCAGGTCGTGGGCTTCCTGCACGCCGTGCTCGGCAGGCTCGTGATCTTCGAGCACGACCTCGAGCTCCAGGAAGTGGCCGAGGTCGTGGACCACGTCGAGGTGGATGCGGGTGCGTCCGACGAGGAAGAGCGTGCGGTGCTTGCGCACGCGCCCGGCGAGCCCGCAGGCCTGCGCCAGCGTCTCGCGCAGCGTGTCGGGCGATGCGGTGGGCGAGCGCAGGTAGTACGACGCCTTGGGGCCTTCCGTGTCGGCGCGGCGGTAGTGGATGAGTTCGCCATCGGACGCCGAGAAGGCGCGCAGCTTCAGGCGTCCGTGCGCGCAGCGGAAGAAGGTGTCGTCCTGGCGGATCTCGATCGGGCCCTGATCGGCCAGCGCGGCGGCCCGCGCCCGCACGGCGTCGATGTCGTCCAGGCGAGCCTTGATCTCGATGTTGCGGGGCATGTGCTGTCTTTCTGGATGGTGACCACGTCGATGTGCAGGCCACAGAGGCCTTGCATACTGCCACTGCGACGATCGACTCCGGGGATGCGCATGGACCAACGTCTGGTGGACGCAGTGGAAGGGCGACGCAGGCTGCGCCTGCAGTATCACGGGCGGAGACGCCTGGTCGAGCCGCAATGCTACGGAATCGGCAACCGGGGCACCGAGCTGCTGCGGGTCCACCAGCTGCAAGGCGGAGCGCAGCGAGAGCCGCTCTTCGACGTGGCGAAGATCGTGGGCCTCGAGGTGCTGGCCGAGACCTTCGATCGGCCCGGCCCCCACTACCGGCGGGACGACTCCGCCATGCGCGTCATCTACGCGCAGCTGTGAGCCGCGCGTCGTGCCGGGCTCGCACGGCCGTCAGCCTGCGTGATCGGTGGAGGCGTAGACCTTGTAGCGGCCCTCGGCCTCGCAGAGGTTGTACGACTCCCGCCATGCGCTGATCACCGATTGGTCCTGCGCCAGCAGCTCCCACGTCACCGTGCCGACCGCGCAGCCGGCGCCCAGGGCGACCACCGACATGTCCTTGTACCGGCAGGCCCTGCATCCGCGTGCGTGGTACTCGTCGACGATGCGCTGAAAGTAGGCGGCGATGTCGTCCGCCGAGACGAAGACCTGCATCGACGCGGCATCGTGGAACGCCAGGTAGGGCACGAGATAGCGCCGGGCGATGACCTCTCCATCGAACGATCGGAAGGCGTCGACGAACTCGTCGAAGAAGGTTCGTGCGAGGGCGTGGGCGTCGGCGTGTGCGGTCATGCCGCAGTCTCGCGCCGACGCCGCGAGCCTGCAAGCCGCCCCCGAGGCCGCGCTACGGTTCGCTCCGTTCGAACCCGTCCCGTGGGGCGCCGAGGTCGCACTTTCGGCAGCTCAGCGTCATCCCGAGCTTGGACGAGCGGCCTTCTGCCGTGACCACCCACGGCCGGTTCGTCCAGGGCGGGTTGTGGCGAACGTGCTGGTGGTGGCCGCATTCGAGCTCTGCGACCCAGTCGTCCTGGTCATCCAGATGGAATCCGACGATCCGCCGTTCGCTCACGCGTGGCCCCGGCGGTGCGCATGGCTGAAGGCGCTCATCTGGAACGCTGGTCCATCGAGACGACCTGGTAGCGCCATGGGCCATCGGGGCTCGCGCGAACGGCTTCGACCGTGGCGACGACGGACCCTTTCGTCCCCGCGATTTCCAGCCGGTACTTTCGCGTTCCTGCGTCGTCCTTGCGTGCGGAAGACAGGCCGCTGCCGAGGCCCACCGGGCGGATGCTTTCGACCAGGCCTGCGGCGGCGATCACCTCTGGCGCGTTCGCCACGAAGTCCTTCGCGCCCGACAGGGCCAGGTCGCGCGAGGCCATGCGATCACTGACGACGCTTGCAACGATCACGGCGCCCACGGCAATGCCGATGACCTGGGTGGAGAGTTGCATCGGCGAATGACTCAGGCCGGTAGCCAGCGCCACCAGAACGGCTGACGCCGCTCCTTGGCGCCGTGCTGGAGCAGCAGGGTGGTGAATGCCTGGTGCCCGTGCTTTCTGGCCGCCTGCAAGGGCGTGAGGTTGTCCAGCTCTGAAACGAGACTCGGGTCGGCCCCGTGCGCCAGCAGGAAGTGCGCAACGTCCAGATGGCCCTCCACCAGGCTGGTGACAAGCACCGTACGAAGAATCTCCGGGTGCTGGTAGTTCGGGTTCACGCCTTCCTTGATGTAGTGCTGTACCAGACGCAGATCGCCGTCTGCGGCCGCTTGGTACAAGTCCTTCCAGTCTCCTGCTGACATGCGACGCTCTGGTGGGTGCTTGGGGAAGCCGAATATAGACCGTTGAAGTGAGCGGCCCGAGCCGGTTGATCGAGGCCACCGCTCGTTGAGGGCTGGTCATCTCCAGCGACCGGTCGAGCTTGATGCGTGCTTGCCTGACGTCAGCCGGGACGCGCATGGCAAGCGACACATAGCTTGTTTCCATCTGGATCGCGAAAGTACGCACCGTAGTAGTTCTCGTGGTATTCAGGCCTCAAGCCAGGTGAACCTTCGGACCTTCCTCCGCAAGCAATCGCGGTGCTGAATGCTTGATCCACGACTGCTCGACTCTCGGCGAGGAAGGCGACCATGTTTCCATTGCCAGGTTGCGGCGCGAGTTGATCGTACGGCTTGCCAATCAGAAACAGCGGTCTGGGACCTGGCGACGACTGCCAGCCGGCCCACGGACGGCTTCGTTCGCAGAATCGGGCTTCGATGCCAAGCGCGGACATCA
>JBIQJS010000166.1:0-5485 GCA_044507405.1 Rubrivivax sp. | reverse complement strand
CGGTCAGCAGCGGGTGCAGCACCTTGATCGGCGCCTTGAACATCTCCACGAACTCGAGCAGCCCCTGGTTCGCGAGGCACAGGCCACCGGAATAGCTGTACGCATCGGGGTCGTCCTGCGCGTAGGTCTCGAGCTTGCGGATGTCGACCTTGCCGACCAGCGAGGAGATGTCCTGGTTGTTCTCGTCACCCGGCTCGGTCTTGGCGATGCCGGTCTGCTTGAGCACCGAGGGATAGCGCTTGACGACCTTGAACTTGCGGATGTCGCCGCCGAACTCCTCCAGCCGCTTCACCGCCCAGGGCGAGAGGATGCGGTTGAGGTAGCGGCGCGGGATGCCGTACTCCTTCTCGAGGATGGGACCGTCTTCGTCTGCATCGAAGAGCCCGAGCGGTGATTCGTTCACCGGCGAACCCTTGATCGCATAGAAGGGCACCTCCTGCATGAGCGACTTCAGCCGCTCGGCAATTGATGACTTGCCGCCGCCCACCGGTCCCAGCAGGTAGAGGATCTGCTTCTTTTCTTCGAGGCCCTGCGCGGCATGCCGGAAGTACGACACGACCTGCTCGATCGCGTCTTCCATGCCGTAAAACTCGGCGAACGCCGGGTAGATCTTGATGATCTTGTTGGCGAAGATGCGAGACAGCCGCGGGTCGTTGCGCGTGTCGATGGTCTGGGGTTCGCCGATCGCCTTCAACATCCGCTCGGCGGCGGTGGCATAGGCGAGCGGGTTGCGCTTGCACTCGGCGAGGTACTCCTCCAGGGAGAGCTCCTCTTCCCGCGTGCGCTCGTATCGCGCGGCGAAATGGCTGATCACATCCATGCTGACCTCCTGGTTCAGGAAGACACCGCCGAGGGGCCACCTCGGTCAACGTCTGGGGAAGTTCTGATGAAGCCCGCGCCAGGCTCCATCAGAGCTTTCCTGTTTGTCAGCCTCGTGTCTCGAGTCGCGCTGCGATCAAGCTTGATTCATTGTGTGCACATCCATGTCATGAGAAGAAGCGAAATATCACCGCAGTTCCGTCTTTGCACAGACCGTGTTTGCAAAGAGTGTGCCGCTCGCACTTCCGGGACCTCGATGAAAACACTTCCTCTCACGCACAGAGCGACATGGCACGGTCGGAGTTCCTCGTGGAATCCCTCGTCAACGACATGCGCGACGACAAGATACGCCTAGCCTTCTGACAAGCCAAGTTTTTGCAGCAGGCCGTTGAGTTCTTCCAACGACCCGAACTGGATCGCCACTTCGCCTTGCTCGCCCCGCTTGGTGCGCTTCTTCACGCGGATCTCCACCTGCGCCGTGAGCGCATCGGAGAGCTCCTCTTCGATGCGGGCAATATCGCGTGGTTTCTCTTTCGCGATGCGCAGCAGGGGCTTTTGGCGCGCCGCCGCGGTCCTGGCGACCAGGCGCTCGGTCTCGCGCACATTGAGTTTCTTGCCGACCACTTCTGCCGCAACCAGTATTTGTTGCGCGCCTTCGAGCGGCAGCAAGGCACGCGCATGGCCCATGTCGAGGTCGCCGGCCATCAGCATCTGCTGCACCGGCTCGGCGAGGTTGAGCAGGCGCAGCAGGTTGCTCGCCGCGCTGCGCGAGCGGCCCACGGCCTGCGCGGCCTGCTCGTGCGTGAGCTGGAATTCGTTGACGAGGCGCGCGATGCCCTGCGCTTCTTCGAGCGGGTTGAGGTCTTCGCGCTGGATGTTCTCGATCAGCGCCATCGCGGCCGCGGCCTCGTCGGGCACTTCCTTCACGAGCACCGGCACCTCGTCGAGGCCCGCGAGCCGGGCCGCACGCGTGCGGCGCTCGCCCGCGATGATCTCGTAGCGGCCCTCGCCCACCGGGCGCACCAGCACGGGCTGCATGATCCCCTGCGCCTTGATGCTCTCGGCCAGCTCGTACAGTGAGCCCTCGTCCATGCGCGTGCGGGGCTGGTACTTGCCGGGCTGCAGCAGGTCGAGCTTGAGGTTGCGGGGCGCGCCCTCGGGCGCGGGAGCGGGGGCGTCGCTGACTTTCGGGCCGAGCAATGCTTCGAGGCCCAGGCCTAAGCCCTTGGGTTTCTTCGTGACCATGGCGCATTCTGGCCGATCGCCAGGCGGCGCCTCTCCCCCGCAGCCGTCACACGCGCGTGACGAGCGCCCGCAACAGCTCGCGACCCTCGGGCCAGTCGCCCAGGCCCGAGTCCCCGTTGATGTGGCCGCGCGCGCCCAGCGAGACGAGCTCGCTCCCCCACTGCGCGGCCATCTCGGCCGCACGCTCAGGCGCGCAGTACGGGTCGTCGGCGCTGACCACAGCCGTGCTCGGAAACGGCAACCGCTCGCGGACGATGGGCCGCCAGGGCGCGAGCTGCGGCGGCATGTCGCTGCGCTCCACGTCGGGCAGGGCCACGAGCAGCGCCGCCGCCACGCGGTCGCGGTGCCGGCTGTGCGCGGCCCAGGCGGCAACCAGGTGGCAGCCGAGGCTGTGCGCGACGAGCACGGCGGGCGCCGGGTCTTCGAGCAGCACCTCCTCGAGCCGCGCCATCCAGTCGCCGCGCCGGGGCCACATCCAGTCGTCCTGGGTGACGCGGCGATCGCCATGCTGCGCCTCCCAGCGCGTCTGCCAATGCGTCTCGCCGGAGCCGAGCCAGCCCGGCAGCAACAGCACCCGCAGTGCGGGCAAGGCGTCGGAGGGGCGTGTCGTGCTCATGGGCGTGCCGTATCCTGTCGGTTTCTCACAGAGGGGTGATGGTGATGAAGTACAAGGTGTTCGTCGATGGGCAGGAAGGCACCACGGGCCTGCGGATCAACGAGTATCTGGCGAACCGCGGCGACATCGAGGTGCTGCGCATCGCGCCGGAGCGGCGCAAGGACACCGACGAGCGTGCGCGCCTGCTGAACGCAGCCGACGTCGCCTTCCTCTGCCTGCCCGATGTGGCCGCCAAGGAAGCCGCGGCGCTCGTGACCAACCCCAAGACCTGCGTGATCGACGCGAGCACCGCGCACCGCACGGCGTCCGACTGGGTCTTCGGCCTGCCCGAGCTCGCCCCGGACCAACGCGACCGCATCCGCTCGGCCAAGCGGATCTCCAACCCCGGTTGCCATTCCACCGCCTTCATCCTGCTGCTGCGTCCGCTGGTCGATGCAGGCCTCGTGCCGCCCACCCTGCCGGTGAGCGCGACCTCCATCACCGGCTACTCCGGGGGCGGCAAGAAGATGATCGAGCAGTACGAGGCGGGCGGCGACCCCCGGCTGGACGCACCCCGCCCCTACGGCCTCACGCTCGCGCACAAGCACGTGCCCGAGATGGCGGCGCACACCGGGCTCAAGGTGCCGCCAGTCTTCGTTCCCATCGTCGGCAACTTCCTCAAGGGTTTGGCGGTGAGTGTGCCCTTGCATCTCTTGCAGTTGAAACCCGGCACGACACCGGAAGCCGTGCACGCCGCCCTATCCTCCCGCTACGAAGGCGAGCGCTTCGTGCGCGTGAAACCGCTGCGCGACCCGGCGGCCATCGAGGCGGCCTACTTCGAAGTGCAGGCCTGCAACGACACCAACGACGTCGACATCTTCGTCTTCGCCAACGACAGCCAGGTGCTGCTCATGTGCCGGCTCGACAATCTGGGCAAGGGCGCGAGTGGCGCGGCGGTGCAGTCGATGAACGTGCACCTCGGCCTGGACGAAACGCTCGGCCTGGTCTGAGGGCGGTTGCCTGCCGCTGCCGGTCAGCGCACCCGGTAGTGGTAGGCGTAGCCGTCGTCGAAGCCGAGGCGGCGGTACACGGCGCGCGCTTCGGCGTTGTCGCCTTCCACCTGCAGGTAGGCATGCCGGGCACCGCGCCCGCGGGCATGCACCAGCATGTGCTGGCACAGGCGCCGGGCGCAGCCCTGCCCTCGCGCCTCGGGCGCGGTGAAGACGTCGTAGAGCCCGACCAGGTCACCCTCGAGGGCGTACTGCCCGCAGGCGAGGACCTCGCCCGCCTGGCGCAGCTCGAAGGCCGTGAAGGGCACCGGCGCCTGCAGCAGCCGCTCCGCATGGGCCTGGCGCTGCGAGATCGGGGAGCCGCGCAGCGCACCCACCCGTTGCGCGAACGGGTCCAGGCCGATGGCGTGCGCTGACCAGCCGGCCGGCCACTCGGGCGGCGCCACCTCATAGAGGTTGTCGAGCACCATGACGCGCGTGTCGTCGACGCTGCGCAGGCCCATCTCGCCCAGGGTTTCGTCCAGGTGCGGCGGGCGGCTGAACGGGGTGATGCGCACGACCATCGGGAGCTGGGCTTCGGCGTACACCTGCTCGCACAGCGCGAGGCGCTCCGCGACGCTCAGGCGGCCGTCCGCCACTGCGTTGATGCACCGAGCCCGGCGCGCCTTGCCGGGGCAGAAGCGCACCAGCCAGCCGTCGATCCAGCGCTGTTGCGGCGGTGCGCAGGCATTGAGGCCGGCGTCCTCCACCCGCGACAGCAGGCGGCTGTCGTAGCGGGCGTTAAGGCCGGGGATGGGCAGCTGCATCAGGCGGGCGCCCCGATGCGCCGGACCATCTCTTCGGCAAAGTCGACGAAGGCCTGCGCGCCCTTGGACGCCGGGTCGAACACCACGCCGGGCAGCCCGTAGCTGGGCGCCTCGGCGAGGCGGACGTTGCGCGGGATGACCGTGTTGAAGACCTTCTCGCCGAAGTGCGCCTTGAGCTGTTCGCTCACCTGCTGCTGCAGCGTGATGCGCGGGTCGAACATGACGCGCAGCAGCCCGATGATCTGCAGGTCGGGGTTGAGGTTGGCGTGCACCTGCTTGATGGTGTTGACCAGGTCCGACAGGCCTTCCAGCGCGAAGTACTCGCACTGCATCGGCACGATCACGCCGTGGGCGCTGCACAGGCCGTTCAGCGTGAGCAGGCTCAGGCTGGGCGGGCAGTCGATCAGCACGAAGTCGTAGTCGGCCGACACGGTCTGCAGCGCCGCCTTGAGCCGCTTGTCGCGCCGCTCCAGCTCGACCAGCTCGACCTCGGCGCCGGCCAGTTCACGGTTGGCGCCCAGCACGTCGTAGCCGACCTTCTCGCTGCGCACGCGCGCCTCGGCAATGGAGGCGGCTTCGAGCAGCACGTCGTACACGCTCAGCTTGAGCGCGCGCTTGTCCACGCCCGAACCCATGGTGGCGTTGCCCTGCGGGTCGAGGTCGACCACCAGCACGCGCTGGCCGATCTTGGCGAGGCCGGCCGCGAGGTTGACGGTGGTGGTCGTCTTGCCGACGCCGCCTTTCTGGTTGGCAACACAAAAGATTCGGGTCATGACCGATCCGGAGGGTGGAAGAAAAGCAGTGCGTCAGGGCGTGGCCAGGCGGATGCCGAAGCCCACGAGGAAGATTCCGGCCAGCCGCTCCAATCCTCTTGCGAGCCGGCGGTGCGCCTTGACCTGCTGCGTCACCAGCCCCGCCAGCGCGCACAACGCAAGGCAGTACACCAGGGTGATGCACGCGATCGTCGCAGCCATGGCGGCAAAGGTCACCCCACCGAGATGCGTGGCCGG
>JBIQJS010000165.1:0-5489 GCA_044507405.1 Rubrivivax sp. | reverse complement strand
CCGGCCAGGTACTGGCGCTCGAACTCCTTGTTCTCGCCGACGTAGCTCGAGATCATCTTCCGGATCTGGCGCGTCTCCAGCAGCATGCCGAGGCCGAAGCCATCGACGCCGGCGTTGTTGGAAATGGCGGTGAGGTTCTTGACGCCGCTGTCGCGCAGCGCGGCGATCAGCGCCTCGGGAATGCCGCACAGGCCGAAGCCGCCGACCGCCAGCAGCTGGCCGTCCTGGACGATGCCCTCGAGCGCCTCGGCCGCGCTTGGATAGACCTTGTTCATCACACCTCCAGCAGGGGGAAATTCGCTGCGCGCAAGCGTACTACGTAATGCATTACGTAGGCGTTACGTAGAATTCAGTAGCCGGATACCCGGACCCGAGGGGGACACCCATGGAACTCACCGCCGACGACTACCGGACCGCCTTCGACCTGGCGCCCGTGGGCCTCGTGATCTCGCGCAACCGGCTCATGCTGGATTGCAACCGCCAGTTGCTCGACATGTTCGGCGCGACGCGTGAGCAGCTGATCGGCCAGTCCTTCCAGATCCTCTATCCCACGCACGACGAGTTCGAGCGCACCGGCCAGCGCATCGTCGCGAGCCTGGATGCCCGGGGCTGGTACGCCGACGAGCGGGTGATGAAGCGCGTCGATGGCGCGCAGCGCGGCCAGCTCTTCTGGTGCCACGTCTCGGGCCGCGCGCTCGACCCCCGGCAGCCTCACGCAGCGGGCATCTGGTCGTTCGAAGATCTCTCGTCGCGCCGCCAGCTCAAGGCCGAGCTCACGGCGCGGGAACGCGAGATCGCGGCCCTCCTGATCGACGGCCTCACCAGCAAGCTCATCGGCAAGCGCCTGGGCATCAGCCCTCGCACGGTGGACGTCTACCGTGCGCGGCTCATGCGCAAGTACGCCGCCAGCACCACGCCGGACCTGGTGCACAAGCTCCTGAGCGCCTGAAGCCGCTTCAGCCGACGAGTTCGCGCAGCTTCGAGGGAAGCGGGCTGGATTTCTGCTGCGGGAAGTTGACCCACACGACCGTCGCGCCCCCGGCCGCGCACACCACGTCGGGCCGGTCGGTGCGCTCGAAGGTCGTGTAGACGTCGAAGCTGCTACGGCCGGGATTGGCCACGTAGGTCTTCGCGCGCACGGTGCCCGGGTATTCGAGCTGGATCAGGAAATTGCAGAAGGCGTTGATGATCACGAAGCCCTCGCCGTTCGGGTCGGGCTGGAAGCCTGCCCCGTCGAGCCACTCGATGCGCGCCGTCTCGAGGTATCGGAAGTAGCTCGCGTTGTTCACATGGCCCATGGCGTCCATGTCGCCCCAGCGGATGGCGATGTCCATCTCGTGCACCAGGCGCTTCTGCTCCGGGATGTCGATGCGCACGACGTCACCCCTCGCTCTTGCGCACGCCGAGCTCGTCGCAGAGCCGCCCGACGAGCGCGCGCAGTTCTTCGAGCTCGCGCTGCATCGCCGCCTGCTGTGCCTTGAGTGCGGCGAGTTCGCCGGCGGCGACGAAGTCGTCCGACGTCGAGGCCACCGGCAAGGCCGAGACGTCGACCGCGCCGCACAGGAGGTGCGTCCAGCGCGGCTCGCGTGCGCCCGGGGCACGCGGCAGCCTGAGCACGAGCGGGCCGCCCTTGTCGTCGCTGCGCTCCGCCAGCTCTTCGAGAAACGCCTCGACCGACGACACGTCGGCGAAGCGATGCAGACGGTCGCAGTTGGCGCGCAGCTCCGAGCTCGTCTGCGCCCCCCGCAGCGCAAGCACCGCGAGCAGCGCCACGCTCTGCGAGGGCAGGCCCATCGCGCGGCCCATGTTGTGCTCGTAGCGGGCCACGCGCGAGCCGCTCGATTCGATCACCAGGCTCAGCGCCTTGAGCGCGTCGAGGGCGCCCCGCACCTCCGACTCGGTGGCGTTCATCACCGGGTCGCGCGCCGTCTTCTGGTTGCAGCCGAGCGTGAGCGAGTTGAGCGACAGCGGATAGCTGTCGGGCACCGTGTGGGCCTTTTCGACGAGCACGCCCAGCACGCGCGCTTCCAGCGGCGACAGCTCGCGCATCAGACCGCGAAGCCGTCGTCGGCCTGTATCACCGCGCCGTTGACGAAATGGCTCTCGTTGGAGCACAGCATCATCAGCACCACGTCGAGGTCCTGCGGCTGGCCCACGCGCTTGCGTGGCAGCATGGCGATGAGCTTCTGGCCCTGCTCGGTCTTCCAGTGGTGGTGGTTGATCTCGGTGTCGATGTAGCCCGGGCAGATGGCGTTGACGTTGATGCCGTAGCGGCCCCACTCCAGCGCCATGGCACGCGTCATGTGGATCACCGCCGCCTTGCTCATGCAGTACACGCCGATCTGGCCCAGCACCTTGAGCCCCGCCATCGAGGCGATGTTGACGATGCGACCGCCGGTGTAGGTGCCCGGTGCAGCCCCCTTCGCGCGGGCGAGCATCCGCTTGCCCACTTCCTGTGCCACGAAGAACGCGCCCTTGGTGTTGGTGTCCATCACGTAGTCGTAGTCCTCGGGCGTGACGTCGGTGAGCTTCTGCGTGGTGCTCACGCCGGAGTTGTTGACGAGGATGTCGATGGCGCCGGTCTCGGTCTCGGCATGGGCGACGGCCGACTTGATGCTGTCCGGATCGGTCACGTCGAGCCGCACGATGTGCGCGTCGCCGCCCGTCGATTCGATCTCGGCGCGCAGCGCCTTCAGGCGCTCCACGCGGCGGCCTGCGAGCACCACGGCGGCGCCGGCCGCTGCGAGCGTCTTCGCGAACTGCGTGCCGAGTCCGCTCGAGGCACCGGTGACCAGCGCCACGCGCCCGGACAGATCGATGCTGTAGGCCATGTACTTCTCCTCGTGATGTGTGGGATGTCGGCGATGAAGATAGCACGCGGTCTGCAGTGCAGTTTTCATCACCGACGCACTTGACGTTAGAAGCGAACGATCGTTCTTTTCGATTGCGCGGCCAATTAGAATGCGCGCCGATTGTTCATCCAAGGAGATTGCATGACCCCCGCCGAAATACTCGCCCAGTACGGTCCCCGCGAGGCCATGGAATACGACGTGGTCGTCGTGGGTGGCGGGCCGGCGGGCTTGTCGGCTGCCATCCGCTTGAAGCAGCTTGCTGCCAAGGCCGAGAAGGAGATCTCGGTGGTCGTGCTCGAGAAGGGCTCGGAGCCAGGCGCACACATCCTGAGCGGCGCGGTGATGGACCCGATCGCGATCAACGAGCTCTTCCCCAACTGGAAGGAGCTCGGCGCGCCGCTGAACCAGCCGGTCACGAAGGACCACGCACTCTTCCTGACCGAGAAGGGCGTGTTGCTGGACACGCCGGCGTTCCTGATGCCCGACAACTTCCACAACGAGGGCAACTACGTCATCAGCCTCGGCAACGTGGTGCGCTGGCTCGCGCAGCAGGCCGAATCGCTGGGCGTCGAGATCTTCCCGGGCTTCCCCGCCGCCGAGGTGCTCTACAACGACGACGGCTCGGTCAAGGGCGTGGCCACCGGCAACATGGGCGTCAACAAGCAGGGCGAGCCCACCGAGAACTTCCAGCTCGGCATGGAGCTGCACGGCAAGTACACCCTCTTCGCCGAAGGCTCGCGCGGCCACCTCGGCCGCCAGCTCATCACCAAGTTCAAGCTTGACGAAGGCCGTGATCCGCAGGGCTACGCCATCGGCGTGAAGGAGATGTGGGAAGTCGATCCGAAGCAGCACCAGCCCGGCCTCGTGATCCACGCCGCAGGCTGGCCGCTCAAGAACGACACCTACGGCGGCGGCTTCCTGTACCACATGGAAGACAACAAGGTGGTGCTGGGCTTCATCACCGGCCTCAACTACGAGAACCCGTGGCTGAGCCCGTTCGAGGAGATGCAGCGCTGGAAGACGCACCCCGCCATCCGCAAGCACATCGAAGGCGGCAAGCGCCTGAGCTACGGCGCCCGCGCCATCACCGCGGGCGGCCTGCTGAGCCTGCCCAAGACCGTGTTCCCGGGCGGCGCGCTGATCGGCTGCGATGCCGGCTTCCTGAACGGCCCGCGCATCAAGGGCAGCCACGCCGCGATGAAGACCGGCATGCTCGCCGCCGAAGCCGCCTTCGAGGCGGTGATCGCCGGCCGCCAGACCGACGAGCTCACCGCTTACCCCAAGGCCTTCGAAGAGAGCTGGCTCTACAAGGAGCTGCACCAGGCCCGCAACTGGAAGGCGTGGTTCAAGTGGGGCCTGTGGGGCGGCACGATCGGCACGGGCATCGAGTACTGGCTCCTGCCCAAGCTCGGCATGAAGTCGCCGCCGTGGACGATGCACCGCGACAAGCCCGACCACGCCTACCTCAAGCCGGCCGACCAGTGCGAGAAGATCGTCTACCCCAAGCCCGACGGCAAGCTCACCTTCGACCGCCTGAGCTCGGTGTTCATCTCCAACACCAACCATGAAGAGCACCAGCCTGCGCACCTGACGCTGAAGGACAAGTCGGTGCCGGTGAACATCAACCTCGCCAAGTACGCCGGCCCCGAGAGCCGCTACTGCCCGGCGGGTGTCTATGAGTTCGTGCCCGACGAGGCGCAGCCCGGCAAGGAGCGGCTGCAGATCAACGCGCAGAACTGCGTGCACTGCAAGACCTGCGACATCAAGGACCCGACGCAGAACATCGTCTGGGTCACGCCGGAAGGCGGCGGCGGCCCGAACTATTCGGGCATGTGATCGCGGCCTGATCGCACCCGGGGAGCTACACTCCCCACCCGTCAGGAGAGAGCTTCCCGGTGAAGCCGCCGAAGGCGCAGGGGCACGTTGCCGTGACCCCGAACGCTCAGGCAAAAGGACTGACGAAACGCCCCGGTGGCATCCCCACCGAGGCGTCCTCGCTGGAGAGAGGCCCGCCCCGAGCGGGCCCACCGAAGGGGCAAGCGAGGCCTGCGTGAGCGGGCCGCGCCAATCTCTCAGGTAGAGCGGACAGTGAGGGCATTGCAAGCGTTTTTCACCCCGGTGGAGAACACTTGTTTTCCAGCAATGCCCTCGGAGACTGCCCATGTCCGCACTGCCTACCAACGCGCCGGCCACGCCCGCGCTGCTCCAGACGCCGCTGCACGCCCTGCACCTCGAACTGGGCGCCAAGATGGTGCCCTTCGCCGGCTACTCGATGCCGGTCAACTACCCCGGCGGCATCATTGCCGAGCACAAGCACTGCCGTGAGTCGGCGGCGCTCTTCGACGTCTCGCACATGGGGCAGCTGCGCCTGGTCGGCAGCGATGCGGCCCAGGCGCTCGAGTCGCTGGTGCCGGTCGATGTGGTCGACCTCGCCGTGGGCAAGCAGCGCTACGGCTTCTTCACCAACGCCAACGGCGGCATCCTCGACGACCTGATGATCACGCGGCGGGCCGACGACCTCTTCCTGGTCGTCAACGCCGCCGGCAAGGACGCCGACATCCGCCACCTGGTGACCCACATCGGCCACCGCTGCACCGTGCAGCCGCTGGCCGACCGCGCGCTGCTCGCGCTGCAGGG
>JBIQJS010000164.1:0-5577 GCA_044507405.1 Rubrivivax sp. | reverse complement strand
TGCATCTCGTCGCCGGTGCGGTCGAGGAAGCCGGTGTTGATGAAGGCCACGCGCGAGGCGGCGGCCGCGATGCAGGCCTTGAGGTTGACGCTGGTGCGGCGCTCCTCGTCCATGATGCCGAGCTTGACGGTGCTCGCGGGCAGGCCGAGCAGCTGCTCGACGCGGCCGAAGAGCTCGTTGGCGAACGCCACCTCATCGGGCCCGTGCATCTTGGGCTTGACGATGTAGACGCTGCCGGTGCGCGAGTTGCGGATCTTCGGGTTGCCCGTGCGCTTGAGGTCGTGCAGCGCGATCGCGGTGGTGACGACCGCGTCCATGATGCCTTCGGGGATCTCCTGGCCGTTGCCGTAGAGGATGGCCGGGTTGGTCATCAGGTGGCCGACGTTGCGCACGAAGAGCAGCGAGCGGCCGTGCAGCACCACCTCGCCGCCCTTCGGGCCGGTGTAGACCCGGTCGGGGTTGAGGCCGCGGGTGAAGGTCTTGCCACCCTTGCTCACCTCTTCGGTCAGCGTGCCCTTGAGGATGCCCAGCCAGTTGCGGTAGGCGAGCAGCTTGTCCTCGGCGTCCACCGCGGCGACCGAGTCCTCCAGGTCGAGGATGGTGGAGAGCGCGGCTTCGAGCACGAGGTCGCACACGCCGGCCGGGTCGGTCTTGCCGATGGCGGTGTCGCGGTCGATGCGGATGTCCACGTGCAGGCCGTTGTGCTGCAGCAGCACCGACGACGGCGAGGCGGCGTCGCCCTGGTAGCCGACGAACTGCGAGGCGTCTTCGAGGCCGGTGGTCTTGCCGCTGCGCAGCGCGACGCGCAGCGTGCCGCCTTCGACCGTGTAGCCCACGGAGTCGATGTGCGAGCCGTCCTGGAGCGGGGCGGCCCGGTCCAGCACGAGGCGGGCGTATTCGATCACCTTGGCGCCGCGCACCGGGTTGTAGGCGCCGCCGCGTTCGGCGCCGCCCGTCTCGGCGATGGCATCGGTGCCATAGAGCGCGTCGTAGAG
This sequence comes from Rubrivivax sp., assembly GCA_044507405.1. Classification (GTDB taxonomy): domain Bacteria; phylum Pseudomonadota; class Gammaproteobacteria; order Burkholderiales; family Burkholderiaceae_C; genus Rhizobacter. The sequence continues at coordinate 4,582 of JBIQJS010000164.1, read as the reverse complement.
CGAGCCCCAGCGCGCATTGGCGGCGTTGAGCGCGTAGCGCGCGTTGAGGATGGGCACCACGAGCTGCGGGCCGGCCTGGATGGCAAGCTCGGCATCCACGTTCTGCGTGGTCGCCTGGGCGCCCTGGGGCGGCGGCACGAGGTAGCCGATCTTCTCCAGGTGCGCGCGGTAGGCCTTCGTGTCGGTGATGGGGCCCGGGTGCGCGGTGTGCCAGGCATCCATCTCGCTCTGGATACGGTCACGCTCGGCGAGCAGGGCGACGTTCTTCGGCGCGAGGTCGCGCACGATGGCGTCGAAGCCCTGCCAGAAGGCGGCGGCCTCGACCCCGGTGCCGGGCAGCACCTCGCTTTCGATGAAGCGGTGCAGGGCGGTGTCGACCTGGAGGCCGTGGACAGTGGTGCGAGCGGACGTGGACATGGAGACCCCCTTTTGTGTGCGGCGCAATAAAAAAGCGGAAACGCGCAATCTATTCGATCTCGCCAAGCAGATTAAGTAGCGTCGAGGTTTGTAATTCATGACCTCGAAAGGGGTAATCTCGGCCCATGGACAGGCTCAAGCAACTCGAATCCTTCGTGGCGGTGGCGGCCAAGGGCAGCCTGACCGCTGCGGCCGCCGCCGAAGGCATCGCCCCGGCGGTGGTCGGCCGGCGCATCGACGCGCTGGAAGAGCGCCTCGGCGTCAAGCTCTTCACCCGCACCACCCGCCGCATCACGCTGACCCACGAGGGCAGCGCCTTCCTCGAAGACTGCCAGCGCCTGCTGGCCGATCTGGCGAATGCCGAGGCCAGCGTTTCGGCGGGTGGCGTGAAAGCCAGTGGCTACTTACGAATCACCGCACCGGCCGGCTTCGGACGCCGCCACGTGGCCCCGCTGGTGCCGGGCTTCGTCGCCGAGCATCCGGACGTGCAGGTGTCGCTCAACCTGAGCGACCGGCTGGTGGACATCGTCAACGAGGGCTACGACTGCGCGGTGCGCGTGGGCGACCTGCCCGAGAGCAGCCTGGTCTCGGTGCGCCTGGCCGACAACCGGCGCCTGTGCGTGGCCTCGCCGGCCTACCTCGCGCGCGCCGGCACGCCGCGGCATCCCAACGACCTCGCGCACCACGACTGCCTGACCCTCAGCACCGACGCCAGCCAGACCCGCGGCTGGGCCTTCACGCTCGACGGCCAGGTGACGCACCTGCGCCTGTCGGGGCGCCTGTCCTGCAACGACGGCCAGGTGCTGCACGACTGGTGCCTCGCCGGGCTCGGGGTGGCCTGGCGATCGACCTGGGAGGTGGAAGACCACCTCGCGAGCGGCGACCTCGTGAGCGTGCTCGACGACCACGCCGCCCCGCCCAACGGCATCTACGCCGTCTTCGCCCAGCGCAAGCATCTGCCGCTGCGTGTGCGCCTGTGGGTGGACCACCTCAAGCAGACCTACGGCGACCCGGCGTACTGGACGAACGCCGCGGCCTGAAAACGACATCGCCCGGCGAACCGGGCGATGCACGAGCGTGAGCGAGTGCCCCATCAAGCCACACCCGAGGATCCGGCTTTGCCGGTCCGATGGGTGGCGCCCCTCGGGGGCAGGAGCGGGAGCGCCTGGGGGGCCTTATTTCGACAGGCACTCCTTCATGTAGGCCTGGCGCTCGCTGCCGGGTTTGCCGGACGCCTTGAAGTCGGCGCTGCACGATTTCATCTTCTGCTGCTGCGCGGTCTTGCCGTCGCTGTCCTTCTTGAGGCACTGCGACATGAACGCCTTGCGTTCGTCGCCCTTCTTGTCGCCGGCTTCCTTGTTGCACACAGCCATCTTGTTCTGCTGCGCGGTGGGCGCCTTGGCCGGCGCGTCGGCGGCCTGGGCGAACGCGGAGACGCTGGCCACGGCCAGGGCGATCGCGGTGAGGAGAGTCTTCATGGTGGTTTCCTTCCCGGAGGGGTAGACGACGAGGGCGTCGCCGGCGGATTGAAGCACCGCGGATGCGGCGCCGGCAAGACGCTCAACGCAACAGGCCGTTGCGCGGCTGACGCAGATCAGAAGGGCCGCCGCGCCGGGCCGCCCCAAGCAAGGCCCGACCCTCTTGGAGGGTCGATCGGCTTACCCGCCGATCGGGGTGCCGGCATCAGAGGATCCGACGCGGGTGCGCGAGCGCCTCGTGCGCGACGTGCAGGCGGCGCACCAGCACGCGGATGAAGGCTTCGTCGAAGAGATGCCGGCAGCCCGGGCTCACCTGCGCGAGCGTGTCGGGCGTGAAGGAGATGGTGGTCGCCGGGTCGGTGACGATCACGTTGGTGCTGTGGCGGCGCAGCTCGGGACTGGGCGCCAGGTACGCCATCTCGCCCACCGAGGTGCCCGCGCCGAGCTGGGCGACCTTCTCGCCCTCGCGGTACACCTCCACCTCGCCCTGGGCAATGATGTGGAAGGTGTTGCCCTCTTCGCCCTTGGTGTAGAGCGCATGGCCGAACGGGAAGCGCTGCCACCTGGCGCGGTGCACCACCTCCCACAGCTCCACGTCGCCGAAGTTGGAGAAGAAGTCGAGCGTGCGCAGCAGGTTGAAGCGCTCCGAGTCGAGCACGCCCTGCAGGTGGCCGCGTGGCACCTGCTGCGTGGTGATGAGGCTGGAGAGCGCCTGGGCGAAGTCGTCCCAGCTCGCGTAACGGTCCTCGGGGCGCTTGGCCACGGCCGCGAGGATGACCTTGTCCACGCCCGGCCCCACGCCCGCGCGCAGGCTGCTCAGCAGCGTGGGCTCGGCGCTGTAGATCTGGTTCATCATGGCCGACTGCGAGGTCGAGTCGAAGAGCGGCCGCCCGGCGATCAGGTGGTAGAGCACGGCCCCGAGCGAGTACATGTCGGCGCGGCAGTCGAGCTGGCTGCCGTCGAGCTGCTCGGGCGACATGTAGGCGAGCGACCCCACGCGGTAGACCTGCGTCGTCTCGCTCGCCATGTTGAGCGCGCTGCCGAAGTCGCTGATCTTCACGTCGGTGATGTGGCCGTTGTTGATGACGGCCAGCAGGTTGGCGGGCTTCACGTCGCGGTGGATCAGGCCCTGGCGGTACACGTAGCCGAGCGCCATCGCGCACTTGAAGCCGATCTCGACGATGAGCTCCAGCGGCAGCAGCTGGTCGGCGCGGCAATAGGGTCGCAGCGTGGAGCCGTTGACGTACTCCATCACGAGGTAGGAGTCGGCCGGGTCCACCACCGCGTCGTAGATCTGCACCACGTTCGGGTGCTTGAGGCGGCCCACGAGCGCGGCCTCGGCGGCGAAGAAGCGCTCGAAGTAACGACCATCGGCGGGGTCGTTGGTGGAGCCGGGGCGCACGCGCTTGATGGCGACGTCACGCTGGTGGAAGTCGTCGCGCGCGAGAAAGACCTCGCTCGTCGCCCCCTCGCCCAGGCGCTTGAGCACCGGGTACTTGCCGATCTGCGCGGGCAGCGGCAGGCCGCCGAAACCGCTGGTGGCAGGCTCGGGCGGCGTGAACGAGGAGGGCGAGAAGGAAGACATCGGAAGCGCGATCTTGCCCCCACCCCGGTGCCCCTGCTTGCCAAATTGAGCACGAAACGCTGCCCATTTCGGGAGGATCGCGCCGTGCGCGCATGCCGGTCGCGCAAGGCATGAGGCCGGTAGTGCCCACTTAGAATTCGCCGATGATCCAAGCCAAACAGGACCTGCTGGCGGCCTTGCGGGAGTCGCTGGCCGAGCTGGCACCCGGCGCGGACGCCCCCGCCGCGTTCGAATCCCCCAAGCAGGCCGCCCACGGCGACCTCGCCATCACCGCCGCCATGCAGCTGGCCAAGCCGCTGCGCAAGAACCCGCGTGAACTCGCCACCGCCCTCGTCGAAGCGCTCAGGCAGCGCCCGGCCGTGCAGCGCTGGGTCGACGCGCTCGAGATCGCGGGCCCCGGCTTCATCAACCTGCGCCTCAAGCCCGCGGCCAAGCAGGCGGTGGTGGCCGAGGTGCTGGGCGCAGGCGACGGCTACGGCCGCAAGCCCGCCAACGGCCAGCGGCTGATGGTCGAGTTCGTCTCGGCCAACCCGACCGGCCCGCTGCACGTGGGTCATGCACGCCAGGGCGCGCTCGGCGACTCCATCTGCCACCTCTTCGAGACGCAGGGCTGGAGCGTCACGCGCGAGTTCTATTACAACGACGCGGGCGTGCAGATCGCCACCCTCGCGATGTCGACGCAGGCGCGCATCAAGGGCCTGAAGCCGGGCGACGCCGACTGGCCCGAGAACGCCTACAACGGCGACTACATCGCCGATGTGGCGGCCGACTACCTGGCGAAGAAGACCATCCGCGCCGACGACCGCGAGTTCACCGCCTCGGGCGACCCCGACGACCTCGACAACATCCGCCAGTTCGCCGTGGCCTACCTGCGCCACGAGCAGGACCTCGACCTCCAGGCCTTCGGCGTCAGCTTCGACAACTACTTCCTCGAGTCGAGCCTGTACACCACGGGCAAGGTCGAGGCGACGGTGCAGAAGCTGGTGGAAGCCGGCAAGACCTACGAACACGAAGGCGCGCTGTGGCTGCGCACCACCGACGACGGTGACGACAAGGACCGCGTGATGCGCAAGTCCGACGGCAGCTACACCTACTTCGTGCC
>JBIQJS010000027.1:0-37497 GCA_044507405.1 Rubrivivax sp. | reverse complement strand
AGCACTGCCTTCACACGGCAGGGGTCGCAGGTTCGAACCCTGCACCGCCCACCAGAACACGAAGCCCTGCAGGTCGAGCGACTTGCAGGGCTTTTTGCTTGTGGCTCCGGCGAGGCTGCGCCCGGGGCCGGGAGACGACATGAGATTGAGTTTCATCGGGGCCGCGCAGGAGGTCACGGGCTCGTGCTTCCTCGTCGAGGCCGAGGGCGTGCGCTTCCTCGTGGATTGCGGCATGTTCCAGGGCGGGCGCGACGTCCAGGCGCGCAACCTCGCGGCCTGGCCGTTCGATCCGCGCGAGCTCGATTTCGTGCTGCTCACGCACGCTCACATCGACCACAGCGGCTTGCTGCCCAGGCTTTGCGCGCTGGGTTTCCGCGGCCCCATCTACGCCACGACCGCCACCGTCGACCTGCTCTCGGTGATGCTGCTCGACAGCGCCTTCATCCAGGAAAGCGAATGGACGCGCGCGCAGCGCAAGCGTTCGCGCCGCGAGCGCGCCGAACCGCAGGCGCTGCTCTACACGGTCGCGCAGGCCGAGGCCTCGCTGGAGCAGCTGCGCGGCACGCCGTACGACACCGAGCTGCAGCCGCATGGGTCGGTGCGCTGCTGCTTCCGCGATGCGGGGCACATCCTCGGCTCGGCGATCGTGGAGGTGTGGGTGAGCGAGGCGGGGCGCACGCGCAAGCTCGTCTTCTCGGGCGACCTCGGCCAGCCCGCGCGGCCCGTCGTGCGCGACGCGACCCCCATCCGGGAGGCCGATGTGCTGGTGGTCGAGTCGACCTACGGCAACCGGCTGCACCGCCCCATCCCCGGCACGGTCGATGAACTCGTCTCCGTGATCGAGGACACCCTGCGCCGACGGCAGGGCAACGTCATCATCCCGGCCTTCGCGCTCGGCCGCACGCAGGAGCTCCTGCTGCTGCTGCTCGACCTTTGCCGGACGAGGCGGCTGCCGCGGTTGCAGGTCTTCGTCGATTCGCCGATGGCACACAAGGTGACCGAGATCACCTGGAAGCACCACGAGGTGCTCGACGACGAGAGCCGCGCGCTGCTGTCGCTGCGCAAGTCGAACGCCGACTGGCTGGACCTGCGCTACACCCGCAGCGTGGAGGAGTCGATGGCGCTCAACCGCATCAAGGCCGGCGCCATCATCATTTCCGCAAGCGGCATGTGCGAGGCCGGCCGCATCAAGCACCACCTGCGCCACAACCTCGGCCGCCCCGAAAGCGCCATCGTCATCATTGGCTACCAGGCCGCGGGCACGCTCGGCCGCCGCCTGGTCGACGGCGACAAGCGCGTGCGCGTGCTGGGCGAGGAGGTGCGCGTGCGCGCGAGCATCCACACCATCGGCGGCCTCTCGGCGCATGCCGACAAGGCGGCGCTCATGGGCTGGCTGCAGGGCTTCGAGCGGCCGCCCGCGCGGACCTTCGTCGTGCACGGCGAGGCCGACACGGCCATCGGCTTTGCCGGCCACATCCGGCAGACGCTCGGCTGGCAGGCCGAGGCGCCGGCGGCCGGCACGCACGTCGAGCTCTGAGCCAGCTCAAGCGAAGACCGACCGCGCGACGCGGACGATGGCGCCTGCGCGCCGTGCGAGGGTTACCCTCGGCTGTGACACCGCCACCCGAAGGAGAAGACCATGACGGCCCTCAAGCACCTGCTGGTTCATGTCAACGACGAAGCGACCTCCGCGCATGCGATGACGATCGCCGCCGGGCTGGCCCGGGCGCATGGTGCCCGCATCACCGTGCTCATGGTGACCGCGCCGGCCGGCAGTGCCGGGCTGGGCCTGAGCGGTGAATCGGCGGCGCTCGCCCACCAGTTCGTGCAGGCGCAGCGCGATGCGCTGCTGGAGACCGCCAGGCGGCTCGAGGCCGCGATGCTGCAGCGCTACGACGTGCCCGTGGATTTCGAGACCGTCGAAGGCGGCGAGGTGGAGTGCCTGCAGGAATATTCGCGCCTGGCCGATCTCGTCGTCGCGTCGCAGCGCGAGCCTGAAGGCCGCGGCGGCCTCGGCGCCGGGCAGGTCGGCCGCCTGCTGCTGGGGGCGGCCTGCCCGCTGCTCATCGTGCCGCACATCGGCCCGGAGCCGGATGCCATCGGCGACCCGTCGGTGCTGGAGCGTGCGCTCGTCGCCTGGGCCGACACCCGCGAGAGCGCCCGCGCCCTGCGCGACGCGCTGCCGTTGCTCACGCGGTCGAAGCAGGTCCAGGTGGTCAGCTTCTCCGACGGCGGCGAAGAAGGCGCGGCGCAGCGCCGCAGCTCGCTCGAACGCGTGGCCGCCTACCTGGCGCGCCACGGCGTCAGCGCGACCACGTCGGTGCTGAGCCAGGGCGAGCCTTCGGTCGGTGAGCGCATGCGGCGGGGCTGGGTGCCCGACGTGGCGGCGGCCGAGGCCATGCTCTCGCACGCCGCCGACATCCATGCCGACTTCATCGTCATGGGCGGCTACGGCCACTCGCGGCTGCGCCAGCTGGTGCTGGGGGGCGTGACGCGCACGGTGCTCGACACCATGACCGTGCCGGTGCTCATGTCGCATTGACGCACGCGCCTGCCAGCCGCCTCGGGTTTTCGATGTAGGCCACGACCTACATCAGATTGGCCGCTGGACTGCTGGCGTCCATGCCGCCTGCCGACCATCCTTTGCGCGGGCAATCATTCAGAAGGAGAACAGGCATGGCAGGCGAGTCGGAGCTGGGCGCGTTCGCGACGGCGCTCGGCGAGGCGGCGCCCCCAGGCCTGCACGCCGACCGGGGCGATGTGAACGCGTTGCTGCGCGCGCTGCACCGCGGCTCGGCCGACGGCCCCGACGCCTTCTGGCACTCCCTCTGGCGCCACGCCGCGCTGCCCGCCGATGGCGACGACTTCGCCTCCCTGCACCTCAACTACGCCGAGTGCCTGCTCGCCGGCCACGGCCAGCCGGCCGAGGCGCTCGCCGTCACCGCCTGCCATGCCGACGGCAGCGTGGAGCGCTGGACCCGCCGCGAGCTGCGCCGCCAGGTCCAGGCGCTCGCCCGTGCGCTGCGTCAGCGCGGGGTGGGCGAGGGCGACCGCGTCGCGCTGATGCCGCGCAGCGACGCCCGCGCCGTGGTGGCCGTGCTCGCCGTGGCGGCGGTCGGGGCGAGCCTGGCCATCGCCTCGCCCGAGATGGGCGCGCCGCTCGTCGCCGCGCGTTTCCGCCCGCTTGCGCCGCGCCTGCTGCTCGCGCATGCCGCACCCATGCCGCACGACACCGGCCAGCCGCTCGCCGCGCGGGTGGCGCAGGTCGCGCAAGGCCTGCCTTCGCTCGATGGGGTCATCGTGCTGGACGACGCGGCCGCGCGGGTGCCGGGGCTCGTGCTGCCGGTCACCGATCTCGCGGCGGCGCTCGACGAAGCGGCGGCGGCCGACGAGCCGTGGCAGCGCCATCCCTTCCGCCAGCCGCTCTTCATCCTGCCGACGGCCGCGCCCGACGGCCGCCTCGAATCGCTGGTGCACGGCGCCGGGGGGGCGCTGCTCGGGCACGTGAAGGAGCACCGGCTGCACCTCGGCCTGGGCGCGCGCAGCGTGCTCTTCGCGCCGTTCTCGGTCGCCTCGGCCCTGTGGCTGTGGCAGCTCTCGGCGCTCGCCAGCGGCAGCAGCATCGTGCTCTACGACGGCCCGGTGCGCGACGCGCGCACGCTCTGGCGCGTGGTGCAGGACGCCTCGGCCACCGTCTTCGTCTCGCCGGCGCCGTACCTGCGCCTGGGCGTGCATGCGGCGCTGGAGCCGGCGCGCGAGTTCAACCTGTCGTCGTTGCAGGCGGTGCTCTACACCGGCATGACGCTCGACGACGCCGCCACGCGCTGGGTGCGCGAGCAGGTGGCGCCGGTCGCCTTGCAGGCGCTCTGCCTGAGCCCCGACCTGCTCGGCTGCCTGCTGCTGCAGCCGCCCGGCGTGGCGCTCGGCGACGACGCCTGCCGCGGCCTTGGGCTCGGGGTCCAGTTGCCGGCCGTGCGCGAAACCACCGCGGGCGAGCTCACCTGCCGCGCCGACGTGCCCACCCGCCCGCTGGGCTTCCTCGACGACCCGCGCGGCGAGCGTTTCGCCGCCGCGTACCTCACCCGCGCGCCGGGCCGCTGGGCGAGCGGCGAGCGGGCCGAGTGGCTGCCCGACGGATCGCTCGCCGTGCGCGGGCGTGTCGATGGCCTGATGAACGTGCGCGGTGCGCGGGTGGCGCCGGCCGAGCTGCTGCCGGTGCTGCGCGAGTTCCGCGAGGTGCGCGAGGCCGCGGTCGTCGAGCAGCACCAGCCGGTGGCGCTGGCCGAAGGGCGCGCCGTGATGCTGCTCGTGATGCAGGAGGGCGCCCGGCTCGACGGCGCGCTCATCGCGCGCATCCGGCGACGGCTCACCGAGGCGGCGTCCTCGGCGCACGTGCCCGACCTGATGCTCGCCGTGCCGGAGCTGCCGCGGCGCATCGACGGGCGCGTCTGCGAGGCGTCGCTGCGCGACGTGGTCAACGATCGCCCGGTCGAAGACCTGCATCGCCTGCGCAACCCCGAGTCGCTCAACGCGCTGCGGCGCGATGCCGCCTTGCGCCTGCCGGCCGTGCCGCTGGAGCCGCTGCCGCCGCCACCCGCCCCCGGCTGGCGTTCCCGGCAGGATCACGAGGCCTACCTGCGGGCGCTGTGGGAGCGCATCTTCGGTTTCGGGCCCATCGGCCTCGACGACGACTTCTTCGAGCTCGGCGGCCATTCGCTGCTCGCCGCGCGCATCTTTGCCGACATCCAGCGCACCACCGACCAGCGCCTGGCGCCCAGCACGCTGCTCAAGGCGCCCACCATCCGCCAGCTCGCCGCGGTGATGGACCAGGCCGCGTGGGACCTGCCCGTGCCGCTGGTGCAGCTGCGCCCGGGCAGTGGCCGGCCGTTCTTCCTCGTGCACAGCCTGGCGGGCAACTTTCTCGAGCTCTGGGCGGTGCTGCGCGCGCTCGACACGCAGCGCGCCGTCTACGGCCTGCAGGCGCGTGCGGCCGGCGACGAGCACGCGCCCTACGTGAGCGTGCGCGAGATGGCGGCCGACTACATCGGCCACATGCGCCGCGTGCAGCCCACGGGGCCGTATGCGGTGGGCGGCTATTCGTTCGGCGGGCTCGTCGCCTACGAGATCGCGCAGCAGCTGAGCCGCGCCGGCGAGCAGGTGGAGCTCGTGACGCTCATCGACACCCATGTGCACGGCCGCTACCTGCCGTTGCCGGAGTGGCTGCGCTACTGCGCCGACTGGCTGGGCCGCACCGGCCGGCGGCTGCGCTCGATGCCGCTGCGCGGCCAGCTCGACTACCTCGGCAAGAAGGTGGTGGTGCTGGTCGACCGCATGCGCGTGGCCGTGGGCCTCAAGCCCAAGCGCCCCGAGCTCGTCGGCGACCTGCTGCGCGAGGCGAACTTCCCGCCCGCGCTGCGCCGCGTGCGCGGCGCGATGCTCGTGGCGCTGCGCGAGTACCGCCCCGAGCCCTACCCGGGGCGCGTGGTCTTCCTGCGCGCCTCGCGGCCGACGCCGGGCGATCCGTTGCCGGTGTGGCGCAAGGTGGTGCGCGGCGGGCTGGAGATCGACGTCACCCCCGGTGACCACGACGAGATGATCAGCGGCGCCAACGCCAAGGCGCTGGCCTCGGCACTCGCACGACATCTGTGAATGGCGCCTGCGTGCTCCGGCAGGCGGGCGCATGCCGTCCTGTACGCTTGCGCCCTGCCAAAAACAGTCGAGCCTTGCTGGAGCCCCTATGCCGTTGATCCGGACCCTGGTCTTTCTCGTGTCGTGCTGGTGGGCCGCCAGCGCGGCCCTGGCACAGGGCATCGAGCCGGCACCTGACTGGCAGACCGCCGACACGGCGCACTTCCGCATCAACTACCGCGCTGCCTGGCGGGCGCAGGCCGAACGCGTGGCGCAGATCGCCGAGCGCGTGTACCCGCGCATCACGCAGGCGCTCGCCTGGGAGCCGCGCGGGCGCACCGAGATCCTGCTGATCGACCAGTACGACCTGGCCAACGGGTATTCCACGCCGCTGCCCTACAACATCATCGGCGTGTACCTCGCGCCGCCCGATGCCGGCGAACTGCTCGACAACAGCGACTGGCTCGAACTCCTCATCACGCACGAGTTCACGCACACCGTGCACCTCGACAAGGTGCGCGGGCTGCCGGGCGTGCTGCAGAGCATCCTCGGGCGCCAGCCGTATTTCTTCCCCAACATCTTCCAGCCGGGCTGGATGGTCGAGGGGCTGGCCACCTACACCGAGAGCGAGCCCGGCACCGGCCGCGGCCGCCTGCGCGGGCCGGTGTTCGAGGCCTGGCTGCGTGCCGAGGCGCAGCGCGGCTTCCTCTCGCTGCGCGAGCTGAACGCCGACGGGCGTGCGCTGCCGCTGTCCAAGTCGTACCTCTACGGCGCGTACTTCTTCGACTTCCTCTCGCGCCGCTATGGCCGCGACGCCGTGCACAAGGTCGTGCACCACTACAGCGGCAACCCCCCGTTCTGGCCGCGCCTGCACACCAACCCGTACGACGCTACCGGCAAGACGATGGACGTGCTGTGGGAGGAATTCCTCGCCGACCTGCGCGAGCAGGTGGCCGCGCGTGGCCAGGGCATCACGGCCCGGCCCGAGCAGGTGGGCGAGCGCCTGGCCGGCCCGCTCTTCGGCGTGGGCTCGGTGGCGGCGCTGCCCTCGGGCGGCCTGCTCGCGGTGCTGGACGACGGCCTGCACCACGCCAAGCTCGTGCGCATCGCCGCCGACGGCCGGCGCACCGAGCTCGCCGACGTGCACCGCAACGCCGAGGTGCAGGTCAACGCCAGGGGCGAGGTGCTGCTCGCGCAGCCCGACGTGTGCAACTGGCGCTACCTCGCCTACGACCTCTACCGCGTCGACGACGACGGTGACCTGGACCAGCTCACGCGCTGCGCGCGCCTGCGTCGCGCCGCACAGACGGCCGACGGCATCGCCGCGCTGCGCCAGGGGCAGGGCGAGACGCGGCTCGTGCTGCTCGACGCGCAGGGCCGCGAGCAGCGCGTGCTGTGGGCGCCGGGCGCCGAGGTCAACCTGATCGACCTCGCTGCCTCGCCCGATGGCCGCACGCTCACGGTGGCCAGCAAGCGCGCCGGCAGCTGGCGGCTGGACACCTTCGACCTGACCCAGGCCGATGCCGCGCCGAAGGCGCTCCTCACGCACAACGCGCCGATCCACGCCCTGGCCCACGGGCCGAAGGGGCTGGAGTTCATCGCCGTGCGCGACAACGTCTTCAACGTGTGGCGGCTCGAAGGCGGCGCGTGGGTGCAGCTCACGCACACCCACACCCGCGTGACCGCGCACAGCGGCACGCAGGCCGATGGCTCGCTGGCGCTCGCGGTGGTGGCGCCAGGCGGCTACGAGCTGCGCCGCATGGCGTCGGCGGCGCCGCTCGGCAAGGCCGAGGCCGCGGTCGCACCAGCCCCAGCGGCGTCGGCGGCGCCGTCCACATTGGCAACGCTCGGCGAGGGCCGCGGCTACAACCCGCTGCGCTCCATGTACCCGCGCGCCTGGCTGCCGGTGGTCTCGGGCGACCGCGGGCTCATCGCGGTGGGCGCGAGCGCGTTCGGGGCCGACGCGCTCGGCTGGCACCAGTGGGCCGCGAGCTTCGCCTGGGAGGCCACGCAGAACGAGCCGATCGGCTCGCTGCAGTACCTCTTCCGCGACCAGCACCTCTTCACCCTGCAGCGCACGCTCACGCCGCGCGCCTGGGTGAACAACGACGACACCGAGGAGGTCACCGCCTTCGACCGCAACACCTCGGCGCAGTGGCTGAGCGTGGTGCCCTGGCTCAAGCTCGAGCGCCGCGTGCTCTTCGGCGTCGGCGCGGCGCTCGACCATGTCGAGCGCGTGCACCCGGACGTCTATGGCGCACCGGTCAACCGCACCGAGCGGCTGCTGGCCGCGCTCTTCGAGTACGACACCACCGGCGGCAACTGGTGGTCCGAGGGCGACAACCGCGGCCAGCGGGCGACGCTGCTCTACGAGACCTACCGCCCCTTCAAGCGCGAAGGCCGCAACGACTACGACGGCAACGTGCTGCGCCTGGACTGGCGCGGCTTCCTGCCGATCGGCCGCACCGTGCTCACGCTGCGCCACACCGAAGCGCGTGGCCGTGGCCTCACCGAGCCCTTCCAGCTCGGCGGCGCGATCGATCCGCAGCTGCAGCTGGGCCTGGCGCTCAACAACCGCGACATCATGCTGCGCGGCTACCGCGGCAACGAGAGCAACCTCGTGGGCCGCAGCGCCCGTGCGACGAGCCTCGAATGGCGCACCCCCATCGCCGACGTCGACCGCCATTTCATGACGCCTGCGGTCGGCATCAACCGCGTGTCGGCGGCGGCCTTCTTCGACATCGGCGGCGCGTGGAACACCGGCAGCAGCCCGCAGCGCTACAGCCGAGGCGTGGGCGTGGAAGTGCTGGCGGAGCTGAAGGCGCTCTATGCGCTCGGCCTGCAGGCGCGCGTCGGCCTGGCGCAGGGGCTGGATGCGCCCAAGGGCACGCGGGTGTACTTCGCGATCGGCCGCGCCTACTGACGCGCAGGCCGCTCAATGCATCTTGTCGCGCGGCGGCCGCTTGTTGAACGACTTCGGCTTGTAGACGTTGCCTTCCCAGTGGCCCTCGTCGCGGGCGCGCCGGATCGCCTCTTCGGCCAGGCGCTCGGCCGTCTTGCGCGAGCTGCGCCAGTGGTAGACGCGCAGCGCGCCCTGCCTGAGGCGCAGCCAGGCGAGCCGCGCCCGGGCATCGAAGGCCGCGCGGCGGCCCGGCCCGAGGAAGAGCCGGACCATGAGCACCAGGCAGACGGCCAGGACGATGGCGGCGACGATGGTTTGCAGCATGCCGAAATGGTAGCCACGCGCCGATACCCGGCACCGTGACCTCAGAATGATGACCATGGAACGAGTCGATGCGGTGGTGGTGGGGGCGGGCGTCGTGGGGCTGGCCACGGGGAGGGCGCTCGCCTTGCGTGGCCTCGACACGGTGGTGCTGGAGGCCGAGACGGCGATCGGCACGGGCATCAGCTCGCGCAACAGCGAGGTGATCCACGCCGGGCTGTACTACGCCGCCGGCTCGTTGAAGGCGCGCCTGTGCGTGCAGGGCCGCGACCAGCTCTACGCCTACTGCACATCGCGCGGCGTGCCGCACCGGCGCTGCGGCAAGTTGGTGGTGGCGACCGACGAAACCCAGCTTGCCGGCCTGGAGGGGCTGCTGCGCAAGGGCGCCGCCAACGGCGTGCACGACCTGCAGCGGCTCACGCGCGACGAAGCGCTGGCGCTCGAGCCGCAGCTCGCCTGCGAGGGCGCCATCCTCTCGCCCTCGACCGGCATCATCGACAGCCACGGCCTGATGCTCGCGCTGCAGGGCGACCTCGAAGCGGCGGGCGGGCAGGTCGCGCTCTCGTCACCGGTGGTCTCGATCCGCTGCGGCGACGCCCGGCACGTGCTGCACGTGGGCGGCGACGAACCCATGGCCCTGGCCGCACGGGTGGTCGTCAACGCGGCGGGCCTGTGGGCCCCCCGGCTCGCGGCGTCGACCGAAGGCCTGGACCGCGCGCATGTGCCCGTTGCGCACTTCAGCAAGGGCAACTACTACGCGCTGACCGGCCGCGCACCGTTTTCGCGGCTCGTCTATCCGCTGCCTCAGGATTCGTGGCTCGGCGTGCACCTCACGCTCGATCTCGGCGGGCAGGCCCGCTTCGGGCCCGACGTGGAGTGGCTGCCCGACGCGGTGGCCGAGGCACCGCTCGACTACACCGTCGACCCGGCGCGCGCCGACGCCTTCTACGCCGACGTGCGCCGCTACTGGCCGGGGCTTCCCGACGGCTCGCTGCAGCCGGCCTACAGCGGCATCCGGCCCAAGATCCACACGCCCGACCAGCCGGCGCCCGACTGGCGCATCGACGGCCCGGCCGCGCATGGCGTGGCCGGGCTCGTGAACCTCTACGGCATCGAGTCGCCGGGCCTGACCTCGTGCCTGGCGATCGCCGACGAGGTGGTGAGCCGGCTGGGCGTCTGACGCCGGCTCAGCGATTGCCCATCGCCACCGGTGGCAGCGTCTTCAGGTGCAGGTACATCGCCTGGACATCGGTGTCGTTCATCTCCTTGAGCGCGACGAAGGGCATCACCGGGCTCACGTCGGTGCCGTCGGGCCGCTTGCCGGTCCTGAGCATGGCGGCGAACGACTCGGCCGTGGGGTAGAGCTTCATCACGCTGCCTTCACCCGGCGTGAGGTTGGCCGCGGCCGGCCACTCGGGCGGCGCGCCGGGGATCCTGCCGCCGGAGAGCCTGGCGCCGTGGCAGCCGATGCACGAGTTGATGACGTAGGCGCCGTGCTCGGCGGTCGGGCCTTCGGGCACCGGCCTGGAGGGCGGCAGGCGGTGGTCGATGACCTCCGCCGCGTCGTGCACCACGCCGGCGGCGTAGAGCGTCTTCACGAGCGGAGGAAGCTGCAGCACCGCACCCTGGCCGGACGCCGGCGGCATCTGGCGCAGGTAGGCCACCATCGCGCCGAGGTCGGCATCGGTGAGGCGCGCGTAGTCTTCGCTCGGCATCACGATCGCCGGCCGGCCGTCGGGCTTGACGCCGTGGCGGATCACGCGCACCCAGTCGACCACCTGGTAGTGCTTCACGACGCTCCCCGGGCCCGGGGTGATGTTGGGCGCATGCACGTGCATGCCCTTGCCGTCGTTCACCACGTCCTTGCCGCCGCCGTCGACCCCGTGGCACTCGGTGCAGCCGCGGGACCGGTAGAGGTAGCGGCCCCGCTCCAGGCTTGCGGCATCGGTGGGCAGTGCGACCGGCGCGACGACGAGCTGCACCTTGCGGTTCATCTTGCGCTCGCCCAGCTGCACGCCGACGGCGAGCGTGGCACCCACGAGGGCCGAGAGGCCCACCACGGCGAGGCCGCCGCGCTTCAACCATCTGTTCACGTGGCGCTCCTCAGGCGAAATTGACGAGGCCCGACTGCTGCGGCAGGCCGAGGTCGCGCGCGAGCTTGCACCAGTCGCGCATGGCGAGGTGCGGGCGCACCGTGCCGACCACGCCCTCCAGCACCTCGGCGGGGGCCTTCTCCTGCACCTCGCCGATGACGGCGGCGCGCTGCTGAGGGGTGAGGGCGGGGATCATCCAGCGCATCACGAGCATCTGCTCCTGCGGCGGGATGGTCGCGAGCAGCCGGTCGTGGAGCGCCATCAGCTCGGCATCGGTGTAGTGGGCCCAGAGCGCGGCGTTGTTGGCCGTCTCCTCGATGTGCATGTGCTGCAGGTTCTCGGCCACGAAGAGCGCGAGGTGGCGGTACAGGCGCAGCGCGAGCCCGTGGCGCCCGGCGTCATCGGCCGCGTAGACGGCGCGCGTCTCCTGGTGCAGCGCCTCGATGCTCTGCAGGTGCTCGCCGTGGTCGTCGGCGGTGCGGCTGGCGGCCGCCGGCTGGCGGGCGCGGATGGCGGTGTGGATGAACTCGTTCTCGTGCTGCACGTGGCTCGTGCAGAAGTCGAGCAGCGCTTCCACCTGCGAGAGCGCGCCGGCCAGGTCTTCGGCGTCGGTCACGTCCACCCGGCCCAGGCGGGCGAGCGTGTCGGCCATGAAGGCGCGCAGGCCCTTGTGGATGGGTTGGTAGATGTCGTAGCGCGGGGTGGTGGCCTGCGCGGGGCTGTGCGTGGTGGGCACGTCGAGGGTGGCGGTCATGGAAGGCTCCTGAGGTTGATGCGGTCAGCCGTGTCGTGGCGGCATGGGTCGGCAGTGTTCCGGGCGGCGGGCCCGCCGGCATCGCCTGAAGGAGCCATGGCTCCCGGCGCGATGGGCCACCCCGAGGGTGGGATCAGCCGGTGGGCGCCGCCGCCCGAGGCGGCACGGTGAAGACGCTCACCAGCCGCAGCGGCTGCGTGCCGTTGTTGGCGATCTGGAAATCGCTGCCCGCGGGCACCACCAGCGTGCAGGGCGCCTGGAAGCGCAACGGGGCGCCGTCGATGAGCAGCTTGCCGGCGCCGGCGAGCACCAGGCAGGCCCAGGTGCCGGCGTGGCGCTGCACCGGGGTGTGGGCGGCCGGCGGCAGGGTGTGCATCCAGGCCTGGAAGTCGTCGACGCCGCAGCGTGGGCCGATCACGCAGGTGCGCTCCTCGGCGCCGGGATCGGCGGGCGAGGGATCCTTCAGATGCTGGTGGTGGTAGGCATGCATGGCGGGCAGTCTGCGTGGCGCCCCGGCCGGGGGCATCGCCCAGAAGAGCCATCGGCGCACGCCGCGCCACATGCGGATTGGGCAGAATCCGCCCCATGTCCGCGACAGCCCCGGCGCCATCCTTCGCTCTCGCCAAGATCCAGCCGCCGCGGCCCCGGGCCGGGTTCGTCGACCGCCCCCGGCTCGAAGACGCCCTCGGCCGCGCGCTCATGGAGCAGCGGCTCACGCTGCTGGTCGCACCCGCGGGCTACGGCAAGACCTCGGCGCTGGGCCGCCAGGTGCGGCTGATGCCCGACGACCTGGCACTCGCCTGGGTGTCGGTGGACGAAGACGACCAGCTGCCGCGTTTCCTCGCGTGCCTGGCCGCGGCGCTGGAGCCGTACGACCTGCCCTGGCGCGTGTCGCCCGAGGCGCTCGCGCTCCTGGCCCAGGCCGACCAGGGCCTGCGCGAGGTGGCGACCGAGCTCGCCAACGCGCTCGCCGGCACCGAGGTCGCGCGTGGCCTCATCGTGCTGGACGACGCCCATCGCCTGAGCGACCCCCACATCTTCGAGCTGCTGCAGGTGCTGCTGGAGCGCCTGCCGCCGCGCTGGGGCCTGGTGATCGCGAGCCGCGTGGAGCCGCCGCTCTCGCTCGCGCGCCTGCGCGCGCTGGGCGAACTGGCCGAGTTCCGCCAGTTCGAGCTGCGTTTCAACGAATCGGAGGTGAGCGCGCTGCTCGAAGCCAATGCCGCGCCGGTGGCCGCCGATGCCCGCGAGCTGCTGGAGCGCACCGACGGCTGGGCCGCGGGCCTGCGGCTGAGCCTGGCGGCACGCCCGGGTGCACCGCGCGCCAGCGTGCCGACCCAGCGCCATCTCTTCGACTATCTCGCCGCCGAAGTGCTGGAC
The DNA here is from genome assembly GCA_044507405.1 of Rubrivivax sp. Taxonomy (GTDB): domain Bacteria; phylum Pseudomonadota; class Gammaproteobacteria; order Burkholderiales; family Burkholderiaceae_C; genus Rhizobacter. The sequence goes on along the minus strand of JBIQJS010000027.1, from coordinate 24,422 downwards.
GAGCTGCCGCAGGCGCTGCGCGACTTTCTCCTGCGCTGCTCGGTGCTGCCCGAGCTCACGGCGGCGCGCTGCGCGCATGTGGCCCAGACGCCGCAGGCGGCGCGCCTCCTCGAAGACATCGAGCGCCGCGGCCTCTTCGCGAGCGTGATGGAGGGCGAGGAGTTCACGCTGCGCCTGCACGACCTCTTTCGCGATTTCCTGGAAGACCGGCTGCAGCGCGACGCCGGCCATGAGCTCCCGCGCCTGCTGCGCCGCGCCGCCGAGCACGAGCCCGATCTCTCGCGGGCGGTCGGCTACCTCGCCCGCGCCGGCGCCTGGGACGAGGCCACCGCCGTGCTGGCGCAGCGCGCACAGGAGCACCTGGGCACCGGCGGCTCGGCCACGCTCGAACAGCTGCTGACCTTGTTCCCGGAAGACGAGCGCGCGCGCCGGCCCGATCTGCAGCTCGTGAAGGGCCTCGCCGCGTGGCCGCACTTCGACTGGTCCACCCTGCTGGTGGCCATGCAGGCGGCGGCCGAGGGGTTCGCCCGCATGGGCCGCGAGCGCGATGCGGCGCTCACCCGCGCCAACGTCTGCTCGGGCCTGCTGCACGCCGGGCGGCTGGCCGAATCCAGCCGTGAGCTCGCGGCGCTGCGTGCCATGCCGCTCGACGATGCGGCGCGCGCCTTCGTCTGCTACAGCAGTGCCTGGGACGAGTTCGCCGCCGCCCGCACCGAGCAGGTGGCGCCCATGTTCGCGCAGATGCTGGCGGCCCTGGAGCGCCTGCCCGTGCCCATGCTGTGGATGCAGTTCCCGACGCAATGCGTCTTCGTCGGGCTGCCGGGCATGCAGCCGCTGCTGGAGCGCTTCGCCCACAGCGCGATGCGGGTGTGCGGCGACGCGCCTACGCAGCTGCGCGCGGGCGTCTCGCACATCCGTGCCTGGCTCGCACTCTCGGCCGGCAACCTGGAAGAGGCCGTCCAGTGGCTGGAGCGTGGCGAGGAAGACTGCCACTGGCTCGGCATGCCGCGCATCGTCGCGACCGAGCTGCGCCTCGCGCGCACCGTCTGCCTCGCGCTGCGCGGCGAGCGCGAGGCGAGCCACGCCGTCGCGCGCGAGCTGATCGACGACCTGCGCCTGCACAGCCCGCTCAGCCACCGGCAGGTGCACGAGTCCGAGGTGCTCTTCGTGCACCTGCGCGCCTGCTGGATCCTCGGCGACCATGCGGCGCTGCGCAGCGCCGATGCCGAGCTGCAGCGCGCGAGCAATGCCTTCGAGTGGCCGGCCGCGGCGCTCAACCGCAGCTTCAGCCGGGCGCTGGTGGCGCTGGCCGATGGCCGGCTCGACGAAGCGCGTACGCTGCTGCGGCCGCTCGCCGACGACGTGAACCGCTCGCTCTTCTACCCGGCCACGCAGGCGCGGCTGATGCTTGCCGACATCGAGCTGCAGCAGGGCCGCCTCGACCTCGCGGCGGTCGCCTTGCGGCCGTGGTTCGATGACGTGCGCGACGGGCGCGAGATCGGCGGTGCGCTGCTCGCCGGCCCGCAGGTGCTCGCGCGGCTGCGCGCCGCCGCGTGGGGTTCACGCCTCGCGCCGGCCGACCAGGCGCGGCTCGCGCAGCTCTCGTCGCTGCTGGGCGCGGTGAGCCAGCCGCAGCCGACCGCGCACCTGCGGCCTGCGGGCGCCGCGGGCCTGAGCGAGCGCGAGACCGAGGTGCTGGCGCGCATCGCGGCCGGCGACAGCAACAAGCTCATCGCCCGCGCCTTCGACCTGAGCCCGCACACGGTGAAGCGCCACGTCGCCAACATCCTCGGCAAGCTGGGCGTGGACACGCGCGGCCAGGCCGCCGCCCGCTGGCGCGAGCTGCAGGACACGGCCGCGACGTAGCGGCCCGGGCCCGCGGGCTCAGCGCTTGTCGAGGTCGGCCTTGCGGATGCGCACGGCCTTCTTCTTCGCGGCTTCCGCGGCGGGCGCCGCGGCCGCGGTGGCGATGAAGGCCTCCTCGGCCGTGGGCGCGCTCTCGGCCTCGGCCTCGGCACCCGGCGTGGTGCCGGCCGGCGCGGCGTCCTTGATCACGCGGGTGTACGGCGCGAGCATGGTCACGAGCTGGCCGTAGATCTTCGGGTTGCCGGCGAGCACTTCACGCTGATACATGAAGTCGGCTTCTCCGGTGAAGTTGCCGATCAGGCCGCCGGCCTCGGTGATGATCAGCGAGGCGGCCGCGATGTCCCAGGGGTTGAGGCCGGTCTCGAAGAAGGCGTCGTAGTAGCCGGCCGCCACGTAGCAGAGGTCGAGCGCCGCGGCGCCCGGGCGGCGCACGCCGGCGCAGGCCTGCATCACCTCGGCAAACATCTTCAGGTAGCGCTGGAAGTTGTCGCCGCGGCGGAACGGGAAGCCGGTGCCGATGAGCGAATCCGACAGCCGCGTGCGCTTGGAGACGCGGATGCGCTTGTCGTTCAGGTAGGCGCCGCGGCCCTTGGAGGCGTAGAAGAGGTCGTTGCGCGTCGGGTCGTACACCACCGCCTGCTGCACCTGGTCGCGGAAGGCGAGCGCGATGGACACCGCATAGACCGGGAAGCCGTGGATGAAGTTGGTGGTGCCGTCCAGCGGATCGATGATCCAGACGTATTCGCTGTTCTTCGCGCCGTGCACGCGGCCCGATTCTTCGGCCAGGATGCCGTGGCCGGGGTAGGCGGTGAGCAGCGTCTCGATGATCGCCTCCTCTGCGCGCTGGTCCACCTCGGTCACGAAGTCGTTGGCCGATTTCGTCGTGACCTTGAGCACGTCGAGGTCGAGCGAAGCGCGGTTGATGATCGCCCCCGCTGTGCGGGCCGCCTTGATGGCGACATTGAGCATGGGGTGTAGCGCTTGCGACATGAGACGGCGTCCTGCAAAGGAAAACGGGGAGGCGGATGGCGGAGGGAAAGAGCGGCGTGCGCAGGGTCGCGAAAGACCGGCACGGATAATCGCGGGATTTTATCGCCCCGCCTCTTCAGGCGCTTCCTCCCTTCATGCACGCCACGCGGTTCGTCCTCCTCCACACCAGTCACCCGGGCAACGTGGGGGCCGCGGCGCGGGCGATGAAGGTGATGGGGTTTTCCGACCTGGTGCTGGTGGCACCGCGTTTCGACGACGTGCTCAGCCGCGAGGAAACCGTCGCGATGGCCAGCGGTGCGGCCGACATCCTCGCCCGGGCGCGCGTCGTGGGCACGCTCGCCGAAGCGCTCGAGGGCGTGAGCTACGCCTGCGCGACCGCGATGACGCCGCGCGATTTCGGCCCGCCCACGCATGCGCCGCGTCCGCTCTTCGCGGGCCTCGCGCAGACCGGCCACCGCGTGGCCTTCGTCTTCGGCTCGGAGCGCCACGGCATGTCGAACGACGACGTGTACCGCTGCCACGCCTGCCTGAGCATCCCCACCCATCCGGCGTACGGCTCGCTCAACCTCGCGCAGGCGGTGCAGGTCATCGCCTACGACTGGCGCCAGGCGATCGGCGGCTACGCCGTGGAGCCGCGCGCGTTGGATGCGAGCCTGGCGGATGCGACGGCGGTGCAGGGGCTGCTCGACCACTGGCAGCAGGCCCTCGTCGACGTGGGGTTCCTCGACCCCGAGGCGCCGAAGAAGCTGATGCCGCGGCTTCATCAGCTCTTCAATCGCGCGGCGCTCACGCAGGAAGAGGTGCACATCCTGCGCGGCATCGCCCGCGCCATGCGGGGTGTCCGCAAGCCCTGACGCCGGCCCCGCCGCCGGCACGGGCGCAGGGCCATCGCTACACTGATCCGCCATGTTCCAGCGCCTACGAGAAGACATCGCCTGCATCCTCGAGCGCGACCCGGCGGCGCATTCGGCCTTCACGGTGCTGACCTGCTACCCGGGCCTGCATGCACTCGTGATGCACCGCTGGGCCCGCGCCTGCTGGACGCGCGGCTGGAAGTGGTTCGGCCGCTGCATCTCGCACCTGGCGCGTTTCCTGACCGGCATCGAGATCCACCCCGCGGCGCGCATCGGGCGGCGTGTCTTCATCGACCACGGCATGGGTGTCGTGATCGGCGAGACGGCCGAGGTCGGCGACGACTGCACCATCTACCAGGGCGTGACGCTCGGCGGCACCTCGCTCGCACGCGGCGCCAAGCGCCACCCGACGCTCGGCAAGGGCGTGATCGTCGGGGCCAATTCGCAGGTGCTGGGGGCGTTCACGGTGCACGACGGCGCACGCGTGGGCTCCAACGCCGTGGTGCTGAAGGAAGTGCCGCCCGGGGCGACCGCGGTCGGCAACCCGGCGCGCATCCTGCACAAGGAGGCCGACGCGCGCCGCGAGGAGGCCGCCGCCCGCATGGGTTTCTCGGCCTACGGCGTCACCGGCAGCGACGACCCCATGTCGCAGGCGATGAAGGGCCTGATCGACAACGCCGCGGGCAACGCGCACCAGATCGCGCTCCTGTGGGCGGCCATCGAGAAGATCGCGCCGGCCCTGCACCAGGGCGACTGCGTGCCGAGCGACGCGCAGAAAACCGAAGACTTCGACGCCGACCGGCTGAACCAGCTCGTCAAGTAGGCCGGCCGGCCGCCCGCGCGTGCGCGTCGTCAGGCGGGGCGTTCGCCGTCGCGCAGGAGCGCCGCGAAGTCGTCGGCCGCGATCGGCTTGCTGAAGTAGTAGCCCTGCATCTCGTCGCAGGCCTGTTCGCGCAGGAAGGCCTGCTGCTCCACCGTCTCCACGCCCTCGGCCACGACGGTGAGGCTCAAGGTCTTGCCCATGGCGATGATGGCGCTCGTGATGGCCTTGTCCTCGGAGTCGGTGGCGAGATCGCGGATGAAGGAGCGATCCACCTTGAGCGTGTCGATCGGGAAGTTCTTCAGCTGGCCGAGCGAGGAGTAGCCGGTGCCGAAGTCGTCGATCGCAAGCCGCACGCCGAGCTGCTTGATGGCGGTGAGCAGCCGGATCGCACGCTCCACGTTGTGCACGATCATGCCCTCGGTGATCTCGAGCTCCAGCAGCTGCGGCGCCATGCCGGTCTCCTGCAGGATGGCGGCCACGTCGTCGACCAGGTGCTCGTCGGAGAACTGCCGCACCGAGAGGTTGACCGCCATGCTGATGGGCGGCAGGCCCTGGCGCTGCCAGGCGACGTTCTGCTCGCAGGCGGTCTTCATGACCCAGCGGCCGATGTGCACGATGAGGCCCGTCTCCTCGGCCACGGGGATGAACTTGGCCGGCGAGACGGCCCCGAGCTCCGCGTTGTGCCAGCGCAGGAGTGCTTCCACGCCGGTGATGCGCCCGCTCTTGAGGTCGACCTTCGCCTGGTAGGCGAGCGTGAATTCCCTGCGCTCCATCGCGCGGCGCAGGTTGGATTCGAGCGTGAGCCGCTCCAGCGTCTGGGTGCTGATCTCGCTCGAATAGAACTGGAAGTTGTTCTTGCCTTCTTCCTTGGCGTGGTACATCGCGCTGTCGGCGTTCTTCATCAGCGTCTGCTCGTCCTCGCCGTCGCCGGGGTAGAGCGAGATGCCGACGCTGGCCGTCACGCGGCACTCCTGGCCGAGCAGCATCACGGGCCTGATGGCGGTCGAGAGCAGCTTGCGCGCGACGGTGGCGGCATGGTCGCGGTCGGGCACCTCCTGCACCAGCACCACGAACTCGTCGCCGCCGAGGCGCGCGATCACGTCGCTCGCCCGCAGGGCCTCCTTGAAGCGGCCGGTGATCTCCTTGAGCAGCGTGTCGCCGGCCTCGTGCCCGAGCGTGTCGTTGATGAACTTGAAGCGGTCGAGGTCGATGAACATGACCGCGAAGCTGCGCTTGTAGCGTGCGGCCGTCTTGAGCGCGGCATTGAGCAGGCTGCTGAAGAGCAGTCGGTTGGGCAGGCCCGTGAGGCCGTCGTGGCGGGCCATGTGATGGATGTGCTCCTCGGCCACCTTCTGCTCGGTGATCTCGCGCGAGATGCCGCGGTAGCCGATGAAGGCGCCGCTCGCATCGAACATCGGCTCGCCGCTCATGCTGATGTAGTACGGCGACTTGCCCTGCGCCATGCGCTGCATGACGATGTCCCGGAACGACTGGCGCGCATCGAGCAGCGCGCGGTAATCGTCCCAGCCGCCGGGCAGGTGAGGCTGCATGGTGCTCTCCCAGATGCACCGGCCGATCAACGGGTTCTGGCTCTGGCGCATGCCGCTCTCGCGGCTGTCGAGGCGGGTGAAGCGGCTCTGCGCGTCGGTTTCCCAGTACCAGTCGGAAGAGAGGTTGGTCATCGCGCGGAAGCGCGCCTCGCTGTCGCGCAGCAGCTGGTCCATGCGGCGGCGCTCGGTCACGTCGCGCACGATGCCGCGAAACCCGATGGGCTGGCCTTGCGCATCGCGCACCAGATGGACCGAGCCCTCGACCTGCACCACGCTGCCGTCGCGGTGGAGGTATTCCCACACCTGCGAGCGCTTGGGCACGCCGGTGCGGAAGACTTCGTTGAAGGAATCGAAGACGGCCTGGGTCATGGCCTGCGACTGGCGGCTGCGGTAGTCGCGGCTCGCCACGTCCAGGTGGTCGTAGCCGAGCATGCGCGCGTAGGCGCCGTTGAGGTAGATCGGGCGGCCCTTGAGGTCGACCTCGTAGTACGCATCGTCCAGGCTCTCGAGGATGTTGCGGTACTTGTCTTCGCTGCGGCGCAAGGCCTCCTCGGCACGCCGGCGCTCGGCCTCGCGCTCGAAGTTGTCGAGCGCGAAGACGATGTTGCGCGCCATGCGCTCGAGCAGCGCGACGATGTCGGCGCCGAAAGCCTCGGCCTCGCGCGCATAGAAGAGCATCACGCCCACGGCCTCGCGGCCGCGCACGATCGGGATGGTCGCGCCCGCGGCCACGCCGGCGCGCCCGGCGAGGGCATGCCAGGGGCGCGTGCGCTCGTCCTGCAGGAAATGGTTGCTGATGGCCGGCTGCTGCTCGCGCCAGGATTCGCCGACCAGGCCGCGGCCTTCGGCCGTGGTGGCGTCCACCGAGATGCGCGCGGCGCGCAGCTGCGAGGCCGCGATGCCCGATGCAGCCTCCACGCGCAGCCAGGCCGTGTCGGCATCGGGCGTGGCCACCGCGGCGGTGAGGAACTGGTGGCCATCCACTGCGGCGTCGCACACGCGCTGGAAGAGCTCGGCCGGCGTCCTGGCGTAGAGCAGCGCCTCGTTGGTGGCGCTCAGCACCGAATACATGGCGACCAGATGCCGTTCGCCGCCCTCACGGCCAGGCTGTGCGCTCATGTGTGTCTCCTCCGTACGGGTGGTCGTCGTTCTTGTGTGCCGTCAGCCGCGGGGCGGCGGTCGTTGCGCCGACTTGGGCCGGAAGGCCTTGCAGAGGGCGTCGTCGGTCTCGATGTAGGGCCCGCCGATGAGGTCGATGCAGTAGGGCACCGCGGCGAAGATGCCGTGCACCGGCGGCTGTGCCTGAGGCAGGCCTTCGAGCGTCTCGGCGATCGACTTCGGCTGGCCGGGCAGGTTGACGATGAGCGCGCGGCCACGGATCACCGCCACCTGCCGCGACAGGATGGCGGTGGGCACGAAGCGCAGGCTGATCTGGCGCATCTGCTCGCCGAAGCCCGGCATCTCCTTGTGCGCGATGGCGAGCGTGGCTTCGGGCGTCACGTCGCGCGGCGCGGGGCCGGTGCCGCCGGTGGTGAGCACGAGGTCGCACTTGGCCGTGTCCACGAGTTCGACGAGCGTGGCGCTGATGCCGGCGGCGTCATCGGGGATGAGGCGCGCCTCCCACACGATGGGGTTGCGCAGTGCTCGCGTGAGCCAGTCCTTCAGCGCCGGGATGCCCTTGTCTTCATAGACGCCCGTGGAGGCCCGGTCGCTCACCGACACGAGGCCGATGCGCACGGTGTCGAGGCTGGGGGGCGTCTCAGTCATGGTCGGCAGCGTGTTGCTTGATGAACTGGAAGAGCTCGCGGTAGGCGCGACCGTTGCGCTGCTCGGGCGTGGCCGCCGCGTCCTTGCGCGCCGCGCGGATGAGGCTGCGCAGTTGCTGCACGTCGCTCGCCGGATGCTCGCCCATCCAGCGGGTGAGGGCGTCGTCGCTGGCGAGCAGCTCCACGCGCCAGCGCTCCGCCTCGTGCAGCGCCAGCGCGTCCTTGGCACGGCCCAGGCGCATCGCGGCCACGGCTTCGCGGATGGGCTCGACATCGGTCTTGCGCATCAGCTTGCCGATGTACTGCATCTGGCGGCGCTTGCCCTCGTGCGACCTGGTGCGCTGGTACTGCGCCACCGCGTCACGCAGGGTCTCGGGGATGTCCAGGCCCTCGATGCGGTCATCGGGCAGGGCCGCGAGCGCTTCGCCCAGGGCCTGCAGCTCGTGCATCTCCTTCTTGAGCTGCGTCTTGCTGGGGCGCTCGTGGCCTGCTTCGGGATCGTCGGGAAGGCCGTCGTCGTCGGCAGAAGTCGGGCGCATGGGAGGCTGTGAAATGGGTCGCCGGTATGATAGCCGCCGCCTTGTCCGCAGAGCGCCGCACGCCGGCTCCGGTCCGAGCATCCCATCACTGAACGCCGCCGCGCATGAGCTCCTCGCTGTCTTCACATCACGGCTTTTCGTACGCCCAGGACACCTTCCGCCAGCTCGTGGACGACGCCCTGGCCATCGCCAAGTCGCTGGGCGCAAGCGATGCCGGCGTGGAAGTCTCGGAGGGCGCCGGCCTGTCGGTCTCGGTGCGCAAGGGCGAGATCGAGAACGTCGAGCGCAACCGCGACAAGTCGATGGGGGTCACGGTCTACATCGGCCAGCGACGCGGCAACGCGAGCACCTCCGATTTTTCCCCCGCCGCGCTCGAGCAGACGGTGCGCGCGGCGTACGACATCGCACGCTTCACCGCCGAAGACCCGGCCGCCGGCCTGCCTGACGCGGCCGATCTCGCGCTCGGCGATGCGGCCCGGCTCGACCTCGATCTCTTCCATCCGTGGGACATCACGGCGGCGCAGGCCTCGGAGCTCGCGCTGCGCTGCGAAGCCGCAGCCCTGGGCGTGGATGCGCGCATCACCAATTCCGAAGGCGCCGGCGTCTCGGCGCAGCAATCGCACTTCTACGCGGGCAACACGCGGGGCTTTCGCGGTGGCTATGCGAGCTCGCGGCATTCGCTGTCGGTGGCGCCCATCGCCTCGGTGCCCGGGCGCAACGGCGACGACATGCAGCGCGACGCCTGGTACAGCTCCATGCGTGCGCCCGAGGCGCTCGCATCGCCCGAGGCCGTGGGCCGCTACGCCGCCGAGCGTGCGCTCTCGCGCCTGAACGCGCGCAAGATCAAGACCTGCGAAGTGCCGGTGCTCTTCGAGTCCACGCTGGCAGCCGGCCTGCTCGGCGCGTACGTGCAGGCCACGAGCGGTGGCTCCCTCTACCGCAAGTCGTCCTTCCTGCTCGACAGCCTCGGCCAGCAGGTCCTGGCCGATCACATCGACATCCACGAAGACCCGCACATCCGCGGCGCCAAGGGCAGCGCCCCCTTCGACGACGAAGGCGTGGTCACCCGCGTGCGCGACGTGGTCACGGCGGGGGTGGTGCAGGGCTACTTCCTCTCCAGCTACTCCGCCCGCAAGCTCGGCATGCGCACCACCGGCCACGCCGGCGGATCGCAGAACCTCACGCTCACGAGCCGCATCACGCAGCCGGGCGACGACCTCGACGCCATGCTGCGCAAGCTGCACCGCGGCCTCTTCGTGATCGAGCTCATGGGGCAGGGCGTGAACTACGTGACCGGCGACTATTCGCGCGGCGCTGCCGGCTTCTGGGTGGAGAACGGCCGCATCGCCTACCCGGTGCACGAGATCACCATCGCCGGCAACCTGCGCGACATGTTCAAGCGCATCGTCGCCGTGGGCGCCGACGCCTACACGATGGGCACCAAGACCATCGGCTCGGTGCTCATCGAGCGCATGAAGGTCGCCGGTTCCTGACGCGAGGCTTGCAGCGTTGCGCGTGCGCCGCGCACACCGCTGCAGCACACGGGTAACCCCTTGAAAGGGGCCTGGGGGCCGTCCCTAGAATTCCCGTTTCACTGATCCTGGTCACAGGGCAACACTGAGGAGATATCCATGGAACGACGTTCCTTCGTCGGGGGTGCGGGGCTGGTGGGCGTGGCGGTCGGCGCGGGTGTGCTGGCGGCCTGCGGCAAGAAGGACGAGCCGGCGGCGCCGGCGGCCGCGACCGCTTCCGCCCCTGCGGTCATCGACTCCAAGCAGATCCGCTGGCGCCTGGCGTCGAGCTTTCCCAAGTCGCTGGACACCCTCTTCGGCACCGCCGAGATCTTCTCGAAGTCGCTGAGCGAGATGTCGGGCGGCAAGTTCCAGGTCTCGGTGCATGCCGGCGGCGAGCTGATCCCCCCGTTCGGCGTGGTCGACGGCGTGCAGGCCGGCACGGTCGAGATGGCCCACACGGCGCCGTACTACTTCTTCGGCAAGGATCCGACCTTCGCGCTCGACTGCACGATCCCGTTCGGTCTCAACAGCCGCCAGACCACCGCCTGGATGTACGAAGGCAACGGCCTCAAGCTGCTGCGCGAGTACTACGCCAACTACAACATCGTCAACTTCCCGATGGGCAACACCGGCGCCCAGATGGGCGGCTGGTTCCGCAAGGAAATCAAGTCGGTGGCCGACATCAAGGGCCTGAAGTTCCGCGTGGGCGGCTTCTGCGGTGCCGTGCTGGCCCGCATCGGCGCCGTGCCCCAGAACATCCCCGGCGGCGAGATCTACCAGGCGCTGGAGAAGGGCACGATCGATGCGGCCGAGTGGATCGGCCCGTACGACGACCTGAAGCTCGGCTTCAACAAGGTGGCGCCCAACTACTACTACCCCGGCTGGTGGGAAGGCGGCCCGCAGCTCTCGCTGTACGTCAACTCCAAGGCCTACGAAGGTCTGCCGGCGGAGTTCAAGGCCATGCTGCAAGCCGCCGCCTCGCATGCGCATGTGCACATGCAGGCCCGCTACGACGCCCGCAACCCCGAGGCGCTCAAGCAGCTGGTGGCGCAGGGCACCAAGCTCTTCCGCTTCCCGAAGGACGTGATGGAAAGCTCCTTCAAGGAAGCCATGGCGCTCTACGGCGAGCTGAGCGCGAGCAACCCGGCGTGGAAGAAGATCTACGAGGACTACGCGGTCTTCCGCCGCGATGCCAACCTCTGGTTCCGTTTCAACGAGGCCGGCTTCGACAACTTCATGCAGGGCATGAAGCTCTGAGCCTGCGCGCTCGCGTTGTCGCAGCCCCGCCTTGGCGGGGCTTTTTCATGGCCCTCGTGTAAGGTCGCGCCCGATGACACCGACCACCGTCCAGATCGTGGCTGCCGCGCTTTTCGCCGTGGCGCTGCTCCACACCTTCTCGACCAGCGTCTTCGCACGCCTCGCCCACCGCTACCCGGCGCACGAGGGCGTCTTCCACCTGCTGTCCGAAGTGGAGGTGGTGTTCGGCTTCTGGGCGCTGGTGCTGGTGCTGTTTCTCTTCGCGGCGCAGGGGCACGCCGAGGCCACGGCCTACATCGACAGCCGCAACTTCACCGAGCCGCTCTTCGTCTTCGCGATCATGGTGGTGGCCGGCAGCAAGCCCATCCTCAAGCTCGCCTCGGTGATCGTGAACGTGCTCGCGCGGCTGATGCCGCTGCCGCGTTCGATGGCGGTGTACTGGCTCGCGCTCGTGGCGCTGCCGCTCATGGGCTCGGCCGTCACGGAGCCGGCGGCGATGACGCTGGCCGCGCTCACGCTGCGCGACCGCGTCTTCAACGTGCCGCTGCCCGAGCGGCTCAAGTACGCGACGCTCGGCGTGCTCTTCGTCAACGTCTCCATCGGCGGCACGCTCACCTCGTTCGCCGCGCCGCCGGTGCTCATGGTCGCGGCCAAGTGGCACTGGGACACGCCTTTCATGCTCACGCACTTCGGCTGGAAGGCGGCCGTCGCCGTGGTGCTCAACGCCACGGTCGTGACGCTGCTCTTCGCGCGCCACCTGCTGCGCGCCACGCCCGAAGGCGCCAACAAGCCCGACCGCAGCGGCCCGCCCGCCACCGCCATGGTCGTGAGCGCGCTCTTCCTCGTGGGCATCGTCGCCTTCGCGCACCACCCGGCCATCTTCATGGGCCTGCTGCTCTTCTTCATCGGCTACGCACGCGCCTACCCGCGGCACCACGATGCGCTGATCCTGCGCGAGGCGCTGCTGGTGTCGTTCTTCCTCGCCGGGCTGGTGGTGCTGGGCGGGCAGCAGCAGTGGTGGCTGCAGGACCTCCTGATGAAGATGAGCTCTCAGCAGGTGTTCTATGCGGCCACGGCCCTCACGGCCGTGACCGACAACGCGGCGCTCACCTACCTCGGCTCGCTGGTCGAGGGCCTGACCGACGAGTTCAAGTACGCGCTGGTCGCCGGCGCCGTGACCGGAGGCGGCCTCACGGTCATCGCCAACGCGCCCAACCCGGCGGGCTACTCCATCCTGCGGGGCACGTTCCGCGACGGCGCGATCAACGCCGGGGGCCTTTTCCTCGCCGCCGCGGGCCCCACGCTCGTGGCCATCGCGGCGTTCCAGCTGCTCTGACGCGCGCTGCTACTTCTTCCGGTCGGCGCGCATCGCGTCCTGCAGCGCCTTCATCGGGTCGTCGTCCACGTGCAGGTCTTCCTGCTGCGTCGCCGGGGCGGCGGGCGTGGACGCTGCCTCGGGCAGCACGTCCGACGCTGAAGGGGCGGCCGACGGCGGGCCGGCGCTCTCGTCCTCGCGCAGGCGCAGCTCCTGGAAGGCCTTGTCGGCATCGATGGTCTTCTGCTGTCCGAGCCCACCGGTCACGAGGCCCGGGAAGGCGATGAGGATGCCGACCATCACCAGCTGGATGACGACGAAGGGCACCGCGCCCCAGTAGATCTGGCTCGTGGTCATGCGTGCCACGCGCTGGCCCGTCACCTTGTCGGTGTAGTCCTCGTGCGGCGCCACGCTGCGCAGGAAGAAGAGCGCAAAGCCGAAGGGCGGGTGCATGAAGGAGGTCTGCATGTTGACCGCCAGCAGCACGCCGAACCACACGAGGTCGATGCCCAGCGACTGCGCCACCGGTGCCAGGAGCGGCACCACGATGAACGCGAGCTCGAAGAAATCGAGGAAGAACGCGAGCACGAAGATCAGGATGTTCACCACGATCAGGAAGCCGACCTGGCCGCCGGGCAGCCCGCCCAGCAGGTGCTCCACCCAGATCGGGCCGTCCACGCCCTGGAACGACAGGCTGAAGACGGTGGAGCCGATCAGGATGAAGAGCACGAAGCACGAGAGCTTCATGGTCGAGTCCATCGCCTGCCGCAGGAGCTTGAGATCGATGCGGCGACGCACGAGCGCCATCACGAGCGCACCCGTGGCGCCCATCGCGCCGCCTTCGGTGGGCGTGGCGATGCCGAGGAAGATGGTGCCGAGCACGAGGAAGATCAGCGCCAGCGGCGGGATCAGCACGAAGGTCACGCGCTCGGCGATGTTCGAGAGCAGGCCGAGGCGCAGCACCTTGTTGATGACGGCCAGCACGAAGGCCGCGCCCACGCCCACGCACATCGAGACGACGATCAGCTCGTCGGTGGGGGTGCTGGCGGGCCGCGTCTGCGCGTAGGCGATGGCGCAGGCGGTGGACACGACCGCCAGCACGAGCAGCGAGGGCAGGCCGGCCGAACCATCCGCCTCGCGGATGGTGCGGGCCTCGGGCGGCAGCGCCGGCACCCATTTCGGCCGCAGCACCGCCAGCCCGACCACGTAGAGCAGGTACAGGCCGGTAAGCATGAAGCCGGGCAGGAAGGCGCCCTTGTACAGGTCGCCGACGCTCTTGCCGAGCTGGTCGGCCATCACGATGAGCACCAGCGAGGGCGGGATGATCTGCGCGAGCGTGCCCGAGGCGGCGATCACGCCGCCCGCCAGGCGCCGGTCATAGCCGTAGCGCAGCATGATGGGCAGCGAGATCAGGCCCATGGAGATCACCGAGGCCGCCACCACGCCGGTGGTCGCGGCGAGCATGGCGCCCACCAGGATGACCGCGATGGCCAAGCCCCCGCGGATCGGGCCGAAGAGCTGGCCGACCGTGTCGAGCAGGTCTTCGGCCATGCCCGAGCGCTCGAGGATGAGGCCCATGAACGTGAAGAACGGGATCGCGAGCAGCGTGTCGTTCTGCATGATCCCGAAGATGCGCAGCGGCAAGGCCTGCATCAGCGACGCCATGCCGGGCACGCCGAGCTCGATCGCGACGAAGCCGAAGAAGAGGCCGCAGGCCGCAAGCGAGAACGCCACCGAGTACCCGAAGAGCAGGAACACGATCAGCGAGGTGAACATGATCGGCGCCATGTTCGCGGTGATGAACTCGATCATGTCGCGCTCCCCTTGGTGGCGGCTTCACGCGCAGCGACTTCCTTCTTGAGCAGCTCGGCCAGCTCTTCCTCGGCCGTCTTGGCGACCGCCTTGTGCAGCGGATCGGGGCCGATGCCCTTGAGGAAGGCCACGCGCTTGATGAGCTCGGAAATGGCCTGGATCGCCAGCAGCGCGAGGCCGAGCGGCAGCAGCGCATAGACCGGCCAGCGGATCAGCCCGCCCGCGTTGGACGACACCTCGCCGCTCGTGTAGGCGTTGATCACGAGCGGGATCACCATCCAGAACACGATGACCGCGAAGGGCAGCAGGAAGCAGGTGAGCCCCACGATCTCGATCCACACCTGCACCCGCTTGGAGAAGCGTCCGGCGATCACGTCGATCTTCACGTGCTCCTGGCGCAGCAGCGTGTAGCCGGCGGCCAGCAGGAAGATCGCCGCGAAGAGGTACCACTGGATCTCGAGCAGCCCGTTGGAGCTGAAGTTGAAGGCCTTGCGCACCACGGCGTTCGCGGCGCTGATGAGCACGGCCGCGAGCACGAGCCACGCAAGCCAGCGGCCGATGAACTCGCTCACGCGGTCGATGGCCCTGGACAGGGACAGGAGTAGGGACACGGGACTCTCCGAGGGGTTGCCGAAGGGTGGGAGGCCGGCATGCCGGTGGGCACGCCTGGCGGCGGCGCCATCAGACCCGATCCGGGTCGGATGCGCCACGGGTCTTTTCCGATGCGGGGCAGGCCGGGGCAGGGCGCCCCGGCGTCAGAGTTGCGTGGCGGCCTGGTAGAGCTTGCCCGAGCGGGTGCCCGAGCGGCAGAAGGCGAGGATGGGCCGCGGCATCGTGCGCAGCAGCTCGGCGAAGCGCTCGATCTCCTCGGGCGACTGGTAGCCGCCGTTGACCGGCAGGAAGGCGTATTCGAGGCCAGCCGCGCGTGCCGCAGCTTCGATGGCCGCGCTCGTGGGCTGGTCGGGGCCGCCTTCGAAATCGGGCCGGTTGTTGATCACGCTCTTGAATCCGTTCTGCGCGGCCCAGGCCATGGCGGCCGGCTCGAGCTGGGGGGCGACGCACACGTCGGGCGCCACGGGCATCACGTGCGGAGCATTCATCGCCTGACCTCCTCAGCGCGCGAGCGCCTGCTTGACCGCGGCCGAGACGAGCGCCATGTCGGCCTTGCCGGCCAGCTTCGCCTTCACCGCGCCCATGACCTTGCCCATGTCGCCGGGGCCGGTGGCGCCGAGCTCGGCCACGATCTTCGCCACTTCGGCGGTGATCTCCTCGGCGCTCATGCGCGCCGGCAGGTAGGCCTCCAGCACCTGCAGTTCGGCGGTTTCCTTCTCGACCAGATCGGTGCGGCCGGCGGCGGCGAACTGGCTGATCGAATCCTTGCGCTGCTTGATGAGCTTGTCCACGATCGCGATGACCGCGGCGTCGTCGAGCGTCACGCGCTCATCGACTTCCTTCTGCTTCATGGCTGCCATCAGGCCGCGGATGGTGAGCAGGCGCGCCGCATCCTTGGCGCGCATGGCGCTCTTCATGTCTTCGTTGATCTGGTCCTTCAGGCTCATGGCGCGGCTCTCCAGGAGGTAGAAACGACAAAGCCCGCAGGGTGCGGGCTTTGCCGGGGATCCGGGTGGATCAGTACAGGCGCTTGGGCAGCTGCATGCTGCGGATGCGCTTGAAGTGGCGCTTCACGGCGGCAGCCTTCTTGCGCTTGCGTTCGGCCGTGGGCTTCTCGTAGAACTCGCGGGCGCGCAGGTCGGTCAGCAGGCCCAGCTTTTCAATCGTGCGCTTGAAGCGGCGCAGGGCCACGTCGAACGGCTCGTTTTCTTTGACGCGAATAGAAGTCATAGATCCAGGGGTTGTGCGCTCGGTGTTCACTCGGGCCAGCAGGAGGAGGTTCCGGAATCCTGCCTGCGGTCGCAAGAGCGAATCGACACGCGGGTTTTGCCAGCAAAGACGGCGATTATAGCCAGCGAATCCGGGCTTGCAAGCGAGGTTAGTGGGTGCTCTGACCCTCGGTGCGCAGCGCCTGGGCGCAGGCGGCGGCGCTCGCCCAGGCCCACTGGAAGTTGTAACCGCCGAGCCAGCCGGTCACGTCGACCACCTCACCGATGAAATGCAGCCCCGGGACGCGGCGGCTTTCCATGCTCTGGGAGCTCAGCTCACGGGTGTCCACGCCACCAGCCGTGACCTCGGCCTTGCGGTAGCCCTCGGTTCCGGAGGGCATCAGCGCCCAGGCCGAGAGGCTGTGCGCCAGGGCCTGCAGGTCGCGGTCGCGCGCTTCCGCGAGCGGCCGCTCCTGCAGCGCCGGATGGCGCGAGAGCCAGCTTTCCGCCAGGCGCTGCGGCAGCAGGGCGGCCAGTTCGGTCTGGAGCTTGCGCTTCGAGCCGGCCTTGGCCTGCAGCAGCCGCGCAGCCAGGTCTTCCTGCGGCGCGAGGTCGATGACGATGGGGGTGCCGGGCTGCCAGAAGCTCGAGATCTGCAGCACCGCCGGGCCGCTGAGGCCCCGATGCGTGAAGAGCAGGTCTTCCAGGAAGCGCCCGCCGCCCTTGGCCGGGCCGGTGCGGATGTCGACCGGCAGCGACAGTCCGGACAGCGCTGAAAAGGGCGCCCAGGCGGTGGCATCGAAGGTCAGCGGCACCAGCGCCGGCCGGGTCTCGACGAGGCTGTGACCGAACTGCCTGGCGAGGCGGTGGCCGAAATCCGTGGCGCCGATCTTCGGGATGGAGAGCCCGCCGGTGGCGACGACCACCTGCGCCGCGCGCACGCTGCCATGGTCGGTGTCGAGTTCGAACCCGCCGTCGCCCAGGCTGCGCACCGCCTGCACCGCGCAGCCGTGCCGGCGGGTGACGCCGCCCTGGTCGCATTCGCGCAGCAGCATGGCGATGATGTCGTCGGCCGATTCGTCGCAGAAGAGCTGGCCCTTGTGCTTCTCGTGCCAGGGGATGCGGTGGCGCTGCACCAGCGCGATGAAATCCTGCGGCGTGTAGCGCGCGAGGGCGGAGCGGCAGAAGTGCGGATTCGCCGAGAGGAAGTTGCCCGGCCCGATGTCGCGGTTGGTGAAGTTGCAGCGGCCCCCGCCCGAGATGCGGATCTTCTCGGCGATGCGCTCGCTGTGGTCGAGCGCGAGCACCTTCAGCCCGCGTTGGCCGGCGATGCCGGCAC
Organism: Rubrivivax sp.; assembly: GCA_044507405.1. Lineage (GTDB taxonomy): Bacteria > Pseudomonadota > Gammaproteobacteria > Burkholderiales > Burkholderiaceae_C > Rhizobacter. The sequence continues at coordinate 6,977 of JBIQJS010000027.1, read as the reverse complement.
AGAACAGCCCGGCCGCGCCGGCGCCGATCACGACCGCGTCGTATCGCTCCATCGGGGCCGGGTGCCTCAGCCCTTCCAGGTGAACGGGAACTTCACCTGCTTCCAGAAGCCGTTGGGCACGTAGTCGCCCACCACGCCGTATTGCGCCGGCCATTCGCGGTCGGACTTCACCGCGGTGCCGAAGAGGTGGTCGAGGAAGGCGAAGTGCGCCGCGTAGTTCCTGTCGATCGCCTCGTCGTCCTGCGAGTGGTGCCAATGGTGGAAGTTGGGCGTGACGATGAGGTAGCGCAGCGGCCCCAGGCGCACGCTCACGTTGGCGTGGTTGAAGACGGCCTGGAAGCCCACGATCACGATGTAGGCGTCGATCACGTGCTTGTCGAAGCCGAGCACGTAGATGGGCGCGAGCACCAGCGTGCGGGTGATGAGCAGCTCCAGGATGTGCTGGCGCGAGCCGGCCAGCCAGTCCATGCTCTTCACGCTGTGGTGCACCGCATGCAGGCGCCACAGCATCGGGATCTCGTGATACGCACGGTGCGTCCAGTACTGCACCAGGTCCGCCACGAGGACGATGAGGAAGAGCGCCACCCAGAAGTTGAGCCCCGCGACGAAGCCCCGGATGCCGTCGTGCGCCGCCCAGCCGAAGAGCTTGTGCACCAGCAGGTTGGTGGCGAGCAGGATGAAGCCCACCACCATGTGGTTCACGATGAAGTGGTGCATGTCGGTCTGCCACTCGGGCCGGAAGACCGGCTGGTCGCGGCGCAGCGCCCACATCTTCTCGATGAAGACGAAGATGAGCGTGGAGCCCAGCAGGTCGAGGATGAACCAGTCGAGGCCGATGTAGGGCGTGTTGTCGGGGAAGTTCGGGTCCACGGGCACCGAGTGCGCCCCAAAGAGCACGGTGGCCGCCACGATGAGGAACGACGCCACCGCCAGCCAGCGCGCGCGGCCGCGGATGATGTTGAAGAGCGAGAGCGAGCCCGAGACCACGAGCGCGGAGAGCATCACCTTGCGGATGATGTCCACGTTGTACGACTTGCGCAGCTCGGGCGTGGTGAGGTACTCGGGGAAGTGGAAGGCCAGCACGCCCAGGAAGCACAGCATCGCGAGCACCAGCGCGATCACGCCACTGATCATGCCGTGGCCGGGCCGCAGCTCGCCGTGCGATTCGGTGAGCCGATTGAGCTTGTCGAGTTCGATCATGGTTCCCCCTCCACTTTGTGGCGGGGGATTATGGTGGCGCAGGCCGCCTCAGGCGGCGCGTTCGTCCCCTCTTTCGAGGGGCAACGCGGCCAGGCCGCGCAGCACGTCGCCCACCACGATGATGGCCGGGCTGCCCAGGCCCCCGCGCTCGATGAGGCCGGGCAGGTCGCCGAGCGTGCCCACCGCGTGCCGCTGGTGCGGCAGCGTCGCGTGCTGCACCACCGCCACCGGCGTGGCGGCGCCCAGCCCTTCGAGCAGCCCCTGCTGCAGCGAGCCGGCCTGCGCCACGCCCATGTAGATCACGAGGGTGAGGCCCTGCGCCGCCGCGGCCGCGAGCGTGGCCCAGTCGGGCGAGCGGCCGTGCTCCTTGGCGTGGCCGGTCACGAAGATCACGCCGTGTGCATGGTCGCGGTGCGTGAGCGGCACCTGGAGCGAGGTCGCGGCGGCGAGCCCCGAGGTGATGCCGTTGACGACCGAGACCTCGATGCCGAGCGCGCGCAGGTGCTCCACCTCTTCGCCGCCGCGACCGAAGACGAAGGGGTCGCCGCCCTTGAGGCGCACCACGCGCTCGCCCTTGAGCGCCTCGGCGGCCATGAGCTTCTCGATGAAGGCCTGCGGCGTGCTCGCGCACCCGCCGCGCTTGCCCACGCGCACGATGCGCGTGCTCTTGCGCGCGTAGCGCAGCACCTGGTCGCCCACCAGGTCGTCCACCAGCAGCACGGTGGCCGCGCGGATCGCGCGCACCGCCTTCACGGTGAGGAGTTCCGGGTCGCCGGGGCCGGCGCCGACGAGCGTGACGTGGGGCAGGGGGGTCGTGTTCATGCCGTCTTTTCCTGGGGATGGGCGTGGGCCAGCGCTTCGAGCGACGCCTGCAGGCAGGCGACCTGGCGCGCCAGTGGCGCTGGCGCGGGCTTCTCGCCGCTGATGACCGACTGGATGTACATGGCGGTGGTGGCCGCGTCGCAGGTGCGCGGCAGCACCGGCAGCTCGCGCAGCACGCCGTCGTGCGCGGCCGCCGAGAGCTCGCTGCGCAGCTCGCCGTCGATGTAGACGTCGAGCCTGGGCAGGCGGCGCGGATCGGCGACCGGTTCGCCTTCGGTGCCGCGCATCAGCAGCGCATTGGCGGTCGTGTGCTGCAGGAAACCGGTGAGCATCACGCCGTATTCCGGATGGGTGTAGTTGACGACGCGCATCGCGCTGCCGGCGGGGCAGGGGTCGAGCAGCTTGGCGACGGTGTGGCCCGAGTTGCGCAAGCCGATCGTCCAGCGCGCGTCGAGCAGGCGCGCCAGCGGCGGGCACAGCACGTCGGTGCGGATGTACACCGGCTCGCGCCGCGCCCAGGCCTGGGCGACGTCGCTGGCATCGCGTGCGACCGGCAGGCCGAGGTCGTGAAAGATCTCCGCGGTGGTGACGCGGCCCGGGTCCTCGGGCATGCCGTGCACGAGCACGGGAATGTCTTCCTGCGCGAGCAGCAGCGCGAGCAGCGGGGTGAGGTTGGGCAGCTTGCGCGCGCCGTTGTAGGAGGGCAGCACGACGGCCGGGCTGGGGGTGGCGATCGGCAGGCAGCGCTCGGTGGCGGCCTGCAGGAAGCCGGCGGTCTCGTCGATGGTCTCGCCCTTGATGCGCATGGCCATCGCAAAGGCGCCGAGCTCGAGGTCGGTGACTTGGCCATCGAGCACCTGGCTCATGAGGTCGTGTGCCGCGTCGCGCTTGAGCGCCCGCGCGCCTTCCTTGCCGCGGCCGATGTCCTTGATGTAGTGGCTGATGCTCATGGGGTACGTCCTGCCTGTGCATTCGCAAGACCCGGGCCACCCTCGGGCCGGGCGGCGCGAATTGTCAGGCGGCCGTGAGTTGTGCGCGCACCAGGCGCTTCAATTCAGGGATGCAGGAGCCGCAATTCGTGCCGCATTTCAGCGTGTCCTGCAGTTGCGCGAGCTGCTGGTCGGCGTTGCCCTGGCAGGCTCCGAGGGTCGAACGGATCTCGGGCTCGGCCACGTTGAAGCAGGTGCAGACCTGGCGACCCCGCGCCTGCACCGCAACCGGTGCGCGTGCGCCGGGCACCAGCAGCAGGCGGCCATAGGCCTGTGCCGGCAGTTCGTCCTGCAGCAGCGGCTTGACCCAGCTCTCGGCGCTCGCATCGCCCGCGAGCACGAAGCCGTCGAGCCGCGCGTGTTCGCCCTGGCGCACGAGGCGCATGCTGCGGCGCTGGCCGCGGCGCTTGTCGGCGTAGCGCAGCACCTCGGCGCCGTTCAGCCCGAGCAGCCCTTCGATGCGCAGCAGCAGCTCGTCCGGCGGCGCTTCGTACGCCGCGGCGCGGAACAGCACGCCGGTGCGTTCGCGGCCGAAGGGCACGCAGCTCGCGTGGGCGAAGGTGCCCATGAGCGGCTTGAGCGCTTCGCGCGCGAGCAGCGCGCGCTCTTCGGGCAGCCAGGCCATCGCCAGCAGCCGCCACGGCAGCTCGGCCTTGAGCACCTTCACCGCCGCATGCTTGAGCTCGGGCTGCTTGGACCTCGGGCAATAGGCCGAGGTGGTGAGCGCGTTCACGCCGTGGGTGCGCGATCCCGTGCCGCTGCTGCCGCCGAGGAACTCCTCCCCCCAGTGCATGGCGATGAAGGCCTGGGCGGGTGCGACCTGCTCGCTTGCCTGCACGGGCAGGATCACCGTGCCGCGCCGCGAGGTCACGTGCACCAGGTCGCCCTCGGCCAGGCGCAGGCGCTGCAGGTCCTGCGCGTTCATCTCGATCACCGGCTCGGGCACATGGCCGAAGAGGCGGCCGATGGTGCCCGTGCGGCTCATGCCGTGCCACTGGTCGCGCAGGCGCCCCGTCGTGAGCGAGAACGGGTAGCGGGCATCGCGCGGCTCGGCCACCGGCTCGTGGGCCACGTCGGCGAACCTGGCGCGGCCGTCGGCGGTGGGGTAGACGCCGTCTTCATACAGCCGGGCCTTGCCCTCGGTCGCCCCGGCGGGATACGGCCATTGGGCGGGCGCCTGCGCCAGCTGCGCGTAGCTCAGCCCGGTGATGTCGAGGTCGCGACCGCGGGTGCTCTCGCGGTGCTCGTTCCACACCGCCTCGGGTGTGTCGTAGGGGAAGAGCGTCGGCTGCCCGGGGCGCAGCTGGGCTTCGAGCCGGCGGGCCACGTCGACCACGATGCGCCAGTCGTCGCGCGCCTGGCCAGGCGCCGTGATCGCCGGGCGCACGCGGCTGATGCGGCGCTCGCTGTTCGTCACCGTGCCGTCCTTCTCGCCCCAGGTGGTGGCCGGGAGCAGCAGGTCGGCGTAGGCGCAGGTGGCGGTGGTGGAGTACGCCTCCTGCACGACCACGAACTCGGCGCGTTCGAGCGCGCGGCGCACCGTCGCCTGGTCGGGCATCGACTGGGCGGGGTTGGTGCAGGCGATCCACAGCGCCTTGATCTGCCCGTCGGCTGCGGCCTGGAACATCTCCACCGCCGTCTTGCCCGGCGCAGCGGGCACGTCGGCCACGCCCCACAGGCGAGCCACCTCGGCGCGGTGCTCGGCATTGGCCAGGTCGCGGTGGGCGCTCAGCAGGTTGGCCAGGCCGCCCACCTCGCGCCCGCCCATGGCGTTGGGCTGGCCGGTGAGCGAGAAGGGCCCGGCGCCGGGCTTGCCGATCTGGCCGGTGGCCAGGTGCAGGTTGATGAGCGCGGCGTTCTTGTCGGTGCCGCTCGCGCTCTGGTTCAGGCCCTGGCAGTAGAGCGAGAGCGTGCGGCCGTCTGCCGCGGCGAACCAGCGGGCCGCCTGGATCAGGGCGTCTTCGGGGATGCCGCACAGGCGCGCGACCTCCCTGGGCGTGTAGTCGCGCACCCGGTTGCGCAAGGCCTCGAAGCCGGTGGTGTGCGCGGCGATGTAGGCCGCGTCGGTCAGGCCCTCCCACAGCATCACGTGCAGCATGCCGTGGTAGAGCGCCACGTCGGTGCCGGGCTGGATGGGCAGGTAGAGATCGGCGAACTCGGCCGTCTCGGTGCGGCGCGGGTCGGCCACGATCACGCGCATCGCCGGGTTGGCGCGCCTGGCGTCCTCGATGCGGCGAAAGAGGATGGGGTGCGCGTAGGCGGTGTTGGAGCCGGTGATGAAGAGCGTGGTCGCGTGGCGCACGTCGTCGTAGCAGGCGGGCGGTGCGTCGGCGCCGAGCGTGGCCTTGTAGCCGGCCACCGCACTGCTCATGCACAGGCGCGAGTTGGTGTCGACGTTGTTGGTGCCGATGAGCCCCTTGGCCAGCTTGTTGAAGACGTAGTAGTCCTCGGTGAGCAGCTGGCCCGAGATGTAGAAGCCCACGGCATCGGCGCCATGCTGGCGGATCGTGCGCGCGAAGGTGTCGGCGGTGAGCGCCAGCGCCTCGTTCCAGGCGATGGGCCGGGGCGTGTCGCCACGCGTGGCACGGCGCGCGGGCTGCAGCAGCCGTGCCTGCAGCGTGATGGGCCGCGAGGCGGTGTGGTGCAGCGTGCTGCCCTTGGTGCACAGCCGGCCGAAGTTGGCCGGGTGCTCCGGGTCGCCGCGCACCCCGGTGATCTGCGTGCCGTCGCTTTCGACGATGACGCCGCAGCCGACGCCGCAGTACGGGCAGGTCGAGCGGGTGTCGGCCATGTCAGTGGCGCCCGGCCGCCCGAAGCCACTGACAGCCCCCTCGGGGGGCAGGAGCGTAGCGACGTGGGGGTGTTTTCATGTCAGGCGGTGTGGGGCGTGTGCACCTCGATCACCTGGCCGCCCCCGATGGCGCCGCGCGTGGCGCAGGGGCCGGCGACCGGCAGCGGCAGGTCGGTGCCGAGCGAGGCGAGTTCGTCGGCGTCGAGGTGGATCACGCCGCCCTCGACCTTGACCGCGAAGCGCGGCACGCAGCCTTCGTCGGGCTCCTTCACCAGCCCATCGTCCAGGCCGATGTTCATGTTGTGCAGCGGGCAGGCGACGCTCGTGCCGAAGACGATGCCCTGGCTGAGCGGGCCGCCCTTGTGCGGGCAGCGGTCGAGCAGGGCGTAGATGCGGTCGTCCTGCGTGCGGAAGACGGCCACCGGCGCACCCTGCGCGCGCGTCACGCGGCGAGCGCCGAGCGGGATGATGTCGTCGATGCGGCAGATCTGGGTCCAGTTGGGCATGGGGTTCGCGTAGGGATGAGGGTCAGACGGTCTGCACGGGCTCGAACTGGCGGGTGTCCACCTTGGCCTTGTCGAACTCGAACCACGGATCGGGCTCGCCGTCGAGGGCGAACTGCAGCCGTGCCCACAGCGCCTTGCGGCCTTCGTGGTCGTCGAGGATGCGCTTCTTGATGTAGTCCAGGCCCACGCGGTTCACGAAGTGCACCGTGCGCTCCAGGTACCAGCCTTCCTGGCGGTAGAGCTCGCAGAAGGCGCCGGTGTACTCGAGCACCTCTTCGGCCGTCTTGAGCTTGACGAGGAAGTGCGCCACCTCGGTCTTGATGCCGCCATTGCCGCCGATGTACATCTCCCAGCCGGAGTCGACGCCGATGATGCCGACGTCCTTGATGCCCGACTCGGCGCAGTTGCGCGGGCAGCCCGAGACGGCGAACTTCACCTTGTGCGGCGCGTACATGCGCCACATCGCGCGCTCCAGGTCCTTGCCCATCTGCGTGCTGTCCTGCGTGCCCATGCGGCACCACTCGCTGCCCACGCAGGTCTTCACCGTGCGCAGCGCCTTCGCGTAGGCGTGGCCCGAGGGCATGCCGATGTCGCGCCAGACGTTGACGAGGTCTTCCTTCTTCACGCCCAGCAGGTCGATGCGCTGGCCGCCCGTCACCTTGACGGTGG